>DATFQQ010000136.1:0-3477 GCA_035264195.1 Candidatus Sulfotelmatobacter sp. | reverse complement strand
GAAGTCCAAGGGAGTCAGGAGCTGCGAACCAAGGGCGTAGACGTTCAGTGAGGGCTTGCGATAAGTGCGCGCCTCGGCTATTTGGTCATCGTCGATCGCCACGGCCAAAATCGCATTTTTCACCTGGCGGTTGTTCGCTTGGGCGAGGTTGATCGCCTCCTCGAGCGTAAGCGGCGGAGGTCCGCTGGGCGCTGGTTCCTGAGCACTGACCGCAAGGCCGTTGCAAATCAAGAAAATGACTAGTAGCCGATAGATCATCGAGAGAGTCCTTTCCGAAAATCGCTCACGCCACTCTTAATACCTGGAACAGTTATAGACGGGACCGACGGGAGCGTTGCTAGTATATGTCTCTGGATTGTGGAGGGTGCGGTTGCCGGAAACGAAACCTGACGCTGTGCTGGCATCTTTTCTGCCTGCTTATGCCACAGTCCCTAACGAGATCGCGATGTCTTCTTGTCCGCCCCTGGTTCGCGGGCACGAGTGACCATCGCGAGGATAAGCCTACTTGGCTTCGGCGATCATTTCGATGATGGTCTCCTCCACATCCTGCGCTACGTTGGCCAAGGCTGGGGAATCGGAAAGCGCTTTCAGCATCGCGGATGGCTTCATCATGCCGATCTTTGTCTTGCCGCCCTCGGAATACACGGAGACACGGCATGGCAACGCCATATTCAGGTCCATATCCTCGCTCAGCACCTCTTTGGCGTTGTGAGGGTTGCATATTTCGAGGATCTGACAGGCATTGGGAAAGTCCACGCCTTTCTTCTTCATGGTTTCTTGCAGGTTGTGGATGTGCAGAACACCGAACTTGTGCCGCTGAACCGCAGCTTGCAAATCCGCCACGGCCTGTTCTACGGACTTCGGCGTTTCCACGATGTATTTCATGGTCTTCTCCTGCTGCTTTGAGAATCGTTCGCGTTATCCTTTGCATCCTCGGCAATCGTGTATCGAACACGGTGCCTTATGGTAGTAATGAGCCGTAAGCCGCTCGTAAGCTTACGGTCGGACTCAGTCCGGAAGGTGTAGTAATTTCAGCAACCTAGAGAATCGGCTGTCGCTGCGCAGCGGTTCAAAAAACGGCTCGACGGCTAGCAGATTGACGAAGTTCGTCTTGTGCTCAATGGCCTCTTCCAGACGGTGGAATGCGAGATCGTGGTCTCCTATGCCGATCGCCGCGAAAGCTTCCGCCAGCGGTGTGACGTATTGTCCCCCTGCCAGACGGCTAAGCTCCTCGATACACTTCCGGGCTCGCGACTCGCTGCCTTTGCGGGCATGGGCGGCTGCCATCAGGCCAATGTCCAACGGAACCGACGAAGAGGCTAGGCACTGTATGACGCCGTCGTAATCTTTCTGCTGGAAGTGCAAGAGTCCGTCGTAAAGTCGCGTTTCAGGATAGTCGCGATCCAGGTCGAGAGACTTTCTTAGGTGTTCCGCGGCGGATCGATAGTCACCCTTCACATAGTGAAGATAAGCCATCCGCGCGCAGCCGCTGGCGGAAATTGGATCTAATTCGGCGGCTCGGCGAAACCCTGATTCGGCCCCCAAAATGTCCCCTCGGCTCAGCGACGACACGGCGCGAAACATGTGAGCCGTAGCGTGGCCAGGCTGCAGTTGCAGCCCTCGTTCGTACAGCCTGTCCGCTTCATCCCAGCGATATTCAAAACACGCACGAACTCCCCCAAGCACGGTGCACGTTTCTCCTGAGTCGGGATCAAGGGCATAGCCGCGCTCAGCGTTCGCCTTTACCTCGGGATACATATCACGCCCGGAGACTACGCCGAAAAAACACAGAAGGCCGATGGCCGCAGCGACGCCACTATAAGCGGGGGCGTAATCAGGAAAAAGGTCAATCAGTTCACGCAGCTGCTCGATCGCAACTCGCTGGGCTTCCGGAGACTGTTGATAAATCAGGAATCGCGCTCTTAAGTACCTTGTGTAAGCATCGAGATTGCGAGCAGAGGAACGCACTCGCGCTGTTGGCATCTGAAGCCGCAGCAAGCCGGCCACGGATTCCGCGATCTCTTCTTGGATTGCAAAGATGTCCTTCAGCTCACGGCGGAAGGCTTGAGACCACAGATGATGGCCGGATTCAGAGTGGATCGCCTGGGCACCGATCCGCAGTTGCATCCCTGCCTTCCGGACGCTTCCCTCGATCACTACATCGGCGCCGAGACGCTGGCCCACTTCCCGGATATCAACCGCCACCCCTTTGAACTGGAAAGCCGACGTCCGCGCAATCACGTTCAGTCCCGATACGCGCGTGAGTGCGTTGATGATTTCCTCACTGATCCCGTCGCAAAAATAGTCCTGCTCCGGATCCGGACTCATGTTCACAAACGGCAACACGGCAATCGATGGACGGCGAGTTTGGATGTTCGTGCCGTTTTCTTTCGTATTCTCTTGTGGTCCCCTTTCCAGCCAGCGGAAGATCGGGACATAACTACCCGGCCGCAATCCAATCAGGACGGGATCGCTCCTGCCGGGCCCTTCCTCGTAATATGCCTTCAACTTGGATCTGAGGCGGCGAGCCTCGACCCGTACAATCGCATCGATGTTCGGATCGTAATCCGCCGTGCGGTCGAAGACCTCCATGGCGATCGTGAACTCCTTGAGGCTGTCGAGATCTCCATCGATGGTCCGATTCACAATGTGGGTCAGAAACCGGGTGAGCCGGGCTGAGGAAACAAAGCCAGGGCTGTTCACCACGCGCGCCAGTTGCTCGCGAACTGCGCTTGCTGGCACGGGCTCGCGTGCAGGGTCGGCCGGAGATTGTTGGGGTGATGAAGCCGCCATCGGTGCTTAGTCTAGCACTGGCAATCATACGCTTGAGTGCGCCGGCCTGCGACATGTAACGCGGGAGCTTACGGCCGCTTACGTCAATTCGGGCTGGTACTGGGCTAGCTTGGATTCGAGCGCACCGGATGTCGATGCAGAGCGAGAAACCAGTAAACACCATCATGTTTGTAAGCGGCAGAAAACCGGAAGCGACAATCGAGCAGGATTTGCAACGACGCGGTCTCAAAGTGGAATGGGCAAACAGCATCAAGGCGGCTAAGGATTTGGTCGCGTCAGCATCCGAGAGAACGGCCATCGTCGCGGACCTCGTCTTGGCAGATGGCAACTGGACAGATCTGATCAAGCAAGTAAGGTGTATCTCAAGCTCCATTCCCATTATGCTTGTGAGTTCTACCAGTACGGCCGAGTTGTGGTGGGACGCGCTGGACTGCGATGTAGAGGATATTTTGTTGGCACCGTTATCGGCTTCCTACTTGTGCGAAATCCTCGGGCACTCGACAGGTCTGCGATAACGCCTAGCATGACTTAGAGGCTGGCCATCCAATCACGCAGCGACAAGCGGGCTTGGTCAAGCACAACCTCAATCGGAATCCGAGGCAAACGTAGTGCCGAGCAGTTCCCTCAAGGAATTGTGCCCACCAACATTGAAACTGACGCGCAATTCACTTGGGAGAAAAACGC
>DATFQQ010000135.1:0-21294 GCA_035264195.1 Candidatus Sulfotelmatobacter sp. | reverse complement strand
ACGCTACGATCTGCTCAAGTTCTCCAATTTCTTACGGGACGAGAAGAAGCAATCGCCTCGGTCCGTTTACAACAAGTTCGAGACGGTGATGGCCTTTCTCAAGGCGAATGGCATCCGTGGTCTGGTCGGTAAGAACGATTGGCCGCGCTACACCGAAGAAGAACCAGAGATGTACGAACAGGAAGAATTGGACAAGCTCTTCAAGGCATGCACAGATGAAGAACGGCTCTGGTTCGAGTTCTTCTTGATGACGGGGATGAGAGAGCAGGAGGTAATGCACACCTACTGGTCGGACGTGAACTTCACGGCCTCCACTCTTCGAGTCAGCCACAAACCGGATCGGAACTGGACACCAAAGGCATATAAGGAGCGGGAGATTCCGATTCCGTCCAAGCTCGTGAAGAAGTTGAAGGTATGGAAGGCGAAGGCTGACAAGACCTGCGGGTTGGTGTTTCCGACGAGTGGGTGCAATCCGAAGCTGGATTTCCTCGACTGCCTGAAGGCGTGTGCCGAACGCGCCGAGTTAGGCAAAGACAACTTCTGGTTGCACAAATTCCGCTCAACGTTTGCTACTCGTTGTCTGTGGGCGGGAGTCGATCTGCGCACCGTACAGCAATGGCTTGGTCATAACGATATGGAATCGACAATGCGCTATTTGAAGCCTTCGCGCAGCGAGAAAGTTCGGGAGAAGGTGAATGAGATATTCGCCTAGAAATGTACAATGAGTTCGTTCAAAACCTTTGGCGTCAATCAGCGGTATCCCGATTTATCGATAGTCAGAAGGGAATACACTACTTTGCATGCGGATAGAGTTGGATCACGTATTCGTCTGCACAGCGCCTGGGGCTCCGGAGGCTCAGAAACTTGTTCAGTTCGGTCTGCTGGAGGGACCTCCAAATCAGCATCCCGGACAGGGTACGGCCTGTCGTCGCTTTGCCTTTGCAAATGCGATGATCGAGCTGATCTGGGTGAGTGACCCGAGTGAGGCTCAGAATCAAAGCACGAGGAACACATTGCTTTGGGAAAGATGGGCTGCTCGGAACAGCAACGCTTGTCCGTTCGGCATTTGCTTACGCCCTTCCAATCCGAAGGAAACCGGGGAACCACCTTTTCCAGCCTGGGAGTACCGACCAGCTTACTTGCCGGATCCGCTCGTGATGCATATCGGTGAAGCGGGAGTTGAGGAACCAATGTGGGTGTTTATGCGCTTCATGAAGCAAGCCCAGCGGAAGCATTGGTTCAACGAGCATCCGATCGGTATTTACGAAATAACTGGCTTAACCTTAACCACGACTGTACCGCTCCGCTCAGCTGTGTCGCAGAAAGTGGTGGAAAGTGGTGTCCTCTCAACGCGAACCGGAGCAGCGCCTGTGCTCGAAATTGAATTTGACGGCAAGCCGCGAAGCGAACGAATCGATTTCAGACCCCGCCTGCCATTAATCTTTCGAACCTGATCGGGACAAAATCCCCAGCGTATCGGGACTAGTCAGAAGGTTCGCAAAGTCGGGCCAATTGTACTTCTCATCGCGTAGACGGCGCAGAGTTCGCGGTCGCGAGCAAAAGCTCGCAGTGTTGGTTTTCCATGGGCTCGTCGAGGTCAAAATGGTTTAATAGTCTTCGATGAGAGGGCCGGTTGGAGCCAAGTAGTGGGAAACTAGAAATGGCGACCCAATCGCGCGCCACGGGATGGCGACGCGATAAGAGAATCGTTGCGAATTAAGATCACAGATGTCGTGCACGTACTGGCCCTGTGCCTGATCTGTATTCTTGTGTCTGGACAGTCGCAACCGTCCAAAATGGATGACGCTCTTGCGAACTTTCGTCCACGCCGCGAGATACCCAATCGGGGGTTTGCAGGGAGTGAAGTCTGCGCACGCTGTCACATGCAAAAGGCTCGGCAGTTCTCCCGGAGCTCCATGGCACATGGCCTGGGCGTTGTAGCCAGCAACGATATCCTGCGATCACACCCTCAACTCACCTTTCACGCGGGCGACTACTCCTATGAAATTAGCAGCGATAGTGCACAGGCGACATACAGAGTCTCGGATGGCAATCGAAGTATAAGCGAACCAATTGCGTACATTTTTGGAAATGCTCGGGTTGCCCAAACGTATGTATTGCGACATAACGGGAAACTTTATGAAGGCCGCGTCAGCTATTACCCTGGTATCGATCGCCTGGATTGGACCATCGGGGATGCTCTGAATCCTCCGCCCAGCCTTGACGCTGCTTTCGGTCGCGATATTACCGGCGATGAGGCCGTAAACTGCTTTTCTTGCCATGGTACTGCTGCCGTTTCCGATGGAAGGCTAGCGCTTGAACGACTCATTACAGGAGTTTCGTGCGAGGCTTGTCATGGTCCGGGCATATTGCATGCAGAGGCTATGCAGTCCGGGCGCGCAGATGAGTCTTTCATTTTCAATCCCAAGACGCTCAATCCAGATGCACTGAACCAGGAATTCTGTGGTGCCTGTCATCGTAGCGCGAATACTGTGGGGATGATGCCCGATCTCGGGGGAACTTCCAATGTACGCTTTCAGCCGTACCGTCTTACGAGCAGCCGTGGACATGATTCCAATGATCCTCGGTTTGCCTGCACGGCATGCCACGACCCCCACCTCGATCTGCCGCAGCAAGGGGCGTCTTCCGATACGAAGTGCATCGGTTGCCACACTGCACTTGCAGTTCGCAAGCCAACTGGGAAGGCCGCTCCCTCAAAAATCGTAGCGAGGAGTTGCCCGGTCTCCGACAGCGGGTGCGACGGCTGCCATATGCCTAAGGTCGAAATCCCGGGAACACATTTCAAATTCACAGATCACCGCATTCGGATTGTGCGTCCGGGCGAAAGGTATCCGATCTGATTCGTAAGGCAAACTTGGACGATTTTTGTCAACTCACAAGGAGTGCGTTAATACTGCCTAGAAATTGGAAACTATCGTTTCTTGTGAATGGAATTCTCAGAAACTCACGGTGAGCTGAAACAGGGTCGTAAGTGTAGCCGTAAGTCCAGTCTTAAGGAGAGTGATTCTGTTGGCTGGCAGCGCTTGCAGCTTGTTTGAGCCGCTGAAATTCTAAACTCTCTGCTTTGGCTAGATCATTCTTTCCCAGCTTTTGATATATCCGCCCCAGCAGGTAATGCGGCTCTGAGTAGCCCGGGTCCAAAGTTGCCGAGGTCTTGAGCGCTTGGATCGCCTGCTCGCCTTTTCCTTCTTTGTCTAGTACACGGCCAAGTTGATATTGCGCTTGCGGCAATTTTGGATTGTAAGTGATTGCCTCTTGTAGTCCTTTTTCCGCATTCGCGAGTTGATTTAGTTCCATCTGAGTAACAGCCATATCCAGAGGCGGCCAGGGAGAAGGTTTGGCTTGCTCACGGTTCAGTGCGACCGCGCGGCTGAAGCTTGTGATCGCTCGATCGAATTGACCGATGTAGTCGTAACACAAACCCAATAGATCGTGCGCACGTACCATATTGGGATTGAGTTCTGTAACCCTCTCCAGCCTTCCAATTGCTTCCAGATATTTCTGATCGTCGTAGTCGATTCGCGCTAGCCAGTATAAATAGAGAGAATTATCGGAATGCGCCTGTGCTAGGCTCTCTAGCTCTGATCGCGCCCACGAGCGACGGTTCACCTTTATATATGCCATTGCTAGAGTAAAGCGGGTTCGTTCATCGAGCGGCGCAATAGCCTCGGCCTTCTTCCATGCGATAACCGAATTCACATATTGGCCATCGAGAAAAAACAGCCCCCCAGAGTACTCGAATAGCCTTGCAGCGTGCAGAGATGTCGGGTCGCGTTCTGCTTCTTCGACGAGAATTCGCTCAGCTGTTTGATAGTCCTTCCCCTGAAGCGCTCCTTTGAGTTGGCTGTGTTTTTCAGGCGAGAGTTCCAGTCGCGAAAAATCGTATTCCCGACCGAGTTCGGGCGGACTCTCCTGAGACCGTATTGACCCCGAAATGAATACGGGAAAGAGGCATAACAAAGCCACGTTGATGAGAGCACCATTCATGCCTGCGATATAAGGAGACTAATGAGTTGTTGCCATTTGAGCCTCGATCCGAGTCTTCAACTCGGCGGCCATTTTGCTCTCCGGAACGAGTGCCAATTCGAGATTGACTTGTCCAAGAGCCTCATCAAACCTCTTGAGTTGGAGCAGCGTAAATGCAATGCCCAAATGGATTTCTGGTAGCCTGGGATCGGCAGCTGCTGCCTGCTCATAGGCGAGAAGTGCACGATCGTATTTCCCCTGGATTACATACTCCTGACCGAGGGCCTGGTGAAGTCTCGCGGAGTTCGGATTCACACGAGAGATCTGTTGCAAGGACCATCCCGAAAGTCCAGTCAGGGCTTTGCCCAACTGATATGAGTATTCGGCATCGTCCGGCGCCTGTGCAGTCACCTTTCGGAGTTCTTCGACTGCCTGCCCCCATTTTTCGGTAGCTTCATAGGCCTTGGCTAGCTGCAAATGTGCTGCCGGTTCGCTGGGCATTGATCGGACTGCTCGCTTGAGTTCACGCACCGCGTCATCAGTTTTGCCAAGCGATAGAAGACTGGAGCCGAGAAGCAGTTGGCTTGGACCGTAGTTAGGATCCAGAAGAAGTGATTGCCGGAACCAGGCGACCGCTTGCGCATCATTGTGGCGTTCTTGCGCGATGACACCCAGATTATGGAACACGATTGGATGCTTGATACCTTGCTTCAAAGCCAGATTCAGGAAGTTTTGCGCAGTTTCCAGATCGCCCGCCTTAAGGGCCTGAACACCAGCAGCTACGGCATCCTCTCGAGAAGATAGTTGAGGAACTTGTGAGAGGCCCCTGCCCGCCCACAAGAGAACCATCAGAAACGTTCGCCGATTCAGGGTGAAACGAAAGCAAAGCATCAATTTGGCAGAAATATTACGATTTCAGTGATCGCAGCTTCGATGAGCAATAGTATAGATCAGTTGGAATAATGCGGCTGCGCCTTCATCCAGCTCGAGTATAATGACTCGGATTTTTGGATCTCTGGAATATCTGTTAACGGTTGCGTAAATGCCAGGGCCTCGCCGCGTTACGGTTCTTTCCGCTTCTGTTCTTTTACTGTCTTTGAGTGTTTCAGCCCAAGCCAAGCCACCCAACGATAAACCACGCGACCGCGCCATCCTCGAAATCCAAAAGGCAATCGAGAGCGGAAACTTATCTGCCGCTAGAGAACAGCTAACAGCGTCGACAAAAGAACTCGGCGGTGATGCTGGATTTGACAATCTATCGGGTGTGATTGAAGCGCAGGAGCACCACTACTCGGCTGCTGAAGCTGAATTCAAGCGAGCAATCGAACGACAACCTCGCTTCACGGCGGCTCACCTGAACCTCGCGCGGCTTTATCAGGAAAACTCTCCAACTGATTCTCAGGCGAACCGAAAGGCTTTGCTCATTTATGACTCGGTCCTGAGTTACGAGCCTAGCAACGCTGAGGCCAATTATCAGAGCGCGTTGCTACTGCTTGAAGCAGGAAAATATCAAGCTTCCCTGACGCGTCTGTCGCGTCTTCCCAAGTCCGCACGAGAAAGTGCACAGGCTTTGTCAATTTCGTGTGCGGATTATGTCGGACTAGGGGATCACGAAGGCACTTCAACTGTGCTAGCGCAACTTCTGGCAAGCCCAGATTTCTCAGAGGTTGATGTGCGGGAAGTGCTGCTCGGAATTAACCCCGGCACACATGAGGATGTGACCATCGCCCTTCTGGAGGCCTTAGCGAAGCGACAACAGCTGCTGCCCGACCTCGAGCATATTCTTGGCTTGGCCTATGAGCAGGTCGGTAAATTGGATGATGCCCGCTCAATCCTGGAGAAGTTTGCGGTCGAGCATCTGTCAGTCCGCTCTTTGTTTGACCTGGCGAGAGTGGCATACAAGCAGAAAGACTACAGAGGCGCATTGGGATATCTAGCGCACGCCCGCGATCTGGCACCGAATAATCCCAGCGTTCACTATTCGTTTGGTGTCGTCTGTCTGGATTTGCAACTCATCGCCGAAGCACAAAACTCTTTTGAGAAAGCAGTCAAGCTCGAGCCTGAAAATAGCAGTTACAACTACGCGATGGGAACGACAGCGCTCTTCAGCCACGATCCGGAGGAAGCCGTGCCATACTTCCAGCAGTATCTAAAATATAACCCACAGGATCCGCGTGGCAAATTGGCAGTCGGGATAGCATTTTTTCGAGCTAAAGATTATGACGACGCAGCACCCTGGTTTGATCAAGCCGCGAAAGAGGCAGCGACCGCCACACCAGCACATTATTACCTGGGATCGCTGGCGTTGAAGATGGGTCGGGTCGACGAGGCACTTCCACAGCTCCAGTCCGCACTGAGGGCAAAGCCGGACTATGCCGATGCCCTGGCGGAATTGGGCCAGTATTATTTTGTACGCAGGAACTATAGTGAAGCGGAGAAACAACTGGAGGAAGCTCTGAAGCTGAACCCAGATCACATGGCGGCAAACTTCTATCTGCTGTCGCTGTACACACGGACCCGCGACCCGCGACGTGAGAGCCAGTCCAAACATTATGACGAACTGCAAAAGTTCAGAGACACGAAGATCCAGGAGTTCTTGCGCATGGTTGAAGTCAGGCCATTCGAAACTCCATAAGGGGACTCAATGCTGCACGCTATCCGGCGCTGCCGTCCGGCAAAATCGTTCTGCAAATTGTTTTTGTTGTTCTTGTCCCTTCCTGTCACGGATGGGTTCACTCAACAGCTAGAACTCTCGTCGCCGGCACGAGCGTTGTACCGTGGAGACTTCGAACACGCAAAAGAACTGGCGATGAGTCTCTTGCAAAAGAAACCCAATGATCTTCCGGTACGCATTATTCTTGCCCGTGCCGAGCTCGCCATGGGGAGCTATGGCGAAGCTCTAACGGAACTAAAGAGAGTACTCGTACTAGATCCTCACGATATCGATGCACTTTATTACCTGTCTTTCGCGGCGAGAGCAATGTCACAACAGGAGTACGAGAGGCTATACCGACTGAGTCCCGAATCCGCGCGCGTTCACCAGTTGTTGGCCGAGGCTGCTGCGGAAGCTCAGGACCTGTCGATGGCAGAGACAGAGTTTAAGAAAGCTCTTCAGATCAACCCCCATTCTGTGGAGGTGGCCACCGCATTGGCAGAGTTGAAGCGGTCGCAGTCGAAATTCGATGAAGCCATAACTTATTACTCGAAGGCGGCAGAGATCGGATCCGTAGACTTCGAAATTGCTTACGGCCTCGGTGCTTGCTACACGTACAAACAAGACTATCCCCACGCTATCGAGTGGCTGCGAAAGAGCGTTGCAATGAGCCCTGATTCCGGGGCCGCTCACTTTGCCTTGGGGAATGCCCTTTTCCAAAGTGGTGATTGGAATTCTGCTGTTCCGGAGTTTGTGGCGTCTCTGCGGCTGGAGCCAAGAATGAAGCAGGCGTATTTTCTGCTTGGGCGTTCATATGCGAAGCTGGGGCGTAAACAGGAGGCAGACGCTGCATTTCAGAAATTGGATCAACTCAATGGCTCGACAACATCGCTACAAAACGGCACAGCGTCGAAAGACGTGAACGAGGAAACGCCACACGAGCCATGAAGCTTATCCACCGCCGTCACAGTAGTCGAGGCGTACTGATGTCATCGTTGTCGGCCTTCCTTTTTGCCACAACTGTGGTTAACGTAGCGGCCCAAGAGGCCGATTCTCATCAGCCACCCCAGAATCAGCCTATGGCCGTATCCACGGGACCACCGCATGCCGCGGTCAAAGATGCCCAGGCGAGACCGATCACCGCGGGTGGTTTTGTGGATGGCGCCCCGGTTGTGTTCCAAGATGTAACCTCATCATCCGGCTTGCTCAAGTTCCTCCACCGCTCCGGGAGCCCGGAGAAGACCACGATTCTCGAGAGTGTAGGTTCTGGCGTAGCGTTGCTGGATTACGACAATGATGGCTGGCTCGACATTTATCTGCTCAATGGCTCCACGGTTGCTGCACTTAACGGAACGGAGTCGGCGCCTCGCGCGATGCTCCTTCATAACAATCACGACGGTACGTTTACGGATGTGACGGAGAAAGCCGGTGTCGCCAACGAAGGCTGGGGATTTGGAGTCGCGGTCGGAGACTACGACAACGACGGATGGGCCGACATTTACGTCGCGAACTTTGGCAAGAACCGCTTGTATCACAATAAAGGGGACGGTACGTTCACCGATGTTGCAGAGAAAGCGGGCGTGTCCCTGGGAGGTTGGTCAGCCGGTCCGACGTGGGGCGACTACGACCATGATGGCTTACTGGATCTCTTTGTCCCTGGGTACTTGCAGTTTGATCCCAACCATCCGCCCCTTCCGGGCCAACGCAATCTTCCGCCATCTGCCTGTCAGTTTCGTGGAGTTGGATCCATGTGCGGCCCGCTGGGATTGGTCGGCGAACACGATCATCTGTTTCACAACAACGGCAACGGCACATTCACCGATGTGAGCGAGAGCGCCGGCGTGGCTGACCCCCACGCATATTACGGTTTGGCTTCTGTGTTCGTGGACGTGGACGATGATGGCTGGCTAGACCTCGCAGTTGCTAACGATTCAGTTCCACGCTATCTCTATCACAACCTCCACAACGGTAAGTTTGAAGATGTGAGTTACGTTTCCGGCTTTGCGCTGACCGATAACGGCCTGGCACAAGCCTCGATGGGAATTGCCGTAGGCGATTACAACCGCGATGGCAAGCTAGATTTTTACGTGACAGTCTTCTCAGATGATTTCAACACGTTATATCGGAACGACGGTAATCTCAGTTTTTCCGAAGTCGGTTTTCAGGCTGGAGTATCCAACGTCACGATTCCATTCCTTGGGTGGGGGACAGGATTCCTCGACGTCGACAACGATGGATTGTTAGACCTGTTCGTCGCCAATGGCCATATATACAGATGGGTCGACCAGCGCGATTGGGGTACTACATGGGCCCAGCGGCCACTATTATTTCGCAACGTAGACGGAATGAAGTTTACTGAAGTACCAGCCGCAACCGGCAGTGGACTTGCGGCCGTGATTCCAGCTCGCGGCGCGGCATTCGGTGATCTGTTCAACGACGGCCACATTGACGTCGTTGTGAATAATATCGATTCACACCCGACGCTCCTCAGAAATGTCGTCAAGAACGATAATCACTGGATCTCGCTGAAGCTGGTTGGGGGTGCGGAAAGTTCTCGGGATGCCATTGGAGCCAAAGTGTTCGTGACGACCGGGAGAGTGCGGCAACGCTCCGACGTTTTCAGCGGCGGAAGCTATAGTTCGAGCTCCGACTTACGAGTTCATTTCGGGCTCGGGCCCGCCTCGGAAGTGGACAAGCTCGAAATTCAATGGCCGAGCGGAAAATTGGAAGTGCTGACCAAACCTCCAATCGATCGTATTTTGACCGTCGTCGAGGGCAAGGGAATCGCTGCGAAGTAAGATCAGCCCCGCACACACGAATCTCCGGCGTCGTGCCGGAGACCGGTGGAGACTCGTGTCGCATCGAGCGGCGTCGGCCTACAGCAAGGCCTGCAGCCGTCCGCTCTGACCGTTTCGATTTGAAATCAGATCAAAACTCAAGTCGAGCCCCAAGCTGAATGCGTCGAGGGGAACTTACGTTGCCGCTCCAGATGCCAAAGCCCGGGAAACTCTGCCCCGTTGTGCTGGTCAGAGGCGCAGCGCTGATGTCATTGTTGAAGGCTCCACTATTTCCGCTGATCGTGAAATTGCCGTCATCGACAAACATGTGCTGGTTGAACGCGTTGTAGAACTCGGCTCTGATTTGCAGGTTCACCCTTTCAGTCAAAGCCGTATTCTTGGTAATTGAAAAATCAACGTTCTTGTAATTCGGGCCTCTGAGAGCCGAGTAAATACGAGGACCCGTGCCCGTGTATCCAAAAGTACCCGTGCATTCGGGGCAGGCGCCATTGGGCTCAAACGATCCGAGAGCCTCAAATGCAGCGGGATTCAGCAGAGAAGCGCAATTGGGAATGTCCGACGGGCAGCCCCCCTTCCTGGGATTGAAACTGTTGACATCCTGCAAGAACGGATTCGCTCCAGAAATGCGGCCGACCAGACAACCCTGGCCAAACTGCGGCACGACCTGGCAGGTGTTGGAACGAATCCACATGGGAGTTCCCGTGGAGTAGCGAATGATGGGGCTGAACTCCCATCCGCCCACCAAAACGTTCAGGGCACGGCTGCCGCTCAGGTACGGTTTACCGCGGCCGAAAGGAAGCGAGTAAACAAAGGCGGCAGAAAACGTCTGCGGCACATCATCGGGCGAAAGGGACCGATTGCGTCTGGTCTCAAAAGGTGAAATCACTCCCTGCGATGCGTTCCAGGTGCTTGCTGAGCTCTGGGTATTATCGGCCGCATCAGTGATCAGCTTGGCATTGGTGTAAGAGACCAGCATGTAAAGGCTGTTCGTGTACCGCTTCTCGGCTTTCAACTGGAAGGAATGATAGATCGACCCTCCGTGCTCCTCGTTCAGCCCCTGCAGATGGCCGCAGTACTGTGGGAAAGGAAGCAGTGCTTGGGCCACAGTAGGATCGCAGACTCCGGCGTTTGTCAGATCCGCCACCCAACCTTGGTAAGGCGCGGACACTCCGTACAGGGTCTGGCTGTCAGAAGTGAAGACCGTATTCAGTTCCGGCACGTAGCTGCAATTCGCGCCCGGCGCCGGGTTGCCGCTCGCGCAGCTTGGATCGATCGGCGTGGTATTCGCCTCGAGTGCCTGAATTCCTGGGTCAAAAGGATTCAGGACGTTAAGAGGCCTCAGATTTGATGGTAGCCGTGTGCCCTTGTTGGCCACGTACGCGACGCTCACGAAAATGTTCTTCGGCAGTTGCCGCTCAATCGTCAAATTCCATTGCTGCGAGTACGGTCGCCGGTTCGCATCCAGCGGACGATAGAGCGGAACGCCATTATTGCTATCCTGCCCGTTGTCGTATGACGAGGAAATAAACGGCGGCAGTAACGCTGGAGCTGGCACGCCATTGTCCAGGTAGAAGTTCGGATCAGCCTGGTTCGTAACTGCATCCTGATGGGTGCCGAAATGTTGCGTGAGGTTGTAGCCGTCGAGGGCCATACCTCCGTTCCATCCCGGATAGAAGGCTTGCGCGAAGAAAACCCCGTAGCCAGCTCGAATCACAGTCCGCTGGTTCATGGCATACGCAAAACTGAGGCGTGGAGCGAAGCCCATCTTCCAGGGGCGCTCTGGGTACTCCTTGCCGAAGCAGGCGTCTCCACAGGCGGAACCACTGCCGGCAAAAGCCAGCCTTCCGGGAATTCCAGCGGTGGGATTGATACCAACCGGGTCGAAGAACGAGAGATGGTTGTACTTCTCCCGCGATGCCGAGTAGTAATCCCAGCGTATCCCAAAATTTAATGTCAATTTGGGAGTTACTCGCCACGAATCATTCCCATGGAACGCCCAGACGACTTGGCGCGGATACCAGGATGGCACCGTCCTCCAGTCGACGCTGCCGCCACTGACCCCGCCCAGCAGGTAGCTGGCAATGGGACTTCCGCTGGTCAGGCTCGGTATCGCGGTTACGGAACCATCGAAAGAATAGGTCCCGGCTTGATTCGTATGCTGGTGAACATTGCCTTGCACTGCCCGCCACTCCCCACCAAAAGTGAGCGTGTGATGGCCCAAAACTTTATTCATCACGTCATTAATTACCCAGGTAGGGCGAGTCGTGATATTCCCCCCTGAAGGCCCGGAATAATCCGAGAGCTGGTTGAAGTCATTACTAAACTGGAATGTGGGAAGAGCATTGTTTCCCGCGGCTCCCGGTACTTGCGGCAGCTTTCCCACAAAGGAGAGATTCACCGAGCCATACCCCTCATTGCGATTCAAATATCCAAAGGTGACATGGTTGGTGAGCGTGGCCGAGAAGGTGTGCTCCCAGTTAAAACGCGCAATCGGAGAATTCTGTGGACGTGTGGGCTCTTCCGTGGCAATTGGCAGAGGAAGTTCTGTTGCGGTGTTGTAGCCGGTGAATTGCCGCCACCAGAAGAAATAGAAGTGATCTTTGTCGCCGTAGTTGTGGTCGATTCGAGTCATGAACACGTTACTGTTCGCAACCAGCGTGTCTGGAACCGGCCGGGATAGAGTGTAGTTGTTCTGCGCCTGTGAGTTAGTGGGTGTCGGCAGTTGGGCGAGATACGCAGCCGCAATAGGACTGATACAGGCCGCAGGGATTACATTCCCAGGGAAGTGCTGCCCGGGACCGAATCCCGCAGGCAGAGCAGCGGCGCACGCGGGCGATTGGGGTCCTGCTGCCTGCCCCGCATTCGAGCCTGGAGCAAAATCCCCGGGCGCGTAGATGGGGAGTCCCCAATCACTGAAATTTCCAGAGCGCTCGAGGACGGAAGGAATGGAAAGCGTGGGCGTATTCCCTCCACCCGCTTGGTGAAACGCCTCCCAATCGAAATAGAAATACGAGTGATGCTTTGAGGTTCCGTGATAAAGAAACGGAATCTTAATAGGACCACCAAAACTTGCCCCAAAGTCATGCTCGATGTCGAATGGGCGCGGATCGCAACCGGGAGTGTCGCACGAAGTGTTCCATGGTTTCGCATTCAGCCATCGATTCCGTGTGTACTCGAACAAGGCGCCATGGTACTTGTTGCCGCCTGATTTGCTGACCATCGTAATTTGTCCAGAAGTTGACGAGCCATACTCCGGAGCGTAGTCCGAAGTGAGCACCTTCACCTCCTGCACCATGTCGGGAGACATCTGAAAATCGCCTTGGATCGAAACCATGCCACTCTGGCTCATGAAGCCTTCCTGCATGGTCGCGCCATCCAGGAGGGCCTCATCCCCGGATTGAATGCCGCCGTTGATGCGGGCGTTGAAAGCCTCGTTGCTGCTACCGGTACTGACGCCGGGCAGCAATACCGCGAAGCTGGCCGAGGAACGAGGTTTGCCAGAGACAATCAGGGGCAGGTCCTTGACGGTCTGTGGATCAATGCCGCCTTGCACCGTGCCGTTGTCGTAGTTGATGAGAGTGTTCTCGCCCTCAACATTGACAGTTTCGGTCGCCGCGCCCGCTTTCATAGTGACATCGGCATGACCGGATTGATTGAGGGTCAGCACGATGTCGCTTTGAATGGACTTCTGAAATCCCACCATCGTGGTGCTCAGGTCGTATGTGCCGGGCGTGAGATTGCGGAAGGTGTACTCCCCCCTGTCATTGGTTACGAACTTTTGTTCAAACTGCTGCGCCTTGTTGGTCAAGGTCAGTTGCGCACCTACGACAGCGGCACCGCTTGTATCGGTGACGGCTCCGCTAAGCGAGGCATTGCCCATCTGGGCGTTGGCCGCTTGGAGCGCCAGCAGAAGGAGGATTAACAGTGAGGAGAAGACACCTCGGGATGCGCTTACTTTCGCGGACATACCGGTACCTCCGCTTAAGTTTGATCACGCTACAAAAAAGCCTTCGACTAGAAAGAGACCCAACCCGAGCCCGAGCAGATAATGCGCTACCTTGTACTGCTCGGGCTGCCTGAAGTCAAGGGAAAAGTATTCGCAGCCAGCCATTCCCACGAGGTGTCCGTTTGCCCATCGCATGGACGCTTTCTGCAACGAGGCCTATAATGCCGCGCAGTTCCAAGGCCGGGGTCTTCACCCGTGAGGATTAAGTTAGGTTTTTGCTGTTTGCTGACGGTTGTGTGCGGTATAGCCGCATCGCGGTACTCCACGCCACCCACAGTTTCAGATCGGCAGTGGACCCTCACCACAGATGCTGAGCAGGGAGTAGTTTCCGTTACCAATAAAACGCTTGGTGTTTTGCTGCAAAACGTACATTTATTCGTAAATTCTGCGAATGGTCTCTACGAACTAAAACAATGGCATGTTGAAGAGAACGCTGGGCAACTGCAGGTTAGGACCTCTGAACCGCCTACTGGCTGGTCATTTGAACTTGGGGAAGATACCTTAACAATCTTGAGCACGGAATACGATGCCGAGCTGATCGCAGACGTGCCCGCTCCGCCCACCCGAATTATTGCCCGCTTAATGGATGCCGCAGGAGCGCCGGTGGATTGGGTGGGCACACGCGAAGTGGCGGGAACATACGGCGGCAGCCTAACACACAACCACTCATTCCTCCCGAGGTTCAATCCAGATGTCATGTATTTCACGCTTGGCCAAACCCAAGGATCCCTTTTTCACAGCCTGTTTGATCGCGAGACTGATACCGCCATTGACTTCGGAGAGGGAGCGGCGATGAGTCGGGACCCGCAAAATCCAGACTTGCTGAAAATCACTCTCCCAGTTCACGGAAGCAGGATCATTCGGCTGATTCCGGACTATTACACGAAAACTCTAGGTGTGCCGTTCTATTCACATTTTGATGACAAGACTTTCCGGGCGGCTCCGATGGTCTGGTCGAGCTGGACCAGTTACTACGAAGATGTCACTGAAGCCGACATGACCCTCAACGCCGACTGGATCGCTACGCATCTTCTGCCTTTCGGTTTTGAATATGTCGAACTGGATGATGGCTACGATCGCACTCCGGAAGGGCACTCCTGGATTGAAAATTGGGATAGCAAGAAATTTCCCCATGGACCGCAGTGGCTGACGAGTTACATCCGAGCGAAAGGCTTGAAAGCTGGAATCTGGTTGGTGCCGAACTCTTATGCCGCAGGATTGCGCACTCATCCTGAGTGGTATCTTTACGATGAGAAAGGAGCCGTTATAAAGGATTACAGTACTCCAGCGCTTGATTCCACGAATCCGGAAGCTCTGGAAGTGGTCAAGCGCGTGTTTCGCACCTTGGACGATTGGGGCTTCGATTACTACAAGCTCGATGGCGAACATGCTCTGCCGAAATACGCTCCGCCTGTAGACACCACCCGTTTGCATGATGCGGGGGCAGACTTCATTACAAGCTATCGATCAAGGCTCGCAATGATCCGGAAAACGATTGGACCGGACCGCTTTCTCGAGATTTGTCCGGCTGGTACGCCACTTAACGCGATTGACTACGCGAACTCTTATTTCAATGGCGACGATGTGTATAACAACTGGCAGGGAATGTATTCCCTGTTCAGCTCGATTTATGCGAACGGATTCCTGAATCATTTACTGGTTTACGTTATGCCCGGAGAAGGTATTGAGCTGGGCGAACCCATGAGTGTTGTCGACGCGGCAAAGAAACGCAAGCCGATTGTTCTCGAGACTGAACGCGATCGAGAAAAGCCCCTTACCGGCTTTGGTGTTACGGATGCCGAGGCCAGGACATTGGTCAGCATCATAGCCCTGACCGGCGTCGCGTATCCTTTAGCGAGTGTGACTCCCGAATTGCCGGATGCACGCGTGAAGATGCTGCAAGGGTCCTTGCCTACACTCCCGATTATTCCTATGGACCTCTTCAGCCGTGGCACCCAGAGCTCGTGGGATAAGTTCAATCACACTCAACCGGACTACTATATCCACCATTATCCAGAAATTATCGACCTCAAGGTCCGCACTTCGGCCGGGACCTACGATGTTGTTGGGGTGACAAACTGGCACAGCAAAGAGGCTGACAAGAGCGTTAGCTTCGCCGAAAAGCTTGGGCTGGATGGCGAGTCCGAATATGTCGTGTTCGATTTCTGGAATCAGAAAGTACTAGGTACCTTCAGTGATCACGTTGACGTCCCGATAGCGGCACATGACACCCGGATCTTACTGATTCACTCAGTAATGAAGCGCCCTCAGCTTATTGGATTGTCACGGCATATCTCAGGGAGTTACTCTCTCCTATCCCAGACTTGGGATCCGTCGAGGAAAATCTTGGAGGGTATATCGGCAGCCGTGCCGGGAGTGCCATATTCGCTTTGGTTTCATCTCTCCGAAGGTTCGAGGCCGATTGAAGTGAGCGCTTTCAGTGAGGACAAGAAAGCCGTGCCGATCGAGATGAAAACTGAAGGAGATTTTTTGTGCGTCACGTTTCTCGGACAAAAAAACAACGTTGCTTGGGAAGTGCACTTTGCGGCACATTGAAGTGACTTGCATCTTTTCGAAGTGCGTTGACCCCTTGCTTCCCCGTCCGCTGGGAGGCCTCGCAGCCGCTTCCAAGCGACGGACGAAGGTGATCTTGTCATGCCTCATTGTGCTCGGTGTTTCACCTACCACAAAGGCACAGACTTCCCTCGCCATCACCCACGTCGCTATTGTTGACGTCATAAGCGGAGTTGTCGAACCGGACAAAACTATCGTCGTCACCGACAACATGATCTCGCGGGTCGGCCCCAGCAGGGATGTCTATCCGCCGGATGGCGCCCGGGTCATTGACGCACATGGGCAATTCCTGATTCCGGGCCTCTGGGACATGCACGTGCATCTCGGGAACGCGACCGAAGCAGCCTTACCTGTCCTCGTTTCCTATGGCATCACCGGTGTGCGTGACATGGGGTCGCCGAGCTATGCCATCTTGCATCGCTGGAGTATCGAAACTCTCTCCGGCACGCGCATCGGCCCTCGCGTCGTTGCCTGCGGTCCCATCCTTCACAACGGCCCTCCTTACTTCTGGGGAGTCGAGGCACGTACTCCCGATGAAGGACGAGAAATCGTGACGCGGTTGGCAGAGGAGAAGGTCGATTTCATTAAGGTGACCTCGGATATTGATCGGCCTAGCTACTTCGCCATTGCCGAAACAGCGCGCAAGCTGGGCCTTCCTCTTGCCGGTCATTTACCCACAAACGAGAACGGAAGTGAGTTCACGGTGAGTGCCATGGAAGCGTCAAATGCTGGACAGAAAAGCCTGGAACACGCCCAGGGAATACCATTTTCATTTGCGGATAGAGACCCACAACTCGTTCCCACACTACTGAGAAACAGCACCGTCGTGGTCCCCACCATCACTGAATATTGGGCACGAGCGCACGTACACGAACTCGCGGAAAGCGTCGATCGGGACCCCCGGATAAAAAACATCGCTCCCAGTTTTCGGCAGTTCTGGGAAGCGCAGCTGAAAGGCTTTGGCAAAAATAATGAAGTTCAGCTCAAGGTTCTCGAGTGGCGTATGGCCCAGATTCCGGAGCTTCAGAAATCCGGAGTGCCTCTATTGGCCGGAACCGATTTGGGTTTCGCGTACATCTTTCCGGGCGACTTGATCAAGGAACTTGAGTTTCTTGTTCAGGCTGGTCTTTCGCCCCTACAGGCTTTACAGACCGCAACTATAAATCCGGCGAGATTTCTGCACATCGATTGGGAACTTGGCAGCGCCGAGGCCGGTAAGGCTGCAGATCTGGTATTACTCGCGGCCAATCCATTGCAGGATATTCACAATCTCCACCTCGTCCGGGCAGTTGTTTTAAATGGGCGCTTCCTGGATCGTGGCCAGCTCGATGCTGCGCTTCCCATGTTCTAAATCCTCCGCGGCTATGTCTTTCTTCATAGGTGGCAAAAGGATTCGAAGCATGAATTGGAGGCGTTCCGGTTCCTTACCACAGTTTGCCTGGTATACGGGACAATCGAACCACACCGTTTCCACGCCCACCTCCTAAATATCTCCGCTGCCACTTTTTTTGCGTCGGCCAGAACAACCGGCTCAAGGCCGGCAAAGTCGTAAATTCGTAACCTGATCGTTGCCTCCGCTTTGTGGTTTGAACTTCTGCTTCACCCGCTTTTCGGTCGCTGCGTCCGACATTTGGCGCACTACCGGCAACTGGCCGAAAGCAGGCGTCGATGCCTGCTCGACAACTCGACAGGACAAAGGCGTCCCATTCTTCAGAGCACTGGCTGCGCGGTCGGCTTTGGTTTCGTCGGGATCGTTACACAAAGCGTGTGCAAGTTCGTGCCGAATCGCGAGATCGAGCAAGTCTTCGATGGGCATATGCCATATCGCACTAAGCTCCGCGCCGCGAATCGATGATCTGACCACTAAGGCACCGTCGAGAAATGTCTCTCGCTTTGGTAGGTAGCTGAACGCTGGATGGTTTGTATCAAACTTTCTACTCGACAGAATTTGTTTCCAGTCTACAGTGCGGACCAGAACCCATGTCCATTCGCCGAGTGCATCCACCGGATATTGAGCCTTAGCTTTTCTCAAGACGGCAATAGCGGCCTGGCACTCCTGCGACGTATACCCTGTATTGCAGGCGAAGTGTTGCGTCGGGGCTTGCTTCTGGGCGCTCGCAGTACTGTTTGTTTGTGCGGCAAGCGGGTATGCCGAGAATACAAGAGTGATGACCATCAGTACGCCGGTCAGCAGAATCAGGCACCATCGGCGGCCCGCACAAGTTGGGCTGCAGGCGGCGCACGACTTGCGATTTCCACATGTTCTTGTCACGTTGTCCTCTCTCGCGGAGTGCCGCGCTGGTGGACAACGTCTACCGAGAGTCCCGCTACCTCAATGGATGGAGACTTAATTGGCTATCAAAAGAATGTTGGAAGGAGATCAATCGTTAAGTTGTTGGAACGATAAGAGCTAGACCAAGATGCTAGAAGCCGGAATAGAGCTTCGGAAGGTGTACTTCAATGCTAGACTGGCAGCATTTCTCGTGGTTCACCTGTGCTGGAACCAGTGCCCAATTCTCAAGTCATGCGGTTTGGTACCTATGAAGTCGATTTGCGCCTGGGAGAACTGCGCAAGAATGGGAAAAGAGTCAAGCTCACAGGCCAGCCATTCCAAATTCTGGTCATCTTACTGGAGCATTCTGGCGATCTGGTTACCCGCGAGCAATTACAGCAGCGGTTGTGGCCATCCGACACCTTTGTGGACTTTGATAGCGGTCTCAATGCCGCCATCAACCGTGTGCGAGAAGCTCTGGGTGACTCGGCGGAGAATCCCCGATTTGTAGAAACGCTCCCACGGCGTGGCTACCGTTTCATAGCAGCTATAAAAATCGATTCCAGGCCAACAACCGCCACGTTGCCCGCTGCAGAATCAAACGTCAGTCCGACGCAGACAATTACACGTCAGGGCGCTTTACCCGCTTCGGAAGCCAGTGAGAGGAGACCTCTTTCTCGCCGGCTACTACTCGGTGGAGTATTCATGCTGACAGTCGTGGCTGTTGCTGTGGCCCTGTTATCCAGGCTTAGTCGACGCAGCAGTGGATGGGGCTTCCAAGCTATGAAGCTCAGCCGAGTCACGCAGAGCGGAAATGCTATCAATGTGGCGATTTCGCCCGATGGGCGCTATGCGGTCTACGTCCTGAGAGAAGGGGAAAAACAAAGCCTCAATGTTCGCCAGGTAGCTACCGGCAGCGATGTGCAGATTCTGCCGCCGGACGAAGTTGTGATATGGAGTCTGACCTTCTCGCCGGACGCTAACTACATTGATTTCGTCCGCGGCGAGAAGCCCGACTTCACGGACACCCATCTCTATCGAATGCCCGTGCTCGGCGGAACGCCATACCTTGCGATGCAGGGAGGTATCGATTTCGGATCCAGTTACTCTCCAGATGGTCGGCAGTTCGCTTTTTTGAGGGTGGCAAACTCGGGTCCAGGAACGGTCGATGTCTTGATCGCCAAAGCCGACGGGAGTAATCAACGGGTTGTCGCTTCACGTCCCTACCGTGACGCGGATATCGGTTTAGCGTGGTCTCCCGATGGCAAGAAGGTTGCGTTCACAACCTCGGAAGCCACGAAAAAACTTCGTTCTTCGCTTTGGGCCATATCGATTGCTGATGGATCGGTCCGTGAAATCTACGCAACACCGGACACCATCGGCCGTCCGCGCTGGGTGCCCGACGGAAGTGGTCTCTTGGCTCCCATAGGGAACGCTGGTCAGGCGTTTCGCGGGCAACTTTGGTTCATCTCCTATCCAAAAGGAGAGGCACACCGCCTCACCAATGACCTGATGGATTACCAGCTCTGTTGCTTGGACCTCACGCCGGATGGCAAGACTCTTGTCGACACCGAGCTGTCAACGGTCTCCGACTTGTGGCTCGCGCCCGGTGGAAACACCGCAAGAGCAAAACAGATTACTACGAAGGAGTTTGCTGTCGGAGGCTTTTCCTGGATGCCCGACGGCCGCATCATCTTTGCCAGCCAGGATGGCAATCTCTACGTGGTAAATCAGGATGGGAGTGGGCGTACTCGGCTGACGCCCGATGATAGTTCCAACTGGGACCCGTCGGTTTGTGGCGATGGGCGCTACATTGTCTACGCCGCCTACCGGGAGCAAAAACGAGGGATATGGCGCATGAGCGCCGATGGCTCAAACCCCATCCGCATCGCTGACGAGACGTTTGCCATACGCCCGCAATGTTCCCCAGATGGCAAGTGGGTGGTCTACGTGCGAGGCCCTTCCTGGACCCCGGTAAAAGTTCCCATCACGGGGGCGAAGCCTCCAGAGGTGCTCGCACAGGACTTTGAAAATGGTTTTGGCAATCCTCTTAGAATCTCTCCGGACGGAAAGCGAATCATGTATCTCGCCTCACCCCAACCTCCTCAGAACGCCAGTTCTGCCTCCGCCAATTCATATCAACTGAAGGTAATCCCTTCCGATGGCGGACCCGCGTTGTACAAGTTCGATTGGCCAGCATCAGCAAGTGCCCCCCTTTGGGCGCCTGCGGGTGACGCCGTTGAATATGCCTTAACCAGGAGCGGCGTCACTAACATCTGGCGACAGAAACTAAGCGGCGGACCTCCGAAACAGATTACAAATTTTGGGTCGGGACAGATTTTTGGCTTTGCCTGGTCGCATGACGGTAGACAACTGGCGCTGACCCGAGGCAGCGAAAGCAGCGACGTCATCCTAATCAGTGATTTCCGTTGATCCGCCTGCCTTTCCGGTGCGCCATCTACAGACCTGCCGCGCAATAGAGGATAGTCCATTGAACGCATCGGTCGGTAACCTGATGTGGTGGCCGTCCATGACACTTTGGCGATTGTTTCCGAGTGATACGGAAGTTAAGTGCTTGTTTGAAATGGGCTTGCCTGAGTAGGAAAACGATTGTTGGCGTAAACAGGCGAGATGAGAAGGCCGGTCTCCGACGGGATGCTGTACGCTCCCAAGTTATCGACGTGCTCAGAGGCACAAGAGATAAGAAGACCGGCAATGAAAGAGGTTAGCACCAGCGAACAATCTCATAATGCTCCAACTCGACATCTGGCTCACCCTCTACAACATTGGCCGTGCATTCCAAACATTCGCGGCTGCTTTTCGAGCACTCAATCGAGACCACCTGTTTAAAAGCAACCTCATCGCTGGGGCGACCGGTAGTCGCTTTCCACTTGCCTTTTGCGGTAGCACGACTGTTCCCTAGCGTGACGAAGATTGGGCCTTTGCGTTGAGCCGTAGCACCGATAGCACCGAACGCCAGGAGCAATGCAAGTGACGGAGAGTG
>DATFQQ010000134.1:0-2657 GCA_035264195.1 Candidatus Sulfotelmatobacter sp. | reverse complement strand
ACATAGCAGCGCAGCCAACCCATTTCGCGATCAAGCACACATTGTCACGATATAGCGGATTACGCCCGTTCAATTAATCCCAAGCGATATAGCCCGGGACCTCGTAATTTTTCAACTCCAAAACCAGTAATTTTACTAGGTCACACCAGAGCTCCATTAGTTCAAAGTCGCGTCAAATCTCAGATTGTCGGCCGAGGGTTCGGCTCGGCAGATGCGCGGCACAAATGCACCAGGAAAATATCCGCTGCGTTCTGCTGGCGGACCGGCATCACGGTCTCATTGAAGGCATGCGCAGTCTCCTCGAAACGACGTTCGAGGCGGTGGTAATGGTAGCTGATGAAGTTTCGCTATTGGAAAGTGCCTCACGGCTGTCAGTCGCCCTTGCCGTCGTCGATCTGTCGCTGACGCGCGGGGATGGCATTGGAATGATACACAGGTTTCGTGCTCGTTTCTCGCAGACGAAAATGATCGTCATCAGCGTGTTCGACGAGCCCAGTGTAAGCAAAGCGGCCCTGGAGGCCGGTACGAATGGGTTCGTTCTCAAACGCGCCATCGCAACCGATCTCCTTCCAGCCGTTGACGCGGTGCTTGCGGGACGATGCTACGTGTCGCCCGGAGTTTTGCAAAAGCAGGAGTCTACGTGAAAACGATGACTCGTCCGTTGATCTAGAGCTACGTGATCAGGCTTGAGAAGATCTTCTGGTAGGAACGCTCATGGTCATCCCGATAAAGTGGTTGGACCGGCTCATTGGAGGCGATTGGCTTGGTATTCACTTCGCAGTCAACATTTTTATCGCCACTACCCTTCTCTGGCTGATACTCAATCAGGCTGCCGGTCTCAATCCCATCTGGGCCATCAGCTCCATGGTGGCTGCCAGCGATCCCGTAGTCAGGAATGCGGTCAGTACTTTTCGGGGCCGCATCATCAACGCACTCCTGGGCTGCGCTGTGGGGTTCGCTTTCCTCGTGTTCGGTGGATCGGGGGAATGGAAGTTGCCGCTTGCGCTGGCAGTCACGGTCCTGCTGTCCACCTATGTGGTCCGCGTGCAGGTGATGTGGCGTCAAGCCCCCATAACGGCAGCTGTCGTAATCGCAGCGGGCATGACCCACTCATCTAAGTTGACGGCCGTGGAAATCGGTGTCCGAAGAGTCGGCGAGGTCCTCTTGGGCTGCGTCGTAGGCATCGTAATCTCCTGGCTCATGTCCATCATCTGGACACCGCCGGAACCGAAAAAGAAAGGTGACAGCAGTAAATCGACGTCAGCGCCTGATCAGATCGCACGAACCTTGCCTACGAGTGAACCCTGAAGGGTCTGAAAGCGCATCGTTTCGAAGAGTGTGTTGTAGGAGCTGTCTATGTCGAAGTACGAGCCGTCGAAGTACGAGCCACGGTTTGACGACCTCAAACAGGGTCATTACAGCGACGGCAGTCCACTCGATGAGGTTCAATATCTCGAGTGCAAGCTCATCTTGAAACCCGACCGATTCACGGCCGCAAAAGTCTTCTTCGAGTATGGCAAGCTGGTGGCGCGTACAGCGAAGGAGTTTGGCATCCGGTTCATCAATAAGGGCGTCATCCTTAAGCCCGAGATCCGCGAAGTGCTCTTCCTGGATACCCGCGACTTTCGGCTCTACAACCATGCGTTCATTTTGCGACGCCGCATCAAATACGAAGATGGTTTCCCCGCTGAAGAACCGGAAATCGTTTTCAAGTTCCGGCATTCCGACATGCAGAAGGCTGCGGCGTTGGACGTACGGCCGAATTTTGCCGGCAATTATCGGATCAAGTTCAAGGCGGAGGCTCTGCCGCTGAGAGATCAAGTAGGGGGATACCGGTTGCTGTTCTCTCACAACGTTCAGTTTCCCCTGAGCCAAGCACCGGAGGGCGATCGCACATCAATGGAAACCTTGGCCCGCGAGTTCCCGGCCTTAGCCGCGCTTAAGAAGTCCAAAACTGACAGGGTCACATTGGTGAACCAGACAATTGTCGAAGAGGTGCTTCAAGACCTCGGCGTACTGGACTTCGGCAAAGGGATCACCGCCGATGCGAACATCGCCATTTGGCGCGAGCGGGGTACTCACAAGCCGATGTGTGGGGAGTTCGCGTTCCAGGCCAAGTTCAAGAGGCGGGACGAACTCCACGAGAAGGCGTTGGGTCGTTGTCGTCAGTTCTTTGTCGCCCTGCAACAAACAGGGCGCGACTGGCTACTCCTCGGCACGACCAAGACGGGACTCGTCTACCGGCTCAAAGGTAATCCGCCGCAGGCTCATGAATGAAAGGCTTTCACCCTCGAAGACGAAGTAATTCCTCGGCGAACGAGGAACTGGAACCCGCCGGGCGAAAGATGGCACTGTCGTTCGAGCGGCAGCCGGACCAGTGAGAGCAATCTCTAAGCGACCAAGGTCTGCCTCATCGTGGGGTCACGCGTAGGTAAGAAATACGTTGATGGCCTTCCTCGCGATCCGCGCCGGATTACGGGATGCGCGAGCAGGTCGGCCCGCATATGGGTGGACCGTCGCCATTGATGCAGTTCATCGGAGCGAACTGTTACGACAGGTGGAAACTTTTTAGTCGGCCGTGAAGAACCTCTAAGCCGCTGAACGAGAGTCGTTTTCGAGCTGTTGGGGCAAGTTAGGATTGCAAGCTTTCAGTCCTG
>DATFQQ010000133.1:0-4673 GCA_035264195.1 Candidatus Sulfotelmatobacter sp. | reverse complement strand
GGTTTCACGAGTGGCCTGACGAATCTCGGTGGTGCGGCACCCTGCACACCGTCGTCTACTACCGGCTGCTTCATTGACGCTGTTCTGTCGTTGGCCAATCCCGCCATCAAGAGCGGCTATTCGTTCCAGACGGGCGCCGGTGCTTGCACGGCCGCTGTACCTGCGAACTGCTATGCGATCAGCGCGAATCCAGTTACCGCAAACCAGACCGGCGTTCGCTCCTTCTGCTCTTACGAAGACGCCGTGGTGCGCTACGTAACGGGTGGCGGAATCGCCGTGGGCACCTGCCCGGCAGCAACTGCTCCGTTGCAATAACTTAGTTTGGCAAAGTACCTTGGGAGACCCTACCGACAGGAGCAGTGAACATCGATTCACTGCTCCTACTCTTTGCCTTCAAAGAATTCCTTTTTTACGCCGGACGTTATCAGGCGTTAACACTCAAATTCCGATTGCTTTCCACTCAGTTCGCATTACTCCGTTCGGATGATGACTGTAATCCGGATTTTTCGCCAATCATCACTTTCAAACTGTCGCGGCGTCCTAGAATCCGGTGTCTGAACAAGTAGGAGGAAGATGGCAACTCGCGGGTGATCCACTTTCGTGGCTTTGAGCGCCGTCGTGATCAGGTCGCCAAAGGTTCTTATAAAGATGAACGGATCAGGTCGGCCATCGCGCATGAAAGCAGAAAGCGCAATCGGCAGCATCCAGCGCGAGATAACGACCCTGCTCAATGGCGACGCGGATGTCCACCCCGTAGATCTGAGTGGATTGGCCTTGCGTCTCATAGATCGGAAAAGGGCAGAAATCACGTCGCTTTGCCCCCTTTTGATTACTGTCACAGTTGCGTACTAGGTGATTTTCCTTATTCGACATCACAGCCATGCTCATCTAGTATCTGCAGATGACCTCACCGCAACGCATGAAGCGTATTAGGGATCTGACGGTTCAGCTCAGTAGAGCGGAGGAACCTGAGGTCATTGCCGCCATCGCCCAACAACTCCAGTTAATCATCTCCGAATGCATCCAGGCTTCAATAGTCATTGAGCCTCGTTCTGAAAAGAGACCGCCGACTTCAAGGGCGGCTTGACCCCAAGCTGAAGATCGATTGCTCCAAGTGCAGAGCGATCTTTATCCCAACTCCCTCGGGAGCACCCACTGATGCGGACGAGCTAAGCTTGAACCTTATAGTCCCGCTGTGGCAATCTTTCTTCGCCTGAATAGGCGATCCAGACGGTTAGCCCTTGACCCTCTGTCAGGCGTTGGTAGTAGAATGCCTCCACACCCTCAGACCAAAGAAAACGAATGGGCTGCAATTCCTGCTGGTTTTGTGATCGCTGTTCTTCTTTTGCTGTCCTTTGAGAAATTGGTGCAAGGCGCTTAGCCAACTCAAGAGAATTTCTAGACAGTTCACTGAAAATGTCAGGAGGACACGACAATGTTACGGTCGCTCCGAAAACTGTGGCATGAAGACAAAGGGCAAGACGTTGCCGAATACGCCGTGATGCTGGCCGTGATTTTGGTCATCGTTTTCGGAACGATTCGGCTGGTAGGCTCAAACGCTAATAATGCATTTTCGCAGGCGGCCAGCGCGGTTCAGTAGCGCCCGCGCCGAACTCGGCTACGAGCCTTGTCAAAATGGCTGGCCGCATGTCGGGTCATAGCCCGGAATGTCGAACAGACAATCAGCGTTCCAGCCTGTGAATCACTGCCATAATCAGACGTTAACACTCAAATTTCGGATCATTCCGATTCGGTTCGTATCGGGTCGATCAGATGATGAGTGTAATCAGGATGTTTCGCCAACCAACGCCGCCCCACGGCGCCGATTAAGCCCACAACCCTTTCACGATGAACTCGCATATTTCCATTCGAGGAAAAATGCGATCGCAACACCAAGTACCACAAATGGCCAGACGAACCGAGGCTGGATGTGAATGATCCCTGCATCCGTAAGCAGAAACAAGGTGCCAGCAACGAGAAGAAGCGGCGCAGGGATGCCGCAGTGAAGAGTTCGATTCTTAAGCCAGTTGGCAATACAACCAAGCCCTTGCGCCAGTAATATCGTACTCGTGGCATACGGCCGAAGTAGACCCCAATAAAGGCCTAGCAGGCTGCTGAAAAACTCATGATCAGCCGGTCATTCTCTGAAATCGTGGTCATAGTTCGAGGTTGAGTGTGGTTTTAGGTACTTTGTGTTTCACCGCATGAGCTGCGAGACACATTTCGGTTTGGTTTTAGCCTGGAGCCGGCGCCAGGTTGCGGATGCGCACCAGATTGTAAGCCGCGCAGGCCATGGTGAACATCCAATGCACTTTGCACACGCCGCGATGACGGACCTTCCGCATCAGTGCGATCGTCTTCAACCAGCCAAAGCACTCCTCGATCCGTTTCCTTTTTTTCTGGCTGACGGCATAGCCAGAATGCCGCGTAGTGCGAGCATCGATCGCGCTTCCGCCCAGACGCGCGTGATTCTGTGCTACATGCGGCACGACTCCCAGATGCCGACACTCCTTCACGAAGTCTCGCGTATCGAAGCCTTTGTCCCCGCCAACGCTGACGGCCTTGGTTCCCGGAATCCGCTCCAGCATGACCAACGCCGCATCCCGTTCCGCCGTCCCGTTGGCTTGGAACACCTCGGCATTCAGGATGAGCCCGTTGCGATTCTCGACCAGAAGATTGCCACAATAACTCAACTTCGACTCTTTGCCCGGACCTTTGCGCGCCAGCTGGGCGTCCGGATCGGTCTTGGATTCATGGGTTTTGTTCGAGCGCTTTTCGCCGTGAAAGTTCACCGTAGGATTCCCGGGATCGTCCGGCGGAGGCGAAGGCCGATTCTTCTTGGGCTGAAAACTCTTCGCCCCAGCCCAGGCCTCCAGCAGCGTGCCATCCACGGTGAAATGCTCGTCCGAAGTCAGGCCTTGCTTCCGCGCTCGCTCCACCACTTGTGCCAGAAACTCCTTGGCCACATCCGCCTCCAGCAAGCGGTCGCGGTTTTTCGTGAAGGTGGTCGCATCCCACACTTCGTCATCCGCATTCAGACCCACAAACCAGCGAAAAAGCAGGTTGTAGTCCATTTCTTCCATCAGCAAGCGTTCGCTGCGCACCGAGTACAGCATCTGCAGCAACTGGGCCCGCAACAGCTTCTCCGGGGCAATCGAGGGACGCCCCATGCGGGCATACATCGAGTCGAACCGGGGCGACAGTTGTTTCAGCACTTCGTCCACCATAGCCCGAATCGCCCGCAGCGGATGGTCTTTCCGCACGCGCTGTTCGGGAGACAAATAACTGAACATATGATTCTGCTGCTCATCTTCTCCGCGCATGCTTTCTACTACCACACTAACCTGTGCACGGGGAGTAGTTTTTCAGCAGCCTGCTAGGGAATCTCTGAGCAACCTGTCGGTTTTGGGTGTCATCGGAATGCTAGACGGCACAGCCAGCGGATTTTCTCAGAGTTTCCTGCGATCTTGCTGAAGCCCGCGATGCACGCGGACTCAGACACACTACGGCCTACGCCACTGCCAGCCGCTTGCGGTGCAGATACAGGTTCACCAGCGCGAAGCAGGCGCACAGCCGCTGGTGGTTCTTCTTCAATCCCCGGTATCTCACTTTCTCGAAACCAAAGATGCGCTTCAACACGCGAAATGGATGTTCCACTTTCGCTCGTACTCGCGCCTTCACTCGATTCTTCGCCTTCTGTAACTCGTCCACAAAGTTCTTGTATTGCACTCGGCGGCTGGTCATATCTTGCGCCTGGGGAGCTGCCTGCCGGATCGCTCCTCCCTGTCCCTGATACCCTCCGTCGCCCCACACCTTGCGCTCCTCGCCGTGCAGCAAGTCCGGCAACATGTGCTTGTCCGCCACCGAAGCCGCCGACGTACACACCGAATGCACATGGCCTTGCTTGGAGTCCACCCCGATGTGCGCCTTCAGCCCGAAGTACCACTGCCTGCCTTTGCGTGTCTGATGCATCTCCGGATCGCGTTCTCCGCTGCGGTTCTTCGTCGAAGATGGCGCATGAATAATGGTCGCGTCCACAATTGTGCCCCGGCTGATGCGAATGCCTCGGCTCTCCAGATATTCATTCATCGTTTGCAACATCGCTCCGCCCAGATCGTGTTTCTCCAATAAATGACGGAATTGCAAAATCGTGCTCTCGTCTGGCGCTGGTGCACGTCCCAAGTCCACCCCCACAAAGCGACGCAGCACGGGCGATTCGTACAGTGCCTCTTCCGCCCCCGGATCCGACAGGTTGAACCACTGCTGCAAAAAGTACACCCGCAGCATGATCGACAACCCCACCGGCGGCCGCCCATTCTCTCCCTTGGGATAGTGTGGTTCGATCACCCCTTGTAACTCCACCCACGGGATGATCTGCTCCATCTCTTCGAGAAACTGCTCCCGCTTCGACTTCCGCCCGTACTTCTCGAATCCGGTCTGCGCCGCCAGAGTCTGTTGTCGCACTCGTGTTTTCCCTCCGACTTACACACTACCCGCGCAAGCTGTGGATCGGCGAGTATTTCAGAGGTTCCCTAGAGGGTTTTATTAGACTTGACCATCTTCGCCGTATTGTGGCTGGGCCACGGTCGCGTAAGAATCCCACACATGAAACCAGACCAACGCATCAACGAGATCTGCTTGCAGATTCAAAGCGAAATGGACGCAGACAGGCT
>DATFQQ010000132.1:0-29860 GCA_035264195.1 Candidatus Sulfotelmatobacter sp. | reverse complement strand
TGCCTTGCCGATGCGGCGTGCAACTGTAGCGTATGGATTGCTTGGCAAGCGTGGGAGCAGCGGGCCTCCCGGCATGGTGCGCCGTCCGCTAGTGACTTGTCCGAGCTTCGGCAGATTTTGGTCTCCGTAGAACGAGCCGCTACAAGCAGCGCTTGGATCAGCACGCATCACCCGCGACCATCAACCGCGAACTTGCAGTCCTGAAGCGTGCATTCAACTTGGCCATGGAATCTACTCCGCCCAAGGTGCGCACAGCACCGTACATCCCGATGTTCGAAGAGCGGAACGTGCGGAAGGGCTTCGTGCCCGATCGGGACTACGCGAAGCTGGCGGCTGAGTGCAGCAAGACAGGTCTTTGGCTGCGGGCAATGCTCTCGGTCGGCTACAACTATGGTTGGCGTTCAGGTGAAATCCTGTCGATGCTCGTGAACCAAGTTGATCTTGTTGACCGCACGATCCGCCTCGAAGTCGGAACGACCAAGAACGGCCATGGTCGAACTGTCACCATGACGCAAGAGGTATATACGCTTCTGCAGCCATGCGTTGCTGGGAAAGAGCCTGATGACCCGATGTTCACGCGGGAAGATGGTTCGCCAGTGCGCGACTTCCGTGGTGCATGGCAGGGAGCGTGTGCGCGATCCGGTCTCGGAAAGTTCGTCTGCCGGAACTGCGATCAAGTGATGACGAAGAAGAAATGCAAGTGTGGCAGCCGTCGACGAAAATACGTCGGCCTGTTATTCCACGATCTTCGCCGCACAGGCGTGCGTAACCTGCGGAGGCTTGGAGTTGCTGAATCGGTGGCGATGAAGATCAGTGGACACAAGACCCCTTCGATCTTTAAGAGGTATGACATCGTCGAGATGGCGGACCTGGAAGATGCTGCGGCGCGGCTGGATGCCAAGCAGAAGTGCCAAGCATCATCAGACCAGTTCGGGCAGAGTTCGGGCAGAAAACCCGAAAACAGCACACAACCTAGTGCAGCGGACGATCAACCTGCGATGGCCACTGCCCTGCCTAACTAAAGGCCAGTGAATGGGTTGGAGCTGGTGCCGGGAGGGGGAGTCGAACCCCCAAGGTACCAAGTACCGGCGGATTTTGAGTCCGCTGCGTCTGCCAGTTCCGCCATCCCGGCACTTCGTGGAAGTGCTTGAGTCTAAGGCAGTTTTACTATTTCACATCGGTGCCAAACGCAGCAAATGTGAAACCATGTAACAAACCGTGGAAGTTTTCGGTGCTTTCCACAGCCTCGGCTCCCCCGTGAGGTGCTTTTTGCCACGATTCTCGAGGCTCGGAGTCCATTACCAGGTCATGAAAGAGCACTCGTAATACGAGATTCTACCACTCCAATAACTTTTCGTGCGGAGGTCATTCCCTTCGTTATGCCTAGCAACCATCGAGCTCAAACATGAAATCGCGTATATCATCCTCCAGAGCCCGTGCGACCGAAGTCATTGCCAGGTGGGCAACCCGTGCAGGCATTCTTTAGCGCGGAACATTATTCGCCTCACGATATCCTTATCCACCGCATGGAGGATTTATGCTTAGGCCTTTTGCCCGCACATTTGCTTCGGCCGGGATCTTTCTGTTATTCCCACTGATCGTTCAAGCACAGGTTTCGCCGTTTTCTGTGGGCACTGCCACTGCCGCGCCGGGTCAAAAATCAACGGGCTACTTGGAAGTCCCCGCTGGTGTCGACGCTGCTACCAACATTCCGGTCGTCGTCATCAACGGCGAAAAGCATGGTCCTGTCCTAGCTCTTGTGTCTGGCGCCCACGGTACGGAATACACCTCCATCATCGCGATTGAAAAACTCATCAGCCTGCTTGATCCCTCTCAAATCAACGGCACCGTTATTCTTGTCCCGCTCGTAAACATCCAATCCTTCGAGCAAAAGGTCCCCCATGTGAACCCCATCGATAACAAGAGCATGAACCGCTTCTACCCTGGGAAGGCCGATGGGACGCAAACTGAACGTGCATCCTTTCTTATCACCAAGCAGGTCGTCGATCGATGTGATTACCTTATCGATTACCACGGCGGCGATCTCGATGAGAGTCTTCGCCCTTACGCGTACTGGGCACCCACTGGCAAGGAGGCCCAAGACAACAAATCCAAAGAGATGGTCCTCTCCTTTGGACTCGACCACATCATTATTTGGCGCGACCGTCCCACCGAGCTAAGCGCCACTCGCTACCTCGACAACACTGCTACGGCTCGCGGCAAACCTTCCATCGTCGTCGAAGCTGGCTATGCCGGCACCGTCGAACCGGATGACGTGAACTTTCTAGTCAACGGGACACTCAGTACGATGCGTGCTCTTAAAATGCTCCCAGGAGACCCTCGGCCGATCGAAAACCCCGTCTGGCTCGACAGAGTTGTGGATGTTTTGTCCGACGGCCCTGGCATTTGGTACCCGCTGGTGAAGCGTGGTACCTACGTTCAAGAGGGCATGAAGATCGGCTTTGTTACCGACTATTTCGGTAAAGTCATACTCGAAGCACGTGCGCCTGTCTCCGGTGTCATCCTGCACGTCAACGCGGTTCCATCCCTCAAGAAAGGTGACAACATCGCAGACATCGGCGTCATTGCCGCCCACGCCCCCTAATTTAATCTAATTTGGCTAGAAGCAGTCGATGATCGTACTCGGGCTGGACGCAAGAGTTCATTCTGATGCCGCTTCTGTTTCCAGCTTGAAGGTACTCGCACGCGCTGGTGCACTGTGGACCCAATGCCTCAGCTGGGAATTTAGCCGTTGTCGGAGGGGCTCAGACTAATGATCGGGATCGATTTTGGCACGACGAACAGCGCTGTTGCCATGGCCGACGAATTCGGCCATGTCACAACCGCACGCTATCCGTCTGGCGATACCGAATCTGAGACGTTTCGGTCAATTCTCTTCTTTGCTACGCCGCAAAAGGGTATGCGTCGAGAACTGTCCGCCTACGCCGGTCCCGATGCGATTGAACGTTACTTGCATGCAGAGGACGGCGGCCGGCTGATCCAGTCGATCAAATCATATTTGGCGACTTCTTCGCTGAAGTCCACGAGCTTGTTTGGGAAAAGCTACCGGTTCGAAGAGTTGGTGGGTTATCTGCTCCGTTCGTTGAAGACTGCGGCCGGCAAATCTGGAATTCCAATCGGTAACAAAGCCGTCGTCGGTCGCCCTGTGCGATTTGTTGGTGCGACAAATCAAGCCGATGATGTATATGCGACCAAGCGATTAACCGAAGCTCTTGCGATGGCCGGCATAACCGAGGTGCATTTCGAGTTCGAGCCAGTCGCAGCGGCTTATTCGTACGAGTTGAATCTTAAAAAGGACGAGTTGCTGCTGGTAGGAGACTTCGGCGGCGGCACGACAGACTTCACATTGGTGCGGGTCGGTCCGGACGCGCGCCGGAGAAATTCCAAGGAAAGGGTCTTGGCAAGTGCTGGCGTAGGAATTGCCGGTGACAGCTTCGATGCAAAGGTAGTCCGTCATCTGGTCGCGCCTCTGCTGGGACGTGGCTCACAATGGCGGCTTCTGGGAAAGACCGGGACCGTACCGAACTGGCCTTTTGCGAAACTCGAGCATTGGCATCATCTGTCTTTCCTCAAATCGAACGAAAACATGGAAGCATTGCGCTCCTTGCGCGCTCGGGCACTCGAGCCTGACAAGATCGACCTGTTCATCATGCTTGTTACAGAAGATCTTGGATTTCAGCTACACAGAGCCGTGCAAGATGCCAAATACGAACTCTCGGTCAAGAAGGAGGCTATTTTCTCCTTCCGCGTGCCAGGAATTCAGGTTTCGAAAACCGTTACTCGGGGACAGTTCGAGGAGTGGATTTCAGACGAACTTCACGCAATCGCGTCATGCGTTGATCACATGTTGGAGAGCAGCGGTGTAATGCCGTCTGACGTCGACAGGGTGTTCCTTACCGGAGGTAGTTCTTTCGTGCCCTCCGTTCGCGACATCTTCGAGCAGCGGTTCGGACGTGAGCATATCGTGGGTGGATCCGAGTTCACCTCGGTTGCTAGGGGTTTGGCTCTGAGATCGCGTGAGTTGTCGAATCGGGAACGGACATAAACATCGCGAGCGATGTGTTGGAAGGGCTTCACGGATCATATAACGGAGCAAAAACAAGTCTCAGTGCTTCGTTGCCATTCTGTCTCACAAATATGGTTTTAGGCATTGACGCCTCGAAGCGGAAGGCAAAATACCGACCTTCAAAAGGATTTCCAAGAACTCCTGTGACTTAGTCATAGCCGACTCCTCTCCTCTATGGCGCACTAGCGCTCTTTTTTGACTCTGCGTCAGAGCTATTCATTGAGCAGCACTACCAGTGTTGGCGGAACCTGCGCTACACGAACACCCAGAAATAGCGGCTATCTTAATAGCCCACGCTGAATGGGCCTGGAGCGGGCGCACCTGCCAACGAAATGGGGGTAAGTGCGGAAAATACTGAAGTGGGTTGCCATTGTGATGGCATTTCTGGGTGTGTCGACGGGCAGCTGGGCCATTTTCATCGCAGTCCGCGGTATCCCTTCGTACGACCACCCAGTTATCCAGTTTCGCGCAGAATCAAACCCGGAGGTTGCGCACGGCCGAAAGCTCGTCCGCCTTTTGTGTATGGATTGCCATTTCGACCCCGCGACGGGCGCTCTCACCGGCAAGCGGATGCATGACGTCCCTTCAGCATCAGCTCTTAAGTCCGCTGCGTCTGCCAGTTCCGCCATCCCGGCTTAGCTCTTCCGGAAAGGCCGCTCTAATCTGCGGCACAGATCGAAGGTTTCAACTGGCCTACACCACCAGCGAATTTTGTACCGGCACAGCAGTCAACGGCAACCTCACCCGGAAAATGGCGCCTTCGCCCGGACGGCTCTCTACCGTAATCGATCCGCGATGCTGAGTGACGATCCACTGTGCAATCGCGAGGCCTAACCCAGTGCCGCCCTGAGCGCGGCTGCGTGCCTTGTCGACCCGGTAGAAACGTTCAAAGATCTTATCCTGATCTTCCTCCGCGATTCCTACCCCGGAATCCTGCACCACAATGACCGCGTTCTCCGCCTTCTGTTCCAGAGATAGTTCCACCGAACCCGGCGAGGGAGTGTATTTGAACGCGTTATCGAGAAGGATGTCCGCCAAACGGCGAAGCAGGCTCTCGTCGCCCATCACAAAAGTGGTTTGATCGCTAATGCGCGTTATGAACTGCAGATTCTGCATCGTAGAAACCTGTCGCCATCCATCGACAACACTTCGCATCACCGACCCGAGATCGACAGGTTGAATGTGCAACTCCTCGCGTCCGGAGTCTGCCCTGGCTAGAGCTAGTAACTGCTCGATAAGACTCGTCGTGCGTTCTGCTTCGAGCAAAATATGTCGAAAGGATTCTTTGTACTCGTGCTCGGCACGCGAGCGGCGCAGGGCCAGCTCACTTTCGGTGCGGATCAGGGAAACAGGTGTACGCAATTCATGAGAAGCGTCCGCGGTGAATTGAGTCACGCGCTGAAAAGCGGTTTCAATGCGGTCAAGCATCTCATTCAGCGTATCGGATAGCCGCTGCAACTCATCGCCAGTTTTAAGCTTCTTTAGCCGGCTGCTTAAGTTCGCTCCGCCGATTTCTCGGGCCGTACTCACCAACGCATCCACCGGCGACAAGGCCCGTCGGCTCATCCAGTAGCCGACCCCAGCCGCAACCAATAATAGGAGCGGAGCAAACATCAGCAGGTAATTGCGGAACTGATGAAGCGTGTCTATCGCGTCGTCAGAGGGCGTACCCATTTCCAGAATAAAGTTGTGCCCATTTACGTTGAGCTTTTGAAAAATGAACCGGAAGTGATGGCCTTCGGCCTTTCGTCTCCGATAGATTCGATCACCGATCCTCTCCGGCGGTAACAACAACGTCGGATGCGCCCGCAAGAAAGCCGACTGATACACAACATCGCCACCTTCGCTGTACAGTGCCAGAAAGTCTCCGGAATGCTCGATACCATAGGTCGCACCGAATTCTTCTTGCAGCTTGGCGAGGGTCGCGTCCTTCTTCTGTGTCGCGAGAAAAGTTTTTACATCTTCGATCTGGCTCTCCACGCCGTCATCGACGATGTCGAACAGGCTCTCGCGCAAGATAAACCACATGCCCGCGCCAAATACGATCTCGCCGAGCGCGAAGATAGCGATGTACCAGAGTGTCAGACGGACGCCGATAGAGAGTCTCTTCATGCCTGCACGTCCGAGCGAATCATGTAGCCGACTCCACGCACCGTGTGAATTAATTTCGGCCGGCCTGGCGAATCGATCTTATTGCGCAAGAGGTGCATAAAGGCATCGAGCGTATTGTCTTCAATGTCTCGATCAAAGCCCCAAACGGATTCAATCAATGAACGCCGCGAAACTACTTTTCCGCAGCGATACATCAGGCGTTCCAGAAGACTGTATTCCGTGCGGGTCAGCAAGACGCGTTCTTGACCGCGCCTGACCTCGCGGCTGGCTGGATCCAGGAGCAGATCGCCGACCCTGAGATGCGTATCTTCCGCGGCAAGTGCGCGGCGCTTCACAGCACGCAGCCGAGCGATCAACTCGTCGAACGAAAAAGGCTTGGTCATGTAGTCGTCAGCACCGCCATCGAGTCCGCGAACGATATCGGGAACTGCATCGCGCGCAGTCAGCATGAGAATTGGCGTCGAGATCTTCTCAGCGCGCAAACGTTTCGCCAAGTCATAGCCGCTAAGCTTGGGGAGCATCACATCAAGGATAAGGACGTCGAACTCATACGCCTTCGCCAGCGCGAATCCCTCTGCGCCATCACTCGCAGAAGTCACCATGTGGCCCTCTTCCGTTAGTCCTTTGCGGAGAAGGTCCGCCATACGTGCTTCGTCTTCAACGATGAGCAATTTCATCCGAGCCGAATATAAGCCGCATACCTATACTCATTAAGTCTAAAACCCACCTACCTCAAAGACAGCTGAAAATCTGAAGAAAAATTAACTAAACGTTCATTCCTTCGTCACACAGCGTCTCTACGATTCAAGCTCATCCTGAAGCCCTCAGTCTAAAGACGCGACCTGAGATGCAAGTCATTGATGGCGGCACCTCAGAATTCGAGGACCTCTCTCGAGTCAGCATTTCTTGTCACGCAAGGAGCTCACTATGCACTCTCGCCGACAGTCCTCCCCCCATCTTCAGCTGTTACTAACCATCCTGTTAGCCGCTTTCTTTCTGGTCGCAGGCTCCCATACAGCATTTGCTCAAGTGGATCGAGCCGAACTTGAAGGCACGGTCACTGATCCTTCCGGGAGTGTGATCGCGGGAACGACGGTGAAGGTAGTGGCCGTCGACACAGGACTAAGCGAAGAACAAAAGACGAACTCGAAGGGGTATTACCGGTTCCCCGGGATGGCTGTCGGAAATTATCGAGTAACGACGAGCGGCAATGGCTTTAAGACGAAGGTGACAGAAGGCGTAGTGCTCCGAGTAGGTCAGACCCGCACCCTCGACGTACAGCTCACAGTAGGAGCTGTGAATGAGGAAATTGAGGTCAATGCAACGATTGCGCCAGCGGATCGAGTTTCGGCCGAAGCGTCAACCGTGATCGACACGACGCAAATCGGAGAACTACCGAACAACGGACGCGATTGGGCAAGCTTCACGCTGCTTGCACCCTTCGCCCAAGACGACGGTGGTGGTGATCAGCGAACAATCCGCTTTGCAGGGCGGGCGCGGGACGATAACAACTTTTCGATCGATGGAGTCGATGCCGGTGGCATCCAGGAACAGGCGCAAAAATCGCAAACCCGCCTGCAGATCTCACAAGATGCAATCGAGGAATACCGGGTTAATAGCGCTTTGTACGATGTGGAGTACGGCACCCAAGCGGGTGGACAAATCGATGTTGAAACCAAGCACGGCACGAATAACTACCACGGCACGGTGTTCGGCTACCTCCGGAATTCAGCCTTTGACGCCCGCAATTTCAACGACTACAACCTCGCGGGCAATCCTTACGTCCCTCCTTTCCGCATGGGGCAGTACGGATTCACCTTCGGCGGGCCGATCCAAAAAGGCAAGACGTTTTTCTTTCTGAGCTACGAGGGTTTGCGCCAGCTGCAATCGACCACCCAGACCTTTACTGTGCCTTCAGGCTTTGCTAGCGCGGGTGGAACTTCTTTCCTCCAGCAAGTACTGACCACCTCGCCTCAGATGTGCCAGATCATGCAAGGCTATCCATGGCGAGCCTCGGTGGGAACAATCAACGGATGTTCAGCTCGCTTCACTTATCCCGACACCGCCTTCCAGTGGCTCGGTCAAGATCCCAATGCGGACAACTATGATCCCAACGGAGACAATGTAACGGCGGCAACTCCGACCACGATTCATGAAGATACCTGGCTCGTTCGCATCGATCACAAGATCAACGCAAGCACCAATTTCTACGGGCGGGCGCAGCGTGACATCAGCCTAGTCGATGCGCCAAACGGCAGCAGCCTGCCCGAAGATAAGTTGCAGGTCATTAATCATCCGGCGAATTACCTGCTCGCTTTGGAGCACACGTTCTCGCCTAGTCTTTTCAATGAGGGGAAGTTCTACGTCAACCGCTCTCCTTATCACAACCCGCAAGCTAGCGCCCTTCCGTTTGCTGTGAGCACCAGCAATTTCGTTGGATTGAACGACAATACCGCCGACATCGAAGTAGGAACGACCTACGGATTCGTCGACAACCTAATCTGGACACGCGGACGGCACGCCTTCAAAGCAGGCATGGAGTATCGACGGGTACGGCTCAATCAAGGTCAGACCGCCGATAACAACCTTGAATTTGCCAGCGAATCGGACATGATCGGCGCAAACCTTTCCAAAGTTACCTTCAACGCTCCGTGGTGCTGCCATCGCCTGCGTCGCAACTTCTTCATGCCGTACTTCCAGGACGAGTGGAAAGTGACACCAACCCTTACGCTCACTGCGGGAATCCGGTGGGACTACTACGGTGTGGCCCACGAAGCAACCAACCGCACTACGGTTTTCGACCTATATCAATTCCACGGCGTATGCCTAGGATCAGGTTCGTTCAACACGTTACCCGTTCCGGCAACGTCGGGACCGATCAACACCGCACCATGTCCGAAGAACCCGAGCTTGTATAACCCTAGTTACCGAAACATCGACCCCAGAATCTCTCTTGCGTGGGCTCCCGGTAGATTCGAGGGAAAGACCGTTTTTCGCGGCGGGTTCGGCATCTACCACGGCGCCGCTCAGAACGACGATCTAAATGCTGGGCTAGAAAGCGACACGTTCCGGGTAAGGGTACTCCCTCCGCCTAGTGGCTTCCTGCCGCTGCAAACCGCCTACGAACAGACGGAACCAGACCTCTCGAACATTCCTGCACAGGCCAATCACCCGCGCGGGCTGCAGCGCGAGAATCGTCGCGATCTTTACGTTGAAACTTGGGGTATGACCGTGGAGCATGAGTTCCCGTCAAATTTCCTGGCTTCGATACAGTACTTGGGAAGCCGTGGAGTTCACTTGTTCTCGCGAGGCGCCGTCAATCTTTGCAACAGCCCGGTCACCTTGAATCCAGTAACCGGCGATTGTGTCCGTTATCTCGATCAGTTCTATCCCGACCCAAACAACGCTGACCCCTTTGGTTCTGTCGATATCAAGAGGGACATTGGCTCGAGTACGTACAACGGCCTCGGCCTATCTCTGGAGCGCCGCTTCAGTCGAGGACTCGAATTCCAGGCACGCTACACCTGGTCTCATTCAATCAACGACGGGTCGGTGGGCGGAGGAGAATCGAGTGGCCCCCAGAATGTGAACTGCCTCGAGTGCGACAAGGGACCCAGCATCTTCGACGTCCGGCATAATTTCACCGTGAATGCGGTGTACGAACTCCCATTCGGTCCGGGGAAACCGTACCTCAATACTCACGGCGTTCTCGGCAAGGTGGTCGGAGGATGGCAACTGAGCAGCATTAGTCTTTGGCATACGGGGCATCCCGAGACCATTGGTATGGACTTGAGCGGCGGCATTGCATCGGGACCGTTTACCGGACTGCCCTTCACCTATCTTCTCCCTGACGGGAACGATGAAACGAACCAGCGCCCCGACATCGTTCCTGGTGTACCGATAATGTTGCCTGGCGGCGGACACAATGGCTTGCCGCTCATCAACGCTGCCGCCTTCCAGGCGCCTCCAACCGACGCGAATGGGAATTTCCTTCGATACGGAAATGCCCCGAACGGAATCGGCCGTGCGTTGAATGCCTGGCAGATTGATTTCGCGCTCACCAAGGAAACCAGGATCACCGAGCGTACTTCGCTGGAATTTGCAGTCCAAGCCTTTAACATCTTCAACCACGTTCAGCTCGGCGACCCCGGCAATCTGACATTGATCTACGATCCCGCAACTGCTGGAGCGCATCTCGACGTCCCGGGAACTTTCGGAATCATCACGACAACCAACAACTTCAACCTCAACAACGACAACGCGGCCTCGCCCAACACCGGAACGGGCCTGCCACGGCAGATTCAGTTCATGGTGCGTGTAAAGTTCTGACGTGGGGCATGCTCTCAGGCAAGATTGAGTGGGTACGCTCTAACGTTTCGAGCCAGAGGAAAACAAATGTGGGATTGCGCGTGTGCGTGGGAAAATAGTCTTTCGCTTTTATGAATATCCAGCTGAAAGCTCTCTTGCGCGCGGTGGCAGTTCTGTGCGCCACCATTACCCTTTTTGTTTCCACAGCCTGCACAAAAGCGTCGAACGCGCAGACGACCAGCGTCGATCTAAATTATGACGTTAAGGCGCCCTTCCGCTTTATCGCTTACGGCGATACTCGTTTTCACGATCCTAGGGACGCAAATGCCGCCAATCCACTGGTACGCGTTGCTCTTGTTCAGGCGATCGCCGGGGCCAACCCCGCCTTTGTGTGCATGACCGGCGACATCGTTTACAACGGCAACGACGCTGACGACTGGAAAATGTGGGACAACGAAACCAGCATCTGGCGCGACAAGAAAATCACAGTCTATCCATCTCTCGGCAATCATGATTTGCATGGTGATCCGAAGGTCGCTCTGGGCAACTACTTCGAGCGATTCCCCGCATTGAAAGACAGCCGCTACTACTCGGTGCGTGCAGCCAACACTCTGTTGTTGGTGCTCGATAGTTCACTCGACGAGACGTCTGGCCCGCAGGGCAATTGGCTGACGGCTAAACTTGACCACGTTCCGGCCGACGTCGACTTCGTCTTCTTGATGCTCCACCATCCACCGTACACAAGTTCGTCCGACGATAAAAGGTTCGGTGGTGGTCACTCGGTGCGCACTCCAGAGCAGGCACTCGCAAAATTGCTCGAGGAACGGCAGACCCACGCGGCTTACCGCATTGTCGTGTTCAGCGGACACGTCCACAACTACGAGCGCCACGAGCACGGCGGTGTAACCTATTTCGTTTCCGGAGGAGGAGCAGCGCACGCGTATCCGATTGATCGCGCTCCGAGTGATCCCTTCCAGAGCAAGGAAGTGAACTATCACTACCTGCTGGTCCAGGTCGATCAGAAGCAACTAACAATCACGATGAACCGGCTGGATTTCAGCACAGGAAAAGCAGTCTGGACGCAGCCGGACTCGGTCAAAATTTCAGTGCCCGCGCAGTTGGGCGCGCAGACTGCTGGACGCTAAATCGCGATCACCCGAAGTCGTGGCAACCTGTCGAAACTCGCCTTCATACGGCTCGTTCCCCCAAGCTACTCCCAGCGCGTGCAGAATCAGCCTGTCCCGGAGGCTCAGCTTGCCGGGATCAGTCACGACCCGATAAGCATGCTGGACCATTGGGCTACAGGTAACGCACCACTTTTCATGGCGCACAGTTCGGCCACAGTGCTCACAAACCGGTTGCCCGTGGGTTTGACTACCGCCGTACCAGCCGGCTGCAGGATTGAGAAACATAAAACCTCCGCTGCAATGGACCAAGTCAAATCGGGTCAGACCGCTGGGTGGAACTGCCCCTAAGAGCGAGACTATTTCGACCAGGAGATCCACTCCAGCCTGAGCATCACGCCTGACTGTGATTCAAATCACATACAGGGCAAGTCATTGACTTCGCGAAACTCTTGTCATTCCGATGAGTCGCGCAGCGACGACGGAGGAATCTGCTGTGCCGACCTTCGTCACATTGCCTGCCAGCAATTGAGTGTTTTTCCGGCTGCACTGTTCGTGCTTCTAACGTTTCGTCTGCTAAGGTAACGAGAGTCTCCTTCGAGCAATGTGGAACGGTAAATACATCGGCATTTTTTTCTTCTACGTCGCTTTGGCGTTCGGCCATCTCTCCGCCCAAAGCGTGGCGGTCGAAGGCACCGTCCGAGACTCCGCTGGCGCACTCATCTCGGGCGCATCTGTAAAGTTGCACTCCAGTCCTTACGAAGCTGCCGCGACCACGGATGAGCACGGACACTTTTCCTTCTCCGGCGTACCCGGCAGCTCAGGGACTCTGGATATAGCCCAAGAAGGATTCCAGTCGGCGCAACAGAATTGGACGGCGGGTAGAGCAGCGAGTGTTTCGCTCGACATCGTCCTCCAATTGGCTGCGGCCAGCGAAACGCTCACTGTGTCGGCCACGCGCACGGAAATGAGACTGGCCGACACACCCGGAAGCACAATCTTGCTCTCCAACACAGACGTGTCTTCCACACCCGCCCTGCGAGTCGATGACGTGCTGCGTCAAGTTCCCGGCTTCTCGCTCTTCCGCCGCTCCGATAGCCGCGTAGCCAATGCATCGAACCAGGGTGTGTCGCTGCGCGGATTGGGCGGGTCGGCCTCCAGCCGGGCGCTTGTGCTAGAAGACGGACTCCCAATCGTCGATGCCTTCGGCGGCTGGGTTTATTGGGATCGCATCCCGCGTGAGTCGATTCAGAACGTGGAAGTCTTCCGGGGAGGCGCCTCTAATCTCTACGGCAGTGACGCCTTGGGCGGAGTGGTTCAGTTCATCACCCGCCAGCCGTCGTCTCCTGCATTCTCGCTGGAAACTTCCTACGGTAACCAGCGCACTCCCGACCTCTCGTTCTGGACGGGCACTCGTGCCGGCAAGTGGGACCTCTCGCTTGCGTCGGAACTATTCCGCACCGACGGCTACATTCTGGTTCCAACCTGGCAGCGTGGCACGGTAGATACACCAGCCAACTCGAAAGATGCATCGGTCGAATTGAACGTCGGCCACCAGGTAGGGGACGGCCGCCTCTTCGTCCGCGGCAGCTTCTACACCGAGTTTCGGCACAATGGCACCGTCATCCAAACCAACGACACGCGCATGGGGGAAGGCGCGCTCGGACTGGATCAACAGTTTGGCAGCAATGATTCCCTCATGCTTCGCGCTTATGGACAGGTGCAAGGGTACGACCAGCGATTCTCCTCGGTCGCCCCCGACCGCAACAGCGAGTCGCTCACCGATCTGCAATACGTCCCCGAGCAGGTCGTCGGCGGTGCCGGCCAGTGGACACATCTGCTCGGAAAGCATCAGACGCTTGTCGGCGGCGCTGACATCATGGAGGTCATGGGTGCCAGTGATGAACAGTTTTTTTCCTCCGGCCTACATACGCGTAACAACGCTGCAGGTGGGAGACAACGCATTGTAGGTCTCTTCGGCGAAGATCTGATCCGAATCAAGAACTGGACAGTGATCCTTGGGGCTCGTGTCGACGACTGGAACAATTTCAATGCCAGTTCGATCTGTACGCCGGTCGCAGGCACATGTACTTCTTCGAGCGCCCTGTTCCCCTCGCGCAGCGATCTCGCATTCAGCCCGCGCCTTTCCGTCTTGCGGTCCTTAAGCCACAACGTCTCCGTCACCGCGTCGATGTATCGCGCCTTCCGCGCTCCCACGTTGAACGAATTCTACCGCACTTTCCGCGTCGCAAATGTTCTGACGTTGAACAACCCACTTCTAAATGCAGAACGCCTGACCGGAGCAGAAGCTGGTGTAAACCTCACCACGCTTGATCGCAAACTCGATCTCCGTGGAACATTCTTCTGGAGCGACATCGTTGATCCCATCGAAAACGTAACCACGGATCCAACTGCCTCTCCTGTTCTGCGCCAAAAGCAGAACCTCGGGCGCATCCGCTCGCGCGGCGTAGAACTCGATGGTGCCCTGCATGTGAATCGTGACATCCAGATTTCTGCCGGTTACGCGTTCACCGATGCCACGGTGGTGAACTATACGGTTCCCGAAAACGAGATATCTCTGATAGGCAACTATGTCGCCCAAGTCCCGCGCAATGTTTTCACCTGGGAGGCGCGCTATTGGAATCCGTCGCGGCTCATGCTCAGCGTGCAAGGACGTTTCATCGGCAATCAATTCGACGACGACCAGAACAAGTATCCGCTGGGCCGCTTCTACACCATGGATCTTCAGATCGGGCGCAACATTACCCGCAACGTCGAACTCTTCGTCGCCGCCGAGAATTTGCTGAACAAGCGGTATAACGTCGCCAGCACTCCGGCGGCCACGGGTTCGCTATTCAACATTGGGCCGCCTCTACTCTATCGCATCGGACTGCGCATGAATTTTCCTGCAGAACGGCGCTGACCGGTAATGTATCAACTCTTGAGGAAATTGTTAGGATGGCCGACAATTACTTGCCCAAGCTCTCGGAAAGCGCGGGCAATACAAGAAGAGATACTGCGTGAAACGATCTTTTGGCAAGAAAGCGGCAATCGCGTTTTGGTTTGTTGGCTCCTGCGGGGCGACGCTGTTTGGCTGTTGGTGGATATTCGCAATGATCCAGACGCGGAAAGTAAACCTCGGCGTGCTCTCCCTAGTGGCAATCGGCCTTCTCGGCGCTTGGGAAGGTTTTAAGATGTTTCGGGAAGAAATGCATTTCAAACTGATACTCACCCGCTAATCGAATGGTTTGGGCAATTTCCACCTCATCATTTATTCTCAAGGGTTATTTCATGGTCGCTGAAGCGTACCGTTCATCCTGTCCTCAATCAGCGAATTACTGACAAAGAGCTGGGAACCAACAGTTAAGAGCTATTTATGAAAACCGGAATCATCGGCCTGCCCCAGGTAGGCAAGACATCTCTGTTCCAAATCCTGACCAAGGCACATCTGTCAGGCCAGACCTCCAATCCGCGCGAAGCGCATATCGGTGTCGCCAAGGTCCCCGACGATCGTCTCGACCGCCTCGCCGCGCTGTACAATCCCAAAAAGCTTACTCACACCTCCGTCGATTACGTCGACCTCGGCGCCATCGGACAGGATGCGCTGAAAGAATCCGCCTACATCGGCCACCTGCGCCAGGTCGATGCGCTGGCGCACGTCGTGCGCGTATTTGAAGATCCTGCGATCCCGCATGTGGGAGAGATCGATCCTCTGCGCGACATCAAGAACGTCGAGTTCGACCTGATGGTCAGCGACCTCGGCCAGGTCGAAAAGCGCCTCGAGCGTCTGGAGAAGGACTTAAAGAAGATGAAGACTCCGGACCTCGAAAAAGAATTCGAACTTCTCAAGCGCGCCAACGCCCATCTCGGCGGCGAAAAGCCACTGCGCGAAATGCAAATGACGCCCGAGGACAAAAAGCGCATTCGCGGCTTCATGTTCCTCAGCGAGAAACCGATTCTCTACGTGCTGAACATTGGCGAGTCGATGGAATTAGGCAGGGAGCTAGGTGAAGCGGTAGGCAAATACAAGCTCACCGAGATCGCCGCACGGCCGAATGCCGGAGCGACCGCCATCTGCGGCAAAGTCGAAGCCGAACTCTCGGAGATGAGCGATGCCGACGCCGCCGAATTTCTCTCCAGCTACGGTTTGAAAGAAAGTGGGCTAACACGCCTGATCCGAACCACATATCAACTGCTTGGGCTGATCTCTTTCTTTACTGCGGGCGAAGATGAATGCCGCGCCTGGCAGGTTCCCGCAAACAGTCGCGCCCAAGAAGCCGCAGGCGCCATTCACTCCGATTTGGAGAAGCACTTCATCCGTGCCGAAACCATCCGATGGGACCAACTACTCGAAGCTGGCTCTGAAGCCAACGCCCGCGCCAAAGGCACGCTCCGTCTGGAGGGCAAGGACTACATTGTGCAGGATGGGGATGTAATGCACATTCGCCACTCAGGCTAAAGCAATTTAGAAGTTCGCACCATTCCGCGTTGTCATCCTGAGCGAGGATTGGTCTTTGCGCCACAAGCGCAAAAACCAACCGCAGTCGAAGGATCCCTTTCAACTCAACCAACTGACGGGCCTGGCGAGGAATTTCCCTCACAACGGTCGAGAGAATGCCTTGCAAGGTTTGGCCTTGCATCAGATCAAAGGGATCCTTCGACTGCGTGAGAATTTCGCTTCGCGACATTCTCACGCTGCTCAGGATGACAACTCGGGAGTGGTATACACCATTTTCTAAATCGATCTGTGCGGTAAATGGGAACTACAAGTGAAACAATCGATCGAGCAGAAAGAACAACGCAGCTCCGACAAACACCAGCAGAGCCATTTTCATGGCTGGCTCCTTGTTCACCTCAGGAACCAGGTCTGAAGCCGCCACATAGATGGTTACTCCGGCAGAAAGCGGTAAACCGGCTCCAACATGATGGCGAAAAATCGCCATCGTCAACACCCCAGCCAAAGTCGATCCCCCAAGAAGAACCGATGCCCCCCAAGCCGTACCGCGGCTGCGCCCGCTCGCCAGCATCACGGAACTCACGGTGAATCCCTCGGGGATCTTGTGCAGAAAGATCGCGAAGAAAATCAGCCATCCCAGCCAGTTCGATACCAGGAAGCCCGAGGCGATCGCAATTCCGTCGAAGAAGGTGTGAATCACGAGCCCGAGTACGACGGAGTATCCCTTGTGCCAATGCACAAATTCGTCGTGGTGCGTCTCTTCCCCGAAGTGGAAGTGAGGCGTGACTGTGTGTTCGAAAAAGTGAATGATGAGATATCCGAGCAGAACCAGTAGGGCAGCGCGCCTCCCGCGCAGCTCAAGGCTTTCCGGGACCATCTCCACCAAGGCCGTGGCCAGCATGAACCCGGCGCCCAGCGCCACAAAGTAGCGCAGATAACGCCGCTCCCAATTGCGCTGCACGATGATCGCCCCGCCAAACACGTTGGCAGCTGCAGCGGTAAGGCCCAACAGAATACTGGTGAAGATCGCGCCCATGCGGAAGCGCGATCATATCAGTTTCAAGGGGTCGCTTCTCAGCGGGATGGAGAAAGTGTAGGGGCGGACGCATTCGTCCGCCCCGCGATGCGAAGCGAGACGTGACACAGCCGAAACCACGTTGAGCTCGAACCGGGAAGGGTACTAATTCATTTCTGCAGTTAAATCATCGACAAGAAGCGCGCTTCAACGTCCAGACTCAAGCCGGGGACAAATCTCCAGGAGAGCCACTTCACACAGAATGCCGCTAATGGACTGTCGCGGCGAGCGCGTCACGGCGGACGAATGCGTCTGCCCCTACATCAGTCTTTGTGACAGTCCACTAATTCACCGTCACGCTGACCGGTGAAGACGGAATCCCGTTTGCCACGACTTCGAGCTTACTCGCGCCAGTCTCCATGCCGGTGGGAACATCGAAGTTCGTCGATACTGTCGCCGAACCGGTCGCCACACCCATCGTGCTGTGATCATGGGTCCTCGCATAGAAGACGTGACCACTCGCTCTGTTCGTAATGCGCACCAGCGGATAGTTCGTTGCCGTCTCGTACTCGTCGCCAAAAGCGGCGGCCTGCGAGAGTCCGTTGAATTGAGTGCCCGATATCTTATACGTCGTCCCGCGGGTCAAACTCGTTGGAACCGATGTGATAGTCGGCGCCCACGCGGCTTGATACGTCCCCGCCGGATTGTAGACCTGGCTGCCACCCACCAGAACCTGTCCCGTCGGAAGCACAAGCAAGCTTCCGAATGTCCCCAGAGTTTGCGTCAAGCTGGTTCCGTTCCACAGGTAAGAGGCAAAGGAGCCTTCCACCAATACATCGCCATTCGGCAACAAAGCAGCAAAGTTATCCCCGGCGTTGTCGGCATTTGGAAAGTCAGGTCCGACACTCCACTTCCCGGTCTTGGTGTCGAAGATCGCGGTGTGCCCCGCGCCGCTGCCAGTGCTGGTGTAGGAACCTGTGGCAAAGACCGTCCCATCCGGACGCAGAATCGCCGGACCAACTTCTCCCGGCGGGTAGTAACAATACTTACCATTCGGACCGAAATTCAGGCAGCCAAACGGGGATGGAGAATGCAGGTCGACAATCGTGCTCCCCGCGGTCGACCAGGCCCGCGTCTTGGGTGAGAGTCGCTCCGAGTTGGGCGCGTCTTTCACATCAAAAGTGAGAATCGAACCATCGGGCAGCAGTGTCCAGCCTTCCTCGGCATTGAAGTCAGCCTTGCCCGTTTCCGGCAGCACAGTCCACGTCAACGTCTTAGGATTGAGCGCCGCCATGCTCTCGGCGAGTTTATTCCCCACGAGGTATAAACCATTGGGCAAAACTACCGACGGCGAATCGCCAATGTAAGGCCACGCCTTCGGAGCCGGAAGGTTCGTCCAGGTATTCTTGGCTGGATCATAAATCGCTCCCAGATTTGTAAGCGTGAAGTTGCCGTTCAGATATTCGCCACCAACAATCACGACTCGCCCATCAGCGAGCACGGCCGAGGCAAAGGCATCAGGCACATATCCGGATGGAAGATTCGCCATCTTGGCCCATGTGCCGTTGAGGTAGCTGCCGTTGATATCGGGAGTGAGTTTCCACCAATCCGACTCGGCATTGCCTTGGTACAAGACCGTCCCATCCGTCAGCAGGAAGCCGATCCCGGCACCGTCAGGCGGCTGGTGAACAAGATTCTGAATGCTTTGGGAAAAGAGATTTGCGGCCGAAAACACCAACACTACAGCGAGGAGAAGAAATTTCCTGGGCAAGGGATTACTCCTTCGTTGAACTTGCTTTTGTTGGACGTCGATCAGAACCCCGTAGAAGAGGCGTCGGGAAGGATACACCAATTTACTGTTCAGCCGTAGAGCCCTTCGGCAGATTTTGTCAGCGATTTAGAAAGTATGAAAGGAATTGCAACTTCATGCGGCAAACAGCACGTCTAGTCCACCGTATGTTTTGCCGTGTAGCCTTCGCGCGCAACCACCTCGATCTTGAGATCTTTCCCCTTTTGATCGCGCACCTTCAGCGGACCGCCGTCAGGTGCAACAACCTGCACCTTCAACTTGCGGTAGGTGCCGTCAAGCTTGGTGTTACTGGGAGAATACGACAGCGTGTACTGATTTCGGATATCGCTCGAAATATCGCCGAATAGCTCGGGTAACTCGCCTTCGAAGCGCGGGAAGTAGGCGCGTCCTCCAGTCATTGCCGCGAAGGTCCGCAACTCGTTATCAGCCTGGAGATAGTCGATGTTCTGAACTTCAATCCCCATACCATGCGCCATCATGCGGCAGTAATAGCTCGGGTGAGTCTCACAATATTCACGCATGATGAATCCCACGCTGATGGGGAAGATCGTCACATCTTTCGTGTCTTTTACTTTCTTCAGCATCTTGTCGTACGTGAGCTTGCTGAAGCTGTCGATCCCCGTGGTGACAAGAATGACGTATTTCTTGCCCTCCACCCGGTCTAGCCGATCGAGCGTGTCGTATAGCGCATCAAACATATTCGTTTCCGAGAATCCCGGAATGCGCATCTCGTTGAGCGCCCCATAAACCGCCTTCTTATCCTGCGTGAAATCGACGATAATGTGGGGTTGCATATCGTAATACGCGACTGCAACCCAGTCGTCCTTCTTAAGCGTATTCGCGAATGCATACGACGCCTGCAGCGCCTGAACCATGAAGACATAGTTGGTCGAGGCAAATTCCACCAGCAGTACGGCGGTGATCGGCGCTTGCGAGACCGCAAAATGCTTTAAGGGTTGCGGCACGCCGTCTTCGGCAACTCGGAAATTCTCTTGCTTCAAACCAGGGATAAACTGCCCGTTTTTGGTGGTCACCATCACGTCGACGTTCACCAGCGGCACGTTTACCTTGAGCGAGTAGTCAGGCTGGTCTTCCGCTTTTCTCGGGGCAGGGGGCGGAGTAGGCGGAGGCGGTTCTTCTGCCTTCTTTTTCGGGATGGCGTACGGACCAACATTATCCGTAGGACCGCCTGCTTCGGCGGGGACATCCTGCTTGGGCTTGCCGTTGTCTTGGGAACCCGACTGCGCCGAAGCCGTGGAGTCTTGCGCCATCGCGGGTAGGCACGCTCCACTCAAAGCCAGACTGGCGATCACGGCCAGTGCAAGGAATTTCCCAAAATGATCTCGCGCAATGTTTTTCATCTTGTTACCGCTGAACATAGTGGTGAACCCGTAAAAGACCCTGTGCTAGTATAGACGCAAGGATTCGCAGTTGGGATGTTTTTGGCTCGTCCCGGTCATCCCCCGTCCGTGCAACGCGTCGCAATTGGTCTGGATCTAAGCTTTTAGGACCCTTAACCCGGTCTTGTCGGGGCATCACATGAGAAAAGTCGTACTCTCTCTGCTCACCATTGGTCTATCCCTATCCACCATACTGAACGCTCAAACCTCGCAGCCCACCATTCCGATCGATCAGATCCACACCGGAATGCACGGCGTCGCCTACACCGTCTTCGAGGGAGTAAAGCCCGAAACGATGGATGTGGAAGTCCTCGGCGTTCTGCACAACGTAAACGGTCCCAAGGGCGACATTATTCTGGTGCGCCTCCACGGGCCGAAGGTGGAGTACACGGGAGTGGTGGCAGGCATGAGCGGCAGCCCCGTCTATTTGAACGGCAAGTTGGCTGGCGCGCTCGCCTTCCGCATCGGTGAGTTTTCAAAAGAGCCGATTGCTGGAGTGACTCCGATCGCCGACATGCTTGAGATCAGCGCTCTCGACAAGTCCCCCGCAGAGGAAATTTCAGCCATCAAGCCGACCGTTGCGAATGCCGCGGGAAAGACCGCAGGTCCTGGGATTGGAGCCACCCTTCCCGGATCAGTACAGAACTTCGCCGACTACCTAAAGCCGATCGATACACCGTTGGTGTTCAACGGATTCTCTGAGGACGCGGTCCGCCAGTTCGCCCCGCAATTCGCCTCCGCCGGAGTTGTTCCGGTCATGGGCGCCGGATCCGTAAGTGAAGAGAAACAGCCCGAGCCTCTCGAGCCCGGGTCCGCAGTCAGCGCGATTCTCGTCCGTGGCGACATGGATATCGCCGCCACTTGCACTGTCACCTATATCGATCCCCAGCGCTTACTTGCCTGCGGACACCCGCTGCTCCAGTTTGGCTCTGTCGATCTGCCGATGAACAAAGCGCAGGTCCTGGCTACGCTGCCCTCGCCCCTGAATGCCTTCAAGATCGTCAACACCACCGAGCGTGCCGGCGTTTTCGTCCAGGATCGCCACACTGGCATCATGGGAGTCTTCGGCAAGCAGCCTGACATGATCCCAGTCACGCTGACCATTCACGGCGGCAGTGGTACGAAAGACTTCCATTACGAGGTACTGAATAATCCGCGCCTGAGCCCGGTCGCGATCATGGCAACGGTCTACAACGCGCTGCATGGAGTAAACGAATACGGCGAGGAAATTACATACCGTTTGAACGGCAGCATCGACGTAAAGGGGTTCCCGGCAGTCGGACTCCGCAACATGTTCGTCCCAACAGAAAACGGACAGCCCGCCGCCATGGCCGCTGCATTGTCCTTGGGCGAGCGCTTCGGGCGCATCTACGACAACCCCTACAACGCTCCAGCGGTCAACAGCGTGAAGCTCGATTTTGACTTGGTCCGCGAACGCCGCTGGGCCCGCCTTGAGAGCGCCCGCACCGACGTTTCCGAGGTACGTCCCGGGGACCAGATCATGGTTGAGACCGTGCTCGCTCCCTATCGTGGCGAGCGCGTGGTACGCCAGATTCCGGTAAAGATTCCGACCTCGGCCAGCAAAGGGAACCTGCGCATCTTGGTCAGCGATGGCGAGACGCTCGACCGCATGAACCGCACCAATCCTGCGTTCGGTCGCAAGCTCGACCTCGCGTCTACCATCTCTCTGCTTAACAAGGAGCACTCCAACAACCGCCTCTACGTTTCTCTACTCGAGGCCGATCCCGAGGCCCGCGTGGCCGACAAAGTCATGCCTACCCTGCCGATCAGCGTGATGAATGTGATGGACGGCATGCGCGGCAATCAGGAAATGATCGTCAGCGGCGAATCAAACGTAGACGAAACGGCGACTCCAGCGCTGGATTATGTGGTCAGCGGCGCACAGTTGCTCACCGTAACGGTGAAGTGAAGTGTGGCAAGTCTCAGTGTGGCGCGGGCACTCCTGCCCGCGAACTCTAACCACGAGCAAAAAAGGCAGTACCCTAAACCCATTCGCTGAAAGGGCACATCCGCCCCTGAATTTCTGATTTAGCGCAAGCAATCGCGGGCAGGAGTGCCCGCGCCACACTCTACTCTTCGTCCTCGCCCATCTGCATCGTCAGGTACCGCTCGTAGCCGACTTCCTTGATCAAGTGCATCTGCGCTTCGAGGAAGTCCACATGATCTTCCTCATCCTTGAGTAGCTGCACCAGAAGGTCACGCGATCCGTTGTCGCCTTCTTTCGTCGCGACCGCAACCGCGTCGTTGTACTGCTTCACGGCCGAGACTTCCAACGCCAGGTCGCTCTCGATCATCGCTTTGACCGAACCGCCAACACTCAACTCCAGCGGCATCATCGACGGGCTGCCATCCAGAAACAGAATCCTCTCGATGAGCACCTCGGCATGCTTCATCTCACCGATAGATTGTTTCTTGATGAATTCGGAGAGCTTGTGATATCCCCAGTTTTCGCACATTTCCGCGTGCAGGAAATACTGGTTAATCGCTGTCAGCTCTTCACGCAACGCCTTATTCAACTCTGCAAGAACTTTAGGATTGCCTTTCATAATGCCCCCGAGTATCGCAAAACGAAAATGACATCGCAACACTAAAGCTACATCCGCGCGAAGCATTCCCGAGACGGGAATCTCCTCCTGGCCAAATCCTTACCCCAAGACCTCATCAATCGTCTTCAGCAACGCCGCCCTCGTGAATGGCTTTTCGAGAAGGCGAATACCGCCCTGCAGACCCTGATCCGCCACCAACTCTCCGGTATAGCCCGACATGTAAAGCACCTTCATCTCCGGATGGGAATCCATGAGATGCAGCACCAGTTCCGGCCCATTCATCCTCTTCATCACCACATCGGTGAGTGCGAGATCGATGTGAGTGTGGTTTGCCGCGATTGCATCCAAGGCCGCCTGACCGTCGACCGTTTCAATGACCTTGAATCCATGCTCCTCGAGCATTTTGCGAGTGAGCTTGCGCATGATGGCATCGTCTTCCGCCAGCAGAATCGTCACTCCCTCTCGCCTCGCGGGCAAGGCCTCCACCCGAGATTCAGTTCCCGCCTCCAACTTGTCTTCGGCGCTCGGAAGATAAATTTTGAACGTCGTGCCCCGCGAGGGTTCGCTATAGACCCAGATATGTCCGCCACTCTGCTTTACGATGCCGTAGACCGTCGACAATCCCAGCCCGCTTCCCTTCCCCATTTCCTTCGTCGTAAAGAATGGTTCAAAGATACGGGACCGCGTGGCTTCATCCATCCCCACCCCGTTGTCGCTGACCGCGAGCATGACGTAGCGTCCGGGTCTCATGGAGTGTTCGCGGGCAAAACCTTCGTCGAGGTTAACTACTCCCGTGTCGATAATGAATTTTCCGCCACGAGGCATGGCATCCCGGGCATTCACTGCGAGATTGAGCACAACCTGATCGAGTTGACTGGGGTCCACCTCCACCACCGCTGCAGTTGACGGACGCGGAAGCACAATCTCAACGTCGTCGCCCATCAGCGGCTTCACCAGTTTGCTCACTTCCCTGATGCGATCATTCAGATCGAGAATCTGCGTCGCTACCGGCTGCCGTCGGCTAAAGGCGAGCAACTGCTTAGTGAGCGAAGCCCCGCGCTTTGCGGCTTCGCGGACGTTATCTATGTATTCGAGACCTTCGGAATCCACGCGTCCACGGAGAAGTTCTGTGCACGCTGTGACAATGCCCAGCAGATTGTTAAAGTCATGGGCAACTCCGCCCGCCAACCGGCCCACAGCTTCCATCTTCTGCGACTGCCGCAACTGATCTTCAATCTTCTTTTGCGCAGTGATGTTCCGGCCAATCGCCGACGCACCGATAACGTTTCCTTCAGCATCGTGCACCGGAGAAACTGCGACCGAAACGTTCAGCCGGCGCCCATCTTTCGTGAGTCGCACCGATTCGAAATAATCGACACGCTCTCCACGGCGGATCTTTGCCAGGATTGCCGGAATCTCATCAGGCCGGTCCGGCGGACACAGTACCGAGACATGCTGGCCAATGATCTCCATCGCGCTGTAGCCGTACATCTCCTCAGCGCCTTTGTTCCACTGCGTGATGATGCCGTCGAGAGTTTTGCCGATGATGGCATCCTGGGACGAGTCCGCGATCGCGGCAAGCCGGTTCTGAGAATCCCGCAACTCGCGGGCTCTTCGCCTTTCGAGCTCTTCGTTCGCCCGCCGCAGCTCTTCTTCGATCCGTTTGCGGTCGCTGACGTCCCGGATGGCGGTCAGCACGATCATCGCGTCCCCGGCGCGAATCGGGCTGAGACTGACCTCGACCGGAAATTCCGAGCCATCCCGCCGTCTGCCGCGCAAATCAAGGCCCGACCCCATCCGTCGAATCTTGGGCCGCTCATGAAATTCCGCACGATGCTGATCGTGCGCACCGCGCTGCCGCTCAGGAACCAACACTTCAACTCGTTGTCCGATCAGCTCGTCGCGGGTATAGCCAAACATGGCTTCGGCCTGCGAATTCGTCTTGATGATGACGCCCTGCTGATTCACCGCCACCAAAGCGTCGGGGATCGCCTCAAGAATGGCGGATGACAACAGTGTCTCGGCCAAGACGTTTGGATTCGTCTGCGTCACGCGATCGAGTGAACCCCTCGACGAACTCCGCCCCACGCGGAGGGTCAATGCGCTTACTATAAATGAAAACCTGTCAGCGATGCGGGATGTGCCGGGAGGGCATTCCCAAAATGGGAATCGCCGAATAATTGGTAAATACTAGAGCTCGTGAATACGGGTCTCGAAAGGTCGCTGTCATGCTGAGTGGAGCCGGAGTGCAGCGAAGCGGAGCTCCGGCGCAGTCGAAGCATCCCTACCCAAAACGTACTGCTATGGGGCAGGGATTCCTCGCTGTGCTCGGAATGACAATCAACAGCTAGCGCTGGCGTTTTCTAATATTCCAACAATCCCTTGGGCATATGCGTAAATCCGCGAGTCCACAACACCGCCAGCAACATCTGTGTGCCGTTGTACCCGACGTGCACTAGAAAGCTCGCCCCAACCGATTTGGTCACCGCGCGGACGACCCCGCAAACAATGCCCACAACCAAGATCACCAGCAAAGCACCCCACGCATATCCGTACTGGGGCAGGTGCATTGCCGCAAAGGGCAAGGCAGTCAGGAAGATTCCCCAAGCGACACCCCATCGCCGCGCCAATACGGGGTAAAGAAATCCGCGGAAAAAAAGTTCCTCTACCAAAGGCCCAAGAGTGACCGCGATGAAGGCCACAAGGTACGCGTCCCGCGGCCGCTCGAAAAGCTTCTCAAAAGGAGTGTCCTTCGGCATCGGAAGCAGATTTTCGAGCATGGTGAGCGCAAGAAGCATTAACGTGCCGAGAGCCAGTAGCCTCCACTCGCGCTTCGGCCAGTTCCAATGGATCGCCTGCCAAAAACGCACGCGGTACTTACCTTCGATCCAAAGAAACAGATAGACCGCGACCGCGCCATCAATCATGAACTGAGACACCAGCAACAAAAGTGGCTTCTGCGCCAGATCCGTGAGGGGAGCATGTCGGTAGAACAAAAAATGTGCTCCAAACAGGATTAGGGCCTGCGACACAAGGATCGTAACCAGCGACAGTCCGACGATCGCCAGCACATCCCAACCGTTCCACGCCGGATTCTCGACAGGTGGTGGCCCCGCAGGCGGAATAACAGGAGGCGGAACGCCCAGCGAACTTGAATTGAACGAATCTGGTGCCCCTGGCTCATTCGGAGCCGAAGGCTCGTGACTGACCCCGGGTTGCGGATCAAATGGCTGCGGATCAAATTGTGGATTGTCGGAAGCTGACAAACGAATTCCTTTAACTAAGAACTGGGACTTTAGAATTGGGAAGCGACCTGCCGAAATACTCGGCCAACGCTTGCCCGGTATACGATTTCTTTACTCGCGCTACTTGTTCGGGCGTCCCCTGGGCTATGAGACGTCCTCCATCTTCCCCGCCTTCCGGGCCAAGATCGATAATCCAATCGGCATTACGGATCACATCCAGATTGTGCTCGATGATGATGATCGAATTCCCCAGGTCGGTTAGACGGTGTAAGACGTCAAGGAGTTTCTTCACATCGTCAAAGTGCAACCCTGTGGTCGGCTCATCCAGCAGATAGAGTGTCTTACCCGTCTGCCGTTTGCTCAACTCGCGCGCCAATTTGATGCGCTGTGCCTCGCCGCCGGAAAGCGTCACAGCCGATTGCCCTAAGTGAATGTATCCCAACCCGACGTCCACCAGAGTCTGCAATTTCTGCTTCACCTGCGGAATGTTCTCCAAAATCGGCAAGGCATCTGAAACCGGCATTTCCAAGACATCGGCTATCGAGTACCCGTTGTATTTCACCGCCAGCGTTTCCGAGTTATAGCGCCGCCCGCCGCAGACTTCGCAGAGCACATACACATCGGGCAGGAAATTCATCTCAATCCGCCGCTGTCCTTCACCTTGGCACGCCTCGCATCGTCCACCGGTAACATTGAACGAGAACCGTCCGGCTTTGTACCCACGCTCGCGAGACTCGGGCAACATCGCGTACAAATCGCGGATCGCCGTGAATACGCCAGTGTAAGTAGCTGGATTCGAGCGCGGCGTCCGCCCAATCGGAGACTGATCAATCCGGATGACCTTATCGATGTTCTCCGCGCCGGAAACCGCCTTGTGTTCTCCAGCTTTTTCGCGCGAACGATAAAGCTGCCGCGCCAGCGCTCGATACAAAATGTCATTGACGAGCGTCGACTTTCCGGAGCCCGAGACGCCGGTCACAACCGTCATCACTCCCAAAGGAAAGACGACATCAAGATTCTTGAGATTATTTTCCTTCGCGCCAAGGATCGTGAGCGCCGCACCATTCTTCTGACGCCGCTCCGAACGCATCTCGATCTGCGTTCGCCCAGAGATGTAGGCGCCCGTCAAAGAATTCGGTGCTCGCATGATCTCGTCAGGCGTTCCATGCGCGACCAAACTTCCGCCATGCCGCCCTGCTCCGGGGCCAAGATCGACGACGTAATCCGCGCGCCGGATCGTCTCCTCATCGTGCTCTACCACAAGCACCGTGTTGCCCAGATCGCGCAAATTCTCCAGCGCATTCAGCAGCCGCCCGTTATCGCGGTGATGCAATCCGATCGAAGGTTCATCGAGCACATACAGCACACCGCGCAGTTTCGATCCGATCTGCGTCGCCAGCCGAATCCGCTGTCCTTCGCCGCCCGAGAGTGTCGCCGCCGATCGCGCCAGCGAGATGTAGCCCAGTCCCACTGCATTCAAGAACTGCAGACGCTCGACGACCTCATGCATCACCCGCCCGGCAATCGCCGCCTCGCGCCCGGCCAACTTGATTCCTTGCGCTACCTCAAGCGCTTTAGACACCGGCATCGCGGTGAAGTCGGCAATCGACATTCCGCTGACTTTGACTGCCAGACTCTCCGGCCGCAACCGCTTTCCATGGCATACCGGACACTCCGTCGCCGACATGTGATCCATCAGCCAGTCGCGATAGCCTTCCGAGGTCGACTCTTCCAGATTCTGCTTCAGATACCCGAAGATCCCGTGAAAGCCCGTCTTACCGCCCCGTCCCTGTTCTCCATTAAGCAGAAAATCCTGAATCTTCTCCGGCAATTTCTCGAACGGTGTGCTGAGATCAATCCCATACGCCGCCGACACCACCTGCAACTGATGAATCAAATTCTGCGACGCCGATCCCGGGCCAAGCCCACCATCAAGCAGAGGCTTCGACCAGTCGCTAATTACTTTCGCCGGATCGAAATCGTACTTGCTCCCCAGCCCGTGACACTCCGGACACGCCCCGTACATGCTGTTGAACGAAAACGACCGCGGTTCCAGTTGCGGAACGTTGATGCCGCAATCCGGGCACGCCAGCCGTTCGGAGTAGAGAGTCTCATCTCCGCCAACCACCGCGACCTGCACCAGCCCCCCGGCCAGCTTCATCGCCAGCTCAACCGACTTTTCCAACCGATGCTCAATCCCTGGCTTCACAAGCAATCGGTCGACAACTACTTCAATCGTATGATTCTTCCGCTTATCAAGGTTGACGACTGTGTCATCGTCGAGGCTTACAAGTTCGCTGTCGATGCGCGCTCGCGTATAGCCATGCTTGACGAGCGTTTCCATCTCTTTCTTGAACTCGCCCTTGCGCCCGCGGACGATTGGCGCAAGTACCATCACCCGGTCTTCCGGGGTGAGGGCCATCACGCGCTGCACGATCTGGTCCGCCGATTGTCGGCTGATCGCCCGCCCGCACTTCGGACAATGCGGCACCCCAATCGAAGCGAATAGCAGGCGAAGATAGTCGTAGATCTCAGTGATCGTCCCAACGGTCGATCGCGGACTGCGGCTGGTGGTCTTCTGCTCGATCGAGATCGATGGGCTAAGTCCATCAATTCCATCAACATCCGGACGTTCCATCTGATCCAGAAACTGCCTCGCATACGCCGATAAAGTCTCGACATAGCGCCGCTGTCCCTCGGCATAAATCGTGTCGAAGGCGAGAGATGACTTTCCCGAACCGCTGAGGCCGGTCACCACCGTCAGCGTGTTCCGTGGGATCTCAACGCTGATGTTTTTGAGATTGTGCTGCCGGGCGCCCCGGACAGAGATTTTGGTAATCGCCATTATCCGCCCAGGGACAAGCCCCTTCCGTAACGTCGACAGGTACTCAGAATTGTCCGAAAGTAAGCGTGCACAGCTCTACTCCGTATCTTAGTCGTCACTAGTAGGAAGCGTCAACGCAAGTAGATTTAAGGACGCCGGCCTTCACAACTCGACAGATGTAGAACTAGACGTTTTGGGCAAGACTTTTGATCGTGCAGATTTGCGGAAAAGGACTTTAAGATCGTGATCGCGTTCCTGATGCCCGTTATCCTCTGCCTCACCGTTGTCGCCTCCGTCAGCCTCGGAATCCTCGCCGCCTACATCGCAGTCTTCGGCATCCTGAGCACGTTCGGCCAACCGACGCGCCCCGAACCAGCCCCAGCCCGCACGCGCTTGATGCTAGTCCCGACCCAGCACCACGTCAGCGGCGACTAAGGATCATGTGGGGACGGCCGCCTCGGCTGTCCCCACGGCGCAGCCGCAGCACAAGGGTTGTTTTTCAGACTCAACAGCGCCAGCCAACAAGCATCTCTGTTCCGATTTCCGAACGTCCTGCAACTGCCCTCCGTCGCTCGCGCAAGCGGGTTAAAATATCTCCGGGCCCTTCATTCTTCCCTCCAAATCAATAACCCCTCTGGAGGTGCGTTGTGCCGACCTCGCTGTTCACTGCCGATTTTCAGGCAATTCTCGACCAAGCCGTCGATCCGCCGACTCCCGCCTCCGCACCATTTCCTTCTCCTGAAGACTGGCGCGACCGCTGGATTTATTTCCTGATGCTCGATCGCTTCAATAATCCTTCCGCAGGTCCTAACCATCGTCCGTTCGACGATCCCAATTTCTCCGGCTTCCAAGGCGGAAAATTTTCGGGCGTGCAGCAACAGCTCTCCTACATTAAGCAACTCGGTTCAGGAG
>DATFQQ010000131.1:0-26829 GCA_035264195.1 Candidatus Sulfotelmatobacter sp. | reverse complement strand
TCGCTCGGCGTAGTCCTCTACGAGATGGCGTCCGGGACCTTGCCGTTCCGCGGAGAAAGTTCGGCAGTTATCTTCAAGGCGATTCTCGATGCCCAGCCCACATCAGCGCTGCGTTTGAATCCCGACCTCCCGCCGGAACTGGACCGCATCATCCAGAAGGCGCTCGAAAAGGATCGCAACCTGCGGTACCAGAATGCAGCCGACTTGCGCGCCGATCTATCCCGTCTCAAGCGCGACCTCGATTCCGGGCGCTCTTCTGCGGCCGTGATTCCCGAAGTTTCGTCTGCTTCATCTGCCAAGACCGTACCGGCAGGCTCCTCACTCTTCCTGTGGGTCGGGGCTATTGTCTTGCTGGCAGCCGTCATCGGTGGGATCTACTGGGTGCGCGCGAAAGCCGAAACCAACCGAGTGTCCTCCATTGCTGTTTTGCCGTTTGTAAACGCCACCGCCGATCCCAACAACGAATATCTCAGCGACGGGCTTACCGAGAGCCTGATCAGTACGCTCTCACAGCTTCCGGGCATGAAGGTCATGGCGCGCAGCACGGTGTTCCGCTTCAAATCCACGCAAGACGATCCTCAGAAAATCGGCCAGACGCTTCAAGTTGCCGCCGTGTTGACTGGGCGAATCACGCAGCATGGCGACGAGTTGGGCATCCATGCCGAACTCGTGAATGCGGCCGATGGCAGCGAAATATGGGGATCGCAGTACACGCGCAAGCAGGCCGACATCACGCAGGTGCAAAGCGACATCACCCGTGATATTTCCAAGAGCCTCCATGTGCAGGTGAGTGGCGAGGTGCAGCAGAAGCTGGGTAAGGCCGGAACTAACAATCCTGAGGCTTATCGTCTCTATCTCGAAGGCCGTCAGCAATGGGCGCTGCGCACCCAGGATGGCCTGAAAAAGAGTATCGACCTTTTTCAGCAGGCCATCGCCGCAGACCCGAACTACGCCTTGGCCTACGCTGGATTAGCCGACACCTATAACGTGGCCCCGAGCTACGGAGTCGGCATCGATTCGAAGCAGGCTCTCGCGCTGGCTGACGAGGCATCGCAGAAAGCTGTCCAACTGGATGACTCACTCTCGGAAGCACACGCGGCTCGGGCCGGAGCGCTGGCGTTTAATTGGCGATGGGCCGAAGCTGAGTCCGAATTCCGGCGCGCCATCGAGATCAACCCAAACAGTGCCAGCGCACACTATTTCTATGGATTTACGCTGCTTGTGCCGCGAAAACGTCTCGACCAGGCGCTCGCGGAATTTCGTATCGCGCTTTCACTCGATCCGCTGTCCCCGATCATTAACACAAACTATGGCTGGACTCTTATGGCGGCCCACCGCTATGACGAATCGCTAGCGCAATACCAGAAAACAATCCAGCGCGACCCCAACTTCGGACCGGCCCACTTCAAGCTATCGCACCTCTATGCCGCAACGGGAAGGTATGAAGACGCCGTCGGCGAGACAAAGAAGATGACCCAGCTCGCCCCTTTAGTCACGACTCCCGATGCCAAAGGGTACTGCGCCGCCAACCAGGCGATTCGTGGAGCCGATCGTGACATCTCTTCCGCGATTGCCTGCGCCAGGACAGACCAAAAGCTGGCCATACGGCTGCTACAGGCGGCCTACGAGAATCACGATCTGGTCGGGGAGTTTGTCCGGAGCCCGGAATTCGATTCGTTGCGTTCCGACCCGCACTATACCGACGTCATGCACAAAATGGGACTCGAGCCTTAGAGATGAGCGAGTGGCCCTACCGCGCGGCTTGCAGACTGGCGGCGACGAACCGCAGCTCAGGAGCCTCAGGCAGCGCGCCAATTTCCGCCCCATAGCGATAGAACAATCGCAAGCCTTCCAGACACCCGCGGTCGAGTTGGTAATGGATATTTTCGGTCAAATAGCTGTGCACGTCCGCTGGAGTAAGGCCAAGCCGTGACGCCCACTCGCTTTCGATCTGGTTCAAACTCTCGCTGCTTAGTCCGTGATCCCGCGAATCACGAAATATTGCTGCAAGATCCATCGCGGGATCTGCTTCTCTCATTGCATCCCCACGTACCGCCCAGAACGCGAACACGAACGGCTTGCCGGTATATCGAATCCATTCTTCTGCCAAATCGAGGGTGTGATACTTCTGGCGGTCCACCCGCAGCGCCGGATCTCCAATCAACAGCCCCGCATCGCACGCCTCCAACATCTTCTCGATGTCGGGCTCCATTGAAGTGAATGTTCGCCCGCCGCCCAGCCATTTCTCAAACAGAATTTTCGTTAACGCAACTGATGTCATCGACGATGTATCCAACGCAACAGTGCGTACTAGCTCTACCGGAATCTGGCTGACCAGCAGAATCGATCGCACTGCTCGCCGCGAGGCAATCGCCACGTCGGGCAAAATCTGCAGCCCGGGAATTTGTGCGTAGGCCGCCGCAGGAATGATCCCGATATCCGCAGTGCCGTCGGCTAGCGAGCGCGCGCACAAGGAAGGCACGGTGTACGAGATTTCGAAATGTCGGCCGGCATTCCCATGCTCGAAATCCCACATCAAAGGAGCGGTATTCAGGTAAGAAATGGCGGAAATTCGGAGACGTCTCATCGTTTTCCACAATCTTAGCAAACGAGTGTGACATGTGACCTTGACACGCTTCTCTGCCGAAAAATACAGTCCGCTCGGAGGCCTTCTTGTGCCTGAAGCCGCCCTAACTCCAGCCTCAACCAGCACCTTGGACTGGCTCGCGCTTTCGCTCACGCCCGGCCTGGGGCCGACTCGAGCGCGCAAACTCGTCGAACATTTCGGATCACCCGAGGCGGTCGTTCGCGCCTCGCTGACCGAACTCGAAGCCGCCACCATCCAAGCCGTTTCCGCGCAGTCAATCGCCACCGGCAAGTCGGGAGAACTCGCACGCGAGGAACTCGCTCGCGCCGCGGCCGCGGGCATCACGGTGCTCTCAGCGAGCGATCCTCTGTATCCTCGTCGACTCAAGGAAATCTACGATCCACCCATCATCCTTTATGTGCGCGGAGATGCAGAGCAGCTGAATAAACCCGGCATCGCCATGGTGGGCACTCGGCACCCCACTCCATATGGGTCTGGCATGGCCGAGCGCTTGGCCTGCGATCTCGCCGCACAAGGGCTCGTCATCATCAGCGGCATGGCGCGAGGCGTCGATACCGCCAGCCACCGCGGAGCAATCTCGGCAAAAGGCAAGACAGTCGCGGTGTTTGGCACGGGCGTGGACGTGATCTACCCGAAAGAAAATTCCCGCCTGTCAGAGCAGATTCTCTCGTTCGGGGGCGCGCTGATCTCTGAATTCCCGCTTGGCACGTTCGCAGCGCCGCAGAATTTTCCCATTCGCAATCGCATTCTCAGCGGGATGTCATGTGGTGTGCTCGTCGTCGAAGCCGCTGAATACTCGGGCACGCGCATCACCGCCCGCCTCGCGCTTGAGCAGAATCGCGACGTTTTCGCCGTGCCCGGAAACGTCACCAACAAGAACTCCTGGGGACCAAACACCCTCATCAAGCAAGGCGCGAAGCTGGTCGCTACCTGGGAGGACGTTTGGGAAGATCTCCCGACAGAAGTACGACTTGCGCTGACCCCGCCATCCACGGCTGAATCCCAAAGCGAGTCGTCCGCATCTCTATTTCCGGACGACGGGCTCCCTCCTCACGAAAGACGCATCCTGAGTCTGCTGAAAGCGGACGAGGCCACCCACATCGACGAACTTGTGGAGAAGCTGGAGTCAGAGCTTTCCTCCTCAGAAATCTTCGCAGCGTTGTTCGAACTCGAACTAAACGGCAAGGTAAGGCAAATGCCGGGGAAGAATTTTGTGAAGAGCTTCTGATAGCTGTCAGCTATCAGCTCTTAGCTGTCAGGAAAGGAGGATGCGGCGTGCAGAGCTTCAAAAATCTGAAGGTGTGGGAAAAGGCGCATGCTATGACTCTGGACGTTTATCGGTCAACCAGCGCCTTTCCGAAGGCGGAGTTGTACGGGCTCACGAGCCAGATGAGAAGGTCTTCCGCGTCCATCGGAGCCAATATTGCGGAGGGATGCTGCCGAAATGGCGATAAAGATTTTGGCAGGTTTATTCAAATAGCCGCAGGATCAGCAGGTGAACTCGAGTACCACATCATCCTTGCTCGCGATCTTGGCCTTCTGACTGCTGTTGACTATCAGCGCCTTTCAACGGAAACGATCGAGGTGAAGAAGATGCTGGCGTCACTCTTGCAAAAGCTGAGAGCCGAGAGCTGACAGCTGAGAGCTTTTCAGCCGGTAACTTGTTGCCCCGTACCCATTCGTGCTAGCTTCAAAACGAAATAGACCAAGAACTGAGGATCCATTGTCAAAAGGTTTAGTCATTGTCGAGTCGCCGGCCAAGGCGAAAACTATCCAGAAATATCTGGGAAAGGGCTTCTCCGTCGAAGCTTCGCTGGGGCACGTCAAAGATCTCCCCAAGAGCACTCTCGGGGTCGACATCAGTAACGATTTCGAGACGGACTACATCGTCATTCCCGGCAAAGAAAAAGTTGTCGCCAAGCTGAAGAAGCTCGCCGCCTCCGCCGACAACATCTATCTTGCGCCTGACCCTGACCGCGAGGGCGAAGCCATTGCAGCGCACCTGGCCTTTGAACTCGACGAAAACGGCTCCAAGAAGAAAAAAGCAAAGAAGGCAAAAAAAGGTGAGCCCGAAGCACCTCCGCGCATTCAGCGCGTCACCTTCAACGAAATTACCAAGCGGGCAGTCCAGGCCGCCTTCGAACGTCCACGCGCCATCGATCAGAACCTGGTCGATGCACAGCAGGCTCGCCGTGTGCTCGATCGCCTCGTCGGGTATCAGGTGTCTCCGCTGTTGTGGGATAAAGTGCGGCGCGGCCTTTCCGCCGGGCGCGTTCAAACCGTTGCTCTCCGCCTGATCGTCGAACGTGAACGCGAGATCAAGGCGTTCGAGAAAAAAGAATACTGGACCATCGACGCCCACCTCGCCGCCAACAAGCCGCCGGCATTTGACGCGCGCTTCCTCGGTAAGGGTGAAGAAAAGATCGAGATTCCGAACGGCGAAGAGGCCGAAAAGATTCGGACAGCGCTCGAAAAGGCCGACTGGATCGTCCGCTCAGTCGACAAGAAAGAGCGCCGCCGTAACGCAGCGCCTCCGTTCACGACCAGCAAACTCCAGCAGGATTCTTCCCGTAAGCTGCGCTTCAGCGTGAAGCGCACCATGATGATCGCGCAGCGCCTCTATGAAGGCGTCGAACTTGGCGAGGAAGGCTCCGTCGGTCTCATTACTTATATGCGTACCGATTCGACGCGGGTCGCACCTGAAGCGATCGCAGAAGTTCGCGAGTACGTTGGCAAGGAATACGGTCAGACCTATTTGCCCGAGTCACCGAATACTTTCAAAGAGAAAAAGGAAGCGCAAGGAGCGCACGAAGCCATTCGCCCGACATCGGCGATGCGCCATCCCGACCAGATCAAGCAGTACTTAAAAGAAGATGAGTTCAAGGTCTACAAGCTGATCTGGCAGCGCTTTGTTGCCTCGCAGATCAATCCCGCGGTCTTCGACCAGACCACTGTCGATATCGACGCAAAAGCGAAGACTGGCAATGACACCTACTGGTTCCGGGTTACCGGATCCGTCCTCAAGTTCGACGGCTTCCTGAAGGTTTACGAAGAATCGAAGGAAGGCAAAGACGAAGAGGACGAGGAACTGAAACACAAGCTACCCGCGCTCGAAGCCGGACAGAAGCTCACGCTGAAAGAACTGAAGCCCGAGCAGCACTTCACCGAGCCTCCGCCGCGCTACAACGAAGCGTCGCTGGTGAAAGAACTCGAAGAACGCGGCATCGGCCGCCCATCTACTTACGCCGCGATTCTCTCCACGATTCAGGAGCGCCAGTACGTGCAGAAGATTGGCGGCAAATTCGTCCCGACCGAAATCGGCCTGGTCGTCACCGATTTGCTCGTGGAGAACTTCCGCGACATTTTCGATGTGCAGTACACCGCCCGTCTGGAAGAAGAACTCGACGAAATCGAAGAAGGCAAGGAGAAATGGCAAGACGCCATGTCGGAGTTCTACAAGAAATTCCAGAAAGATCTCAAATATGCCGAAAAGCATATGGAGAACATCAAGCGGATGGAAAAGCCCACTGACGAGAAGTGCGAAAAATGTGGCGCACCGCTCGTGATCAAGTGGGGCAAGCACGGCTCGTTCTATGCCTGCAGCACCTACGACAAGGACGATCCGAATACCTGCACGTTTACGAAAGAGAATCCGATCAATCTGCCAGATCTCGATTCCGCCGACATGCAAGAGACCGGCGCAGCCGAGGAGTACTGCGAGAATTGCGGCCGAGTGATGGTGCTCAAGCGTGGACGCTTCGGCCAGTTCATGGCCTGCACCGGATATCCGGACTGCAAGACCACGCGCCGGCTCGATCAAGGCAAGAAGGTTCCTGACATTCCGCTCGACGAGCTCTGCCCGAAATGCGGACGCAATATGATGATCCGCCACGGACGCTACGGCGAGTTCACTACGTGCAGCGGATATCCCGACTGCAAGTACGTGAAGCAGAACTTCATCGGCGTGAAGTGCCCGGACTGCAAAGATGGCGAACTCGTCGAGAAGCGTGCGCGTAAAGGCAATACGTTCTATGGATGCAGCAACTACCCGAAGTGCAAATTCACTTCTGCGGGCAAACCGATTGCAGAGAAGTGCCCGAGTTGCGGCAGCGAGTATCTCGTCGAAAAGAACCTGAAAGCCGGCCCGGTCATCGCTTGCCCCAACAAGGAGTGCGAGTACGAACGCCCGGCGCCGCCGCCTCCGCCAAATCCCGAAGCGGCAGCCAGCACAAACGCGTAAGCTGCCATGAGCAATGAGTAGTAAGCGATAAGTAGTCTCGCCGTTGATTGGCTCCTTCGCGTTCTCTGCGGCCTTCCTTCGCGACCTCTGCGATAAAGGGCTTTTGGACAGTGCCACGTCAAGCACCAGCCGAATGCCGGATCGAGCGCGATTGGGAGATGCAAAGTATTTGCCGAGATTATGCTACTCACACCCGCTAATTTTTTGCTTCCTGCGTAACATCCACCAATCTAAGATAGCCATCTGTCAAATCCTTTGGAGGAAATGAATGGCCAAGAAAGCAACTGTAGCCGACGCACAGCTAATCGCCCAACTCTACGACCTTCGCCGAGAGGCCGAGATGCGGAAGGCGCGCCACTGGTGGGGAGCAGATTTCTTTCCGCAAAATGCCGACGACTTCCTCAAAGTCGCGTGGGCAATGGGTACCCCGGAGAACAACTGGCTCCGTCAAGTGGGCGGCTACTGGGGAATGGTCGCATCGTTCGTGAACAACGGTGCACTCAACGAACAGTTATTCCTGGCTCCTGGCTTTAGCGGCGAGATGTTTCTGATTTATGCCAAGGTTCATCCGTATATCAAAGAGCTGCGCGAAAAGCTCAACGATCCCAACGCATGGAAGGATATCGAGACTGCCGTCACTCGCACAAAATGGGGCCGCGATCGGCTCCAGTTCATGATCAAGCGCGTCGAGCAAATGCGCGAGAGACGAAAGGCAGCTTCTAACTCCTAGCTCATCTTCTTGCGCCGGAGCAATATCGGGACAGCCTCCTTATCTTCGAGCGTTTCGAAAGGCGCGCCGCAGGGCGTGCCTTTGCTTTCTAAAAGCCAGGAGCTAGGAGCCAGAAGCTTCTCTTCTGTTATCCTAATCGGCTGTGCGAATGATCTGGTGGTTCCTGATCCTAGGCATCAGTACCCTGGTCATCGTGTGCGTGGCGATAGCGATTTTCGTTCATTTGCGCAAGCACCTGCAAAAGGCGCACGCTTCGCATGACGGAGCTTCGAACGAATTGGATCGTGAACGGCATTCCGACAGCTCAGAACACTGAGATTGTTGCTTTGGTTCGAGGAGACACAAACTATGGCGAAGACGGCGATTGGGGTGGTGAATCCTCAGCAGGCACAGAGCCTCGACGCTCCCCGGCAGATTGCACTCGTCGTAGGAGCGACTTTGTTCGTGGCCCTGTGTGCGCACATTACGATTCCACTCATGCCCCTTACGCCGGTTCCTCTGACGGTTCAGAATTTTGGCGTGTTGGTAGTGGGATTGCTGCTCGGAAGCCGCCGTGGCTTTGCCGCGATGATGCTCTACCTGGTTGAGGGGATGGCGGGATTGCCCGTTTTCAGTCCGATAGGTCCAGGCGGTGTCGCCCAGCTCTTCGGGCCCACGGGAGGCTTCCTGCTCGCATATCCGTTTGTTGCGTTTGTCGCTGGATATGTATTCGAACGCGGAGCCAGAAGCTTTGTTCGCGGCGCGATCTCCGGTGTTCTCGCCGAGATCCTGCTGTTCGTAGGTGGACTGAGCTGGCTGTTTGTGCTGACGCATTCGCTTGCTAAAGCAGCGTACCTCGGCCTCTACTGGTTCATCGCAGCAGAGGTGATGAAGGTGATGTTCGCTGCAGCCATCGCCGTGCGCTGGCACCGCCTGGGAAGTGGCAAAACGGCCTGAACACGATATCTGCACGTAGGATCAACTAGAAAGAAGCCGCGAAGCGGCGAAAGATTGCAGCCTACGGCGTAAGCCGTGGGGAAGCCCAGTGAACATGGCCAAGCCCCAAAGGGGCCGAAAGAAGTTAGCCCAGAATGTTAGTCCCGGGTTAGTCCAGAAATGATACGAGTCCCGTAGGGACGACCTCCCACGGCCACATCTAGGAGTTCTCAACCAAATGGCGGTATCCGAAACCGAAAGAACCTATACCGGCAACTCGGCCGACGTCCGCGAGATCACCGTCGCCCACAGCCCCGATTCCGACGATGCCTTCATGTTCTACGGCCTCGCGACGCACAAGGTCCGCACGCCAGGACTGCGCTTCACCCACAGCCTCTGCGACATCGAAACTCTGAATCAAAAGGCCCGCCAAGGCGTCTATGACGTCACCGCAATCTCCTTCCACGCCTATCCCTACATTCAGGACAAATACGCTCTAATGGCGTGCGGCGGCAGCGTCGGCGAAGGCTACGGCCCGATGGTCGTCTCGCCGCGTCCTTTCACCGCCAACGAGATCAAGACCAAAAAGATTGCGGTGCCCGGCAAATTGACCACGGCCTATCTCGCGCTGCAACTCTTCGCCCCGGGCATTGAAACTGAAGTGGTTCCTTTTGATCAGATCATCCCGCAGGTGCTCGAAGGCAAGTACGAAGCCGGCCTCATCATTCACGAAGGCCAGCTGACCTACGACAAATCCGGCCTGCACCGTATCGTCGACCTGGGCAGGTGGTGGCAAAAAGTGACGGGCTTGCCGCTTCCTCTTGGCGGAAACGGCATCCGCCGCGCGCTTGGCCCGCAACTCATGTCTGCCGTGACTCAGGCTCTGCGCGAGAGCATTCAATACGGACTCGACCACCGCGAAGAAGCGTTGTCCTATGCGATGCAATTCGCCCGCGACCTCGACGCAGCATCGGCCGACAAGTTCGTCGGCATGTACGTCAACGAACGTACCCTCGACTACGGTCCCGACGGACGCGAAGCCGTCCGCCGCCTGCTGGATATGGGCCACAAAGCCGGCATCATCGGCCCCGAAGCGAAAGTCGATTGGATTGGGTGAGACTTCTAGCTACTAGCTGCTGGCTCCTAGCTATCAGCTCCTTCTGCTGAATCCCGGGGACTCCGTCCCGTAGGGACGGCTGACAATAGCCCGCCAGTTCACTGGCGGGGAAACTGCGAAGAGATTCGCGTCCTGTAGGGACGCCTGAACTACTCAACAATAGCGGTTCTGTTCGAGATCGCCACCACATGTTCTTCAACGACGAAGATGATTACCAAAATGTGTTTAGCTAGAAGCTAGCAGCCAGGAGCTAGAAGCTTGCGCCCAACCCTCCTCATCGACGCCGACGACACGCTCTGGGAGAACAACGTCTACTTCGAGCGCGCCATCGCGCGCTTCATCTCGTTCCTTAATCATCACGAGTTCTCGCCCGAGCAAGTCCGCGAAGTTCTCAACGACGTCGAGCGCGGATGCATCGTCAAGCACGGATACGGCCTCCACAGCTTCGCCCACGCTCTTGTCGACACATTCGAACGCCTCAGCCCCATTCCGGTCACGACGGAACTTCACGCGCAGGTCATCAGCTTCACCGAGATCATCGAGAACCATGACATCGAGTTCCTGCCTGAAGTGCCGGAAACGCTGGAGCATCTCTCGCGAAGCAATCGCCTGATCCTCGTCACCAAGGGCGCACTGGAAGAACAATCTGGCAAGGTCGAACGCTCGGGAGTGAAGAAGTACTTCGAGTCAGTCGAGATCGTCGCCGAAAAAAAGCCTGACGTCTATGCCCAGCTCGCCGACAAATACGATTGCAACCACAGCCATACCTGGATGATCGGCAACAGCCCGAAGTCCGACATCAATCCGGCATTAGCCGCCGGGCTCAACGCGATCTTCGTTCCCCACGGCGACACTTGGATACTCGAGCATGAAGAAGTCAATCCGGCTCCAGAAGGCCAGAAACTCCTCATCGTCGGACGCTTCGCCGAACTGCGCGAGCACTTCTAGTGCCGTGACCGCATGATGATTTCCTCGCGAAACTCCTGCCTCGGTCACCCTGGCGCGGAGTTGAAGGGTTCCTACGTCACCACAAACCTGGGCCTGAAAGAAATTATCTGGTCACGGCACTAATCGATTTAGGAATTGCTGTGTACCATTCCGCTTTGTCATCCGGATGGCGTCGTTTTTTGGCGCCGGAGGACCTATGCAACTCTGCCTGCAGAGATCATGCGGCCGGAGACTTGCATAGGTCCTCCGGCCTGCAAAAAGCGCAGACCATCAGGAAGACACCGCGGTGGATTACGTCAAAAGCCAGAATGGTCCAGTCACTTCCCGGCGGCCTTCCGCAAGCGATCGAAAATAGAAACGCTTTCGAATTGAAACTCGCTTTGGAAGCGGCTCGCATCCAGCATCCGCGGATTACCCACCGGCGTACCGTCGCCAAGCTTCACAGTGATGTTCGAGTTCAGGTCCTCTACCACCCGCTTCAGATCCCCGACAACGACAGATTTGCACGGAGCGTTGTAAACCGCGTGCGCGACCGACGAAGCCTGTACCAAACTTAACAGCATGGCAGCCAGGTCTTCGACGTGGAGCACCAGGAGATTTTCCGACGTACGATAAGGCAGGGAAATCTCCACCGGATAGTCCGTCTTCAGCAATTCAAAAATCTCGCTCCTCCATGCTGACGAAACCGATCGTGCTCCCGGTCCCACGACTCTCCCGATTCGCAGGCTCACGAACTCAAGGCCATAGCACTCGCGATACGCCTGCCCCAACTGTTCGACGTAGAGTTTCGCCGCACCATACAAGTCTTCGGGTGCGGCTCGATCTTCCTCGGAAACGGTCTGATCCGCGGGATAAGTTCCGTAAACGCTTAGCGAACTCCCGAAGACGAATCGCCGGACATTGAATTCGTGCGCCAGTTCCAGCAGGTTCAGGCTGCCTTGAACGTTGACCTGAGTCGCCCGTACCGGATTACGTTGAGCCGCGGTCGGTAAAATCGCCGCCAGATGGATAATCTTTCGGACACGCTGCCGTTCAAAGATGTCTCTCAACCGCGCGTCGGAAAGGTCACATTCGATCTCTTCAATCCCAGGGTCCACCGCATTCGCAACCGGGACACGATCCAATGAGATCACGCTATATCCTGAACGCTGTATAAGTTTTACCAGCGCCCGGCCGATGAAGCCGCGTCCGCCCGATATCAGAATCGAATTCTTTTCCCTTATTGCCATCCGTTAACTCTTAAGCAATTTATCGTCTGCAACGGGTTCTCATCTTTGTCACCGCATCAAACTAACTAATAGGAGGCTCTCGCGCGGGGTATTTCCCGCATGGTACGCTCAATCTGCTCTGCGATCTGGCTCCACTTCGTCCCAGTGGCGGTTCAGACCAACAACCTGAGACGTCTGCTGCACACGGTCGAGGCGCTTTCGGAACTCGGGCCCGCATTAACGGCCGAGCGCGAGTTCTCTGAAACCTCGCGGCTCATGCTGTCTGCGGTGATGGAAGCAGCCGGTGCGCGCGAAGGCGCGCTCTTTCTGTTTAGCGACAAGCCAGCGGTTTTGACTTCCACGACAGCCATGGGCTTCGCGCTCATGCCCGACCCGGCCTTCATTCCTCTCCTTCCGAAACATGTACATGCGCTCACGGCAGCGCGTGGACCCATCGTTCTCAATTCCTCAACGTATTCAGTCTTTCTCAGTTCCAACGGCAACGTTGCGCCGGAGCTATTCAAGTGTCTTGCACCGCTGAAAGCCGGAGGCCGCCTCGCCGGAGTGATCGCTCTTGGCCGACGTCCGGGCGATGCTCTCTATGAAGACAGCGAACTCGACGCGCTCGAACTACTCTGCAGCTATGTGGCACTCGCAGTTCAGAATCACGCGCTGACTCAGACCATCGCCCAGCGCGTCTCTGAAAACCTGCGCCTGATGGCTTCTCTGCACGGCTTCTACGACAACGCGCTCGAAGCCTTTGCCACGGCGATTGACGTCAAGCACGTCAACATTCACGGACACTCTTTGCGTGTCGGACGGTACGCAGCCGCCATCGGGGACGCGATGGGCATGGATCCCAGCGAAGTCGCGGCCCTCCGCAGCGCCGGATACCTTCACGACATTGGCAAGGTCGCGGTCGATCGCCGCCTTTTCGGCAAGGCAGCCGCGCTTGATCCCGATGAATTTCGCGAGATGGCCGATCACACGACTGTCGGACATCAGATCGTGAGCAGTGTGCAGTTCCCCTGGCCAAAGATTCCCGAGGCAGTGCGCTGGCACCACGAGCGCAGTGACGGCTCCGGATATCCCGATCACCTTGTCGAATCTGACGTTCCCATCCAGGTACGCATCATCGGCATTGCCGATTCGTTTGACGCCATGACCAGTACCCGTCCATACCGTGCGCCGATGTCGGTAGGCAATGCACTTAGTGATCTGGTCCGTATGGCCCCGGAGAAATTCGATCCAAATGTGGTGCAGGCCCTGCTGATCCAAGTGCGCCGCGAAGCCGTTGGCAGCAGCCGTATCCCGCTCCTCGATAGCGCGCCGGTCAACATAGCCGCGACCGACATCGACCACCTCGCCGCAACGTTGCAATACAAAGTCTCCCGCGGAAAAGCATACTTAACTTAAGGCACTCAGCATTCAGCACTCAACACTCGGCCCCTGACCCTGATGTGCAGCCCGCCAAATCAGAGTCATCATGGCTGAATGCTGACTGCTGAGTGCCGAGTGCTGGGATCCCCCACTGACCACTGCCTAACCCACTCCATCCCAACGACTTCCACTACGCCACTGAACCGCCATCGCTTGCAACTTTTTCCCCCATTTGGGTTCATAATCAGAGGGTTACCTTTCTGGGAGTCCTCATGAAATCCAGGGTTTCACGGCTGGCGTTGCTCTTGCTTTGTTTGGGCATGGCGTGTGCGGTTCCGCAACTCCGCGCCAAGAAAAAGGACACGAAGCTCGACTCTGGTCCCGACGAGCAGAAACGCGCCGTGCATGCACTGAACCGGCTGACCTTTGGTCCGCGCCCAGGCGATGTGCAACAGGTCATGGCCACGGGCGTCGATCGCTGGATCGATCTTCAACTTCATCCTGACAAAATTTCAGACAGCTCTCTCGAGTCCCGCTTGGCGCCTCTGCGCACACTCCACATGAGTCCTCGACAGTTGGCCGAGAATTTTCCGGACAACCAGATGATCAAGCAGGTCTACGAGGGCAAGCGGTCTATGCCGTCCGACCCGGCACAGCGCGCGATTTACCAGGTGCAAATCGCCCGCTACGAACAAAGACTCCAGAATCGTCAGCAAAAGGAAAGCGTGCCGCCTATAGCCGCTGCTCCAGTTCCCACACCTCCGCCGTCAGAGTCCGCCTCCGATGGCGCAAAGACTGCCGAGGAACTAGCCGCCGCGGCGGCAGCAAATCCTGAATCCATGCCGCCACCTGACACCGGCTCGATGAGTGCGATGGACGGTGCAAATCCCGCGGACGAGACCGCGATGACTCCTGCGCCCAAGCCGAAGCTATCTCCGGAGGAAGAGGCTGAAGCCCGCCGTCGCGAAGATCGCCTTTACGCCGATCTCAACACGCAGAGTCTTGCCGACATTTCTCCAGATGAGCGTTACAAGAAAATCCTCGCCATGTCGGCCGATGACAAACTTGCCTTTGCCGACTCCCTAAAAGGAGCAAAGGGCCAGGACTTTCTTAACGGGCTCGATCCAAAGCAAAAAGAAACGCTTCAGGCCATGAATGCTCCGCAGTTTGTGGTTGTGGAGGAGCTCAGCGAGGCCAAGTTGCTGCGCGCCATTTATAGCGAGCGTCAGCTCGAAGAAGTGATGACTGATTTCTGGTTCAACCACTTCAACGTATTCGCCGGCAAAGGGCCGGAGCGCTTGCTGCTTACAAACTACGAGCAGGAGACGATTCGTCCGCACGCGCTCGGGAAGTTCGAAGACCTGCTCGTTGCGACTGCGAAGAGCCCGGCGATGCTTTTCTACCTCGACAATTGGATGAGCGTTGGACCGGACTCTCCGCAAGCGCTTGGCGCACCGGCCAGACCTATGGTTCGCTATGGCCCGTATGGACGTCCGCGGGTGGTGCGGCCCCATCCAAATGCGCGCCGCAAGCAGAGTAGCGGTCTGAACGAGAACTATGGACGCGAGTTGCTCGAGCTGCACACGCTGAGTGTGAACGGTGGCTACTCGCAACGCGATGTCACCGAAGTCGCGAAGGTTTTCACTGGCTGGACGATTGACAGAGTTCAAGACGGGGCCTCTTTTCACTACGACCCTCGCATGCACGAGCCCGGACCGAAATTTGTCCTCGGCCACCGCATCAAGCCCAAGGGCGAAGACGAGGGCAGGGAAGTCTTGCACATGCTAGCCACGAGCCCGCAGACAGCGCACTTCATCTCGTTGAAGTTGGCGCAGCGCTTTGTGTCAGACGATCCGCCGCCTGCGCTTGTTGATCGCATGGCCAAGACGTTCGAAAAAAACAAAGGCGATATCCGAGAAGTACTCTTGACGCTCTTCCATTCTCCGGAGTTTTGGTCCGATCAGACTTATCGCGCGAAAGTGAAAACGCCCCTCGAATTTGTTGCCTCCGCGGTACGCGCCACCGGAGCCGATGTTCAGGATGCCGTTCCTCTTGCGCGGCAGCTGAACAACATGGGCATGCCGCTCTACGGAGCGCAGCCTCCCACCGGCTATTCAATGAAAGCCGATAAGTGGGTGAGTTCTTCTGCCCTGCTGAACCGCATGAATTTTGCGATCGCACTCACGTCCGGCAAAGTTCGCGGAGTGAATGTCGATACTCAGCAGTTGGCCGGTGGGACGCCAGCACCGGACCCAAGTGCAACTCTCTCGACCATGGAAACCAAGCTCCTGGCAGCTGACGTCTCGAAGCAGACCCACGACTCAATCGTTGCGCAACTGCAGTCGCCCAAGAATGACAAGCCGCAGCAGGCCAATGACGGATCGAGGTCGAAGCCGCCCGACCAAAATCATCCGCAAGATGCGAGCACCATCGCGGGTCTGCTGCTAGGCTCGCCAGAATTTCAGAGAAGATGAGCTACTAGCTTCTAGCGCCTGGCTAGAAGCGAGTAGCTAAACGCTAGGAGCGATTCATGCCAACCCGTCGCGTATTCCTCCGCAACAGCGCTCTCGCTGTGGTCGGTACCGCCGCCGTACCAAGCTTCCTCAGGCGTGCCGCGTTTGGAGCCGTCGAAAACGGAGCACCCCCAAAACGCCTGGTCGTCATCTTCCAGCGCGGCGCAGCCGACGGACTCAACATCGTCGTCCCGCACGGCGAGAAACAGTATTACGCCATGCGGCCGAGCATCAATATTCCGCGCAAGAATGTGATCGATCTCGACGGATTCTTCGGCCTGCATCCGTCGCTCACACCGTTACAGCCGCTTTGGCAACAGCAGCATCTTGCCATCGTCCACGCTGCCGGTTCGCCCGACGCAACCCGCTCTCACTTCGACGCCCAGGATTTCATGGAAACCGGCACGCCCGGCGTGAAGGTCACTGACGACGGATGGCTCAATCGCTCCTTACACGGCCTCGCGCGCACGCCACAGAATTCTCCGTTCCGCGCCATCGCGCTCGGCCCATCGCTGCCGCGAATTCTCAGCGGTGCCGAACCTGCTGTCGCGATGAACAACATCAACGACTTTTCCGTCGGAGGCAGGAATCCGAAAGCCTCTCCCGCAGCCAGCGCCTTTGAGGCGATGTACGATCACTCCTCAGATAGCATTTTGCACGGCACGGGCGAAGAAACCTTTGACGCCGTAAAGATGCTCAAGGCCGCCGATCCCGGCAAATACGTGCCAGCCCCCGGTGCGTACTATCCCAAGGGGCGCTTCAGTGACAACTTGCGGCAGCTGGCGCAACTGATCAAGGCGAATCTCGGCGTCCAAGTCGCATTCGCCGACATCGGCGGCTGGGATCATCACGTCAACGAAGGAGCTGTCGAGGGCCAACTAGCGAATGTCCTCGGGGAGTTCTCGCAATCACTCGCCGCTTTCTGGACCGATCTCGGCGATCTCGGCGAAGACACTGTCGTCGTCACCATGTCGGAGTTCGGGCGCACCGCGCGCGAAAATGGCAACCGCGGAACAGATCACGGCCACGCCAATGTGATGTTCGTGCTGGGCGGTCCGGTAAAGGGCGGCAAGGTCTATGGACGTTGGCCCGGCCTCGACCAATCACAACTTTACGAAGGCCGCGACTTAGCGCTCACCACAGATTTTCGCCAAGTGGCAGGAGAAGCGATCTCCCGCCACATAGGCAACAAAAACCTGGCTGAGGTTTTTCCGGGATACGATATTCAGCCGGCGAAGTTTCTGCACTACTTGGGCTGACCACAGTCCGTGTAGGGACGGACGCATTCGTCCGTCCAGCGATGGCGAAGCCAAGCGTCTCTCGCGAGGAACGGCGCTCACGACGCAACCGACTCAGCCGACGTTTTTTGCGGCACAGAAGGCGACGCATGCTGCCGCGTGTAATCCACCCACGCCTCCGCCACAAGAAACGTAATCGTAAATCCCAGCCAGAACGCAATCCCGAAAAACTCGTGCGGCGTGAGCCTGCGAAACGCAAAAAACATCCCGACAATCGGACGCGTCGTCGCTACGCCCAGCGCAATTCCGTACATGCGAATCATCCACTCGCGGTGCCGAGCAACTTCTTTTCGTCGGATGTGAATGTAGGCCTTCACCAGGCAAGTCAGGAACAGAATGGCAAACAGGGTAGTCGCCGCCGTCTCATTAGGCCCGCCGATGTTCATCTTGTAGCTCATCACGAGCGCCGCGATTCCAATGATCAGTCCGAGCACGACCAGGCATCGCCCCATCCAGCGATGTAACTGCAAGTGCTTTTGCCGGATACTGCTCGCGAACTGCAACGGAACCAACCCCAGGAACAGAGCGCCGGGCAAGATGTGAACTAGCGTCAACGCCGTGTGCTTCGCGAAACCCGTATCCAGCGCAGCAGCCGGATTGGACCCTCCACCTCCGAGTTGCGCCGGCCAGAGCAGGACTAAGGTGCGGCGCGTCACGGCAGCGACCCCGATGACAACCAGAAGAATCACACCGAGCCAAACAAAGCGGTGTGCGCTCTTAGGTACAGACATTCGAGTATCCCCATCAAGTTGGACGGTAGCTACTTGTGTAGACGGATCGGCGGCTTATTTATTGTGCGCAGAGATATTTTTCCCGGAGTAAATGAGACCGACAACATTCTCGGATGGAACTCAGTCGGGAAGCGTTAGCTTCGCGGAACCAGCGAAACACCCAGCCGGTGAGAAAGTGGTGACTGGATCATGACATCAAGGGTCAGATCTCAATCAGCACGTCGCCGTTCTCGATCTTCATGGGATACACCGCGACTTTTGCACTCGCATCGTGCACGCCGGTCTGCGGATCCCATTCCCATCCGTGCCACGGACAAACGACTTTGCCACTGAGAATGGCTCCGTCGCCGAGCGGTCCGCCGCGATGCAGGCAGATGTTGTCGATCGCGGAATACGTGCCCTCCACGTTGGCGACGCAGATCTCTTTGTCACCACAGCGAAACTCCTTCACCTCATTGGTGGCAGGGAGATCAGATTGAGTAGTTAGCTTCACGAAATTCGGCATTTGAGCTGACCGGGAACGGCACGGCTTCCAGCCGTGCCAATGGAGTGCGCCATACTTGCGGCTTTACCGCTGAGCCCTGGCTGATTGCTAAGTGCCAAATGCTATTTCGGCTGCAGCGTCTGCGCGATCATCACCTGCTTCTTGAAGTTCTCGACCATATTCGGATCGAGCCTAACTTCAGTCGGCTTCTTGGCCAAAGTCATGGTGTCAATCTTGTCTTGCAGCTTGAGCAGCGCGTAGAACAGGTTTTCGGGACGCGGCGGGCATCCGGTCACATAGACGTCCACCGGAACGATCTTGTCCACGCCTTGCAGCACCGCGTAGGTGTTGAACGGGCCCCCGACCGACGAGCACGCGCCCATCGAGATCACCCACTTGGGATCGGGCATCTGGTCGTAGATGCGCTTTACGACGGGAGCCATCTTGAGCGTGACGGTCCCGGCTACGATCATCAGGTCGCTTTGCCGTGGGCTTGGACGGAACACTTCGGAGCCGAAGCGTGCGATGTCGAAGCGCGCAGTCGATGATGCGATCATCTCGATGGCGCAGCAGGCCAGCCCGAAGGTCATCGGCCATACCGCCGATTTGCGCGCCCAGTTAAAAACGTAGTCGACGGTGGAGATCAGGAAGTTCTTTTCAAACTTGTTCTGCAACCAGCTCATGCATCAACCTCGTTTCGTCAGGTCCGAGCAAAAGCGTGTACCCCTGCAGTCTAGGTAAGCCGCGAAAGGCTGTCAATCGCGGGCGAATGGGAGCTTTCTTTGCCGGGGATCGTGTCCTGGAGTTGTGACGCTGCAATAGCCGGGTCCCTGCTTCAACTGTCCTTGCGGTACAGCAGGTTCTTCATCGCCTCGCGCCGGGCCGCGTTGGCACCCTTGTCGGTCTTTAACGGATCGGCAGACGTTGATCCCGCATCTGCTTCTTCTTCGCTGCATGACGGACAGCGATTGGCGAAACCTGGCTTGCCTGGCTTTAACTCGAACTCTTCCCCACAAACAACGCACTTCTTAATCGGATACGCCATTTCAACACCTGGGCTAAGGCCCTTTAGGAAAATTAAAGAAGCGTCAAACACGGCCCTTGAAGGGCCGCTCTTCCACGTTCGTGTCGGCCGCCTCCATGCTCATAAAAACCCATGCTCACAAAAGCCCACGCTCACAACGCCCACGTTCGCGTCGGTCACCCTGTCTTCCGGCACGCTAGCACGCGACGGCTAGGAACAACCGTCTAGTTTAAGAAATACTGGCGGTACAACGTGTCCCGCTGGGCGGGACGGAAGCCGGCGTCGCGGATGATTCTGCGCAACTCCTCCTCTGTCGTGCAGTTGGTTACGCCTGCGGCGCGGACCACGTTTTCTTCCAGCATTACTGAACCCACGTCGTTGCCGCCGAAGCGGAGGCCCATCTGGCAGACTTTCAACCCCTGTGTAACCCAGCTCGACTGCACGTTCAAGAAGTTTGAAAGATACAGGCGCGAGATCGCCAGCACCTTCAGATACTCGACTGCCGTGGCTTCGTCCCAGTGGCGGCCGCCGAGAGCGGTGTTTGCCGGCTGGAAGCTCCACGGGATGAAGGCGGTGAATCCGCCCGTCTCTTCCTGCAACTCATAGAGCTTCTGGAAATGATTGATGCGATGCTCGTACTTCTCGCCGACGCCGAACATCATGGTGGCCGTGGTGCGCATGCCGATCTGGTGGGCCGTGCGGTGGACGTTGATCCAGTCTTCGGTCAGGCACTTGAGGCGCGCAATCTTATAACGAACCTCGTCGTCGAGAATCTCCGCGCCACCGCCGGGGATCGAATCCAGGCCGGCATCACGCAGACGCAGGATCGTATCGCGAATCGACAAGCCACTGTACTCGGCGATGGCGATGACCTCTGACGCGGAATAGCAATGCAGGTGGATCTTCGGAAAACGCTGCTTGATGCCGCGGAGCATCTGCTCGTGCCAGTCGATTTTCAGATCGGGATGAAGGCCTCCCTGCATCAGCACGCCCGTGCCGCCGAGTTCGACCGTCTCGCGAATCTTTTCGTAGATGGTGTCGAAGTCGAGGATGTAGCCTTCCTTTGCTGCCGGGCCCTTGAGCGGGCGGTAGAAGGCGCAGAAGGTGCAGTACTCGGTGCAGAAGTTGGTGTAATTGACGTTGCGGTCGATGATGTAGGTGACCACACCCTCGGGATGCAGGCGGCGTCGGACCGCGTCGGCTTCCATGCCGATGCCGATCAGGTCATCGGAGTTGAACATCTCCAGAGCTTGCTGCTTTGTCAAAGACATAGGAGGTCCACAGAACAGTCAATTTTATCAGGGAGAATTGGCCGGTGTGATGGGCCACGTAGTGGATGGATCAGCGATCTAGTTGTACATACAAATCCATATGGACGGAGTGTTCGTGGGCCAAGCTTACCTGGTGGAAGAGCAGGTGGTGGTGGATCTCACTCCATTTTTCGAGGCGATCACATAAAAGGTTGATTTTGTGGGAGTTATGCAGGTTTGGCCGCACTTTTGGCTCGCAAAATCTTGAAAACAAGGAATTTATCGGTAAATTATTCCAGAATAATGACTTAGCTGTCGCTCTAAGCTCGTCGCATCGTCCATCCCATCTCTGCAAACTATTCATTTCATTGGCGTTACGCTCCGGCGACAGGAGGGTTCGTCCGCAAAATCTTGATACCAAATAATTTACAGGCAAAATCTTGACCTGCAAGGACTTAGTGGATAGGCCAGGACAAAATATTCTGGACACGGGAATTAGCGAGAGCGCCGAAAGGTGCTCGGGCAGTGCCGCGTTTTGTTGGATGCCGTCGAGTGATCGGATGCGCACGATTCCACTATGCGCGTTCCATATCGTCGGTCAAGGTTGGATGTCACAAGAAACGAATTTGAGATGTGGAAAACGTTTAGGCCTCTTCTAGCCGGGTGGCTGCTGACGGTGCGTCGCGTCGAGCCTTACCTGCACCGATCTGGCGGGCAGAGACGAGTAGGACACTTCCCCGTGACTGAGTCGGTAGAGCCTGTCCGACGAATGTTTACGGCACGGCTTAACCGGTCGCCGAGAAAACGCGGTTTCTTCAGGCCCAGGCTCCGTGCGGAGTACCAATTTGTCATCCTGGGGAATCACGAGGCGAGTGGAAAGAGACTTCATGCGCCGTCGGAGCGGTCCTATACACGCCAAAGGGGCTCTGGCAGCCACCCGGACAATAGCGTGAGAATTCCCTGCGGTGCCAATCGTAACGAGATGCTGAAAGGGATCCTTCGACTCCGGAGATGATCCGCATACGCGGATCATTTCCTCCGCTCAGGATGACACTTCTCTTCTCTCGCTCGCGCGCGCTCTCTCTCTCTCTCTCTCCTCTCTCTCTCTGCGCAAACGGGCAGGTGCGACTCAAAGCCGCGGCCTTCTCCGACCTGTTCGTGGCCGTCGCAACCCTATTTATGAGACCAGTTCTAGTTGTCTCTCTGTCACATGTGACAGTTTGCTCGCGCTCGAGGATCAATCGACACTGATAACCATCAGGTCTTGGAATCCGGAAGCAGAAGGAGTGGACCGGTTCCATGACAGATTTGGAGCTGAGTTATGAGAAGGAATCTATTTGTATTGGCCTTGTTAGCGGCTACGTCAGCTTTGGCTTTTGGTCAGAGCAGCAAGCCGAGCGCAGCGGAAGATGTCGATAGCCAGCCCGTAGGACACCACAAGCACAGTTCGATTACCGGTTGCTTGACCAGCGCCGAACATGACACATTCCGACTTGTGGATCAGAAAGGAGTCACGAATATGGTCTACAGTTCGACCGTGCACCTTGACTCCTATGTTGGGCAGTTCGTCAGGCTGACCGGCAGTCAATCGGCAACTCCGAGCACGGATACAGGGACGGGACGACCGATGCCGCACTTCGCGGTGACAGGAGTACATCCAGCGACGGGCCAGTGCAAGTGAACTTGCCCGTCCACGTCGTGAAATTGCATACCCGCTCAGGATGACAAAGTGACGGAGTGGTGGCGCAGAGTAAGAGTAGTGCGGATGAGTAAGAGTGCTGGGAGTTGGATATGCGAAAGCTTATCCGATCGACTTGGCTATCTGAATGAGGACTTGCAATGCACTCGTCTCGAACAGACGAATCATCCCTAAGGCGAGCACAAGAACAATCCCGAGCGCCATCGCGTACTCGACGACGGTCTGTCCCTCGTCATGCAGGCAGATTTTAGTTAAGGGTCGCAGGTTGCTTCTACTCTAGAACTTGGGATCGAAATGCAAAGACTGGGTGGTGTGCGCCTCTCCCAGCCTTACCTTCCTCAATTATCGGCATTCTTCGTTAAACAGGAATAGCACGAAGGTGTGGTATGGCAGCACGCTATTGCGACGGCCAGGGCGAAGACTCCTTAGTGGGGCTCCCGCAGCTCGGTGACTACCCGATTGGCAGTCTGGTCCATGAGGTGGGAGATCAGCATGGCGTCCGGCAACGGATCGTGCGCCGTCACTTCGCCGGACGCCCACTTTTCCAGCTCGCCCGCTCGCATGATCCGGTACGAGACGGTGGCACGGTTATCATTGGAGGCATTGGGGTGAGGGTCATACGGGGCACTCCCAATCACCATCGGGCGAGTCCGGGGATTGCCAATGTCAGACGAGCCAGCGTCGATTACTTCAAGCACATTGGTGTGCAGAATGAACTGGCAGTTGTTGTCGCGCACGGCGGGTTCAGTCTCGGAATTTGATTCGAGCAGTACGGTTTCGATGCGCGCCGCCTTCCCCTTGGTTACATCTTTGCCCTTGTTATTCCGCTCGAAGGCCTTGATGAGTTGGTTACGCTGCCATGTCATGTCGAGAGCTGTCCGCGAACTGTTCTGAAGCGTGGAGATGCACAGTCGAATCGGTTCTGGCTTACTCTGGGGGTGTGCCAACGAAACTAATAGGAACGAGGGCAGGAGAGCCGACAGTTGGCGCTTCAAGGTTTACCTCCATTGTCGGAAGAACCGGAACATTAAGACGATACACCTCTGATCGATACTCTGGCGAACATCGTGTGAACGGAGGATTCCGCCTGAGAAATTGTGATTTTGAAGGAATGGTCTAATCGATGAGTAGGTGGGCCATTCGTATCCAGAGCGGCGACCTGTGCAGAAAAATCTGCGCGACAATCGTTTGTCCGATGATCAATAGCGGGAGAGCGACAAGGTAAACAGCGTGAATACGGCGACTGACCAGAAGATCGCGTGAAACACCCAGAGCGATCAGACCGTCGATCCCTCCGTAGAATCGCAGAGGGGAGTGCATGAATGGCATCCTGCCAAATGCTGCTCCTGTAAGTACGCTGCTTGCAATGAGCATCAATCGACGATGGCGTTCGGGTCTTCTCCTCCAAAGTATCGCAAGTGCTACAAAAATTGCGAACGCGAGAATGTCGGGTAAAGGAACGATGAGGAAAGCGTCTCTGTTAGGACGATGCAATTGGGTGGTATCAAAACGGGCCATCACAAGTGCTACCCACGGACCAAGGACAACCATTGTTGCACCAAGCGCCGTGCCCACCCAACCGAGCGTGCGATGAAGTCTTACCTTTCGGGTTCGTACAAGCGCCGACTGCAAGATGTAAAAGCCTACCCAAGTAGAGAAGGCGAGAGAGTGTATCCAAAGCAAAATCGGCGGACGAGGATTCGCGTGGATCAGGCGGCGATCAATAGTGTTACTAAATCCGAACAACCACAAGAGCGATCAGCAGTGACATGCCCTGATAAAAATACTTTTCTGCGAATCCAACCGTTGCGGACGGCCGGGATAACGGCAACGCATTCACCGCTTGAGTACTTGCCATCGACTTCCTGAGAAGAGTGTCTTAGAGGGTTGAGGTCGACAGATGATACCAGCCTGCTAATCGCGCCGCAACGATGCCACTTTGACTCGTTGTTGGCGAAAAACCCGGATTACACTCAAAACTCGCGTCGCACGGTCAAAACGTTAAATCCGTTTACAATCGTGTGCGTTATGGATGCGCCAAAAATAGCCAAATGGAGTGAGCCTCCAGCTATGGACGCTGGTGCTCCCATGCCAGCCGTTTGCAGCGACGCAACTGGCCTGACGTGCGCGTATGTAATTGGGCCGACCCACTCTGAATCCGGGTCCACCGCAATTCTGTATTTTGGTGGCGTTCTATATTACGCAATGGGATACCCGAATGATGAGGTTTTGAGGGCGCACCCACTTTATGCAAGCGGGCTAGGAGTTTACGATTTCCATGTAATTGAGAACTCTCCACTCATCGCCGATCTTGATCGCAGGAATCAGATACATCAGCAGCACGTTGCGGGAGCTTACGGGAGGCGATTCCGCCACTGGATCATTACGTTTCACGACGAGACTCTCGAAGTCGTTGCGAGAAATGCTCGCCTCGTGCGCACCAGCGAGAAGGAACCCAGACTGGCGGTTCGGGACACCGCTTAGCGGCTTTGCGGAACGATGGTTGGCGATGAATCGCGATAGCGCTCACAGAGCAGGGCGCGCATTCCGAGCCCTAAGGCCCGATTGCATGAACTAGGATCGGGGAGTTACGATGTGAGCAATTTGTCCGCGCCATCAGAGAGAGGGTCTGATCAACGCACTCAGACCGGCGATCTGCAGAGGGTGTCGTGCCCGAATACGATTTCTTGTGCCAGTCCTGTAAAAAGCTTTTCTCAAAAACGCTAACGCTGCCTGAGTATGAGGAGACCGTGATCCATTGCCCGTACTGTGGCACCGATAACGTGGAGCAAGGGCGCTGGGTTGCGTTTCACTCCGCGCCTGACAAGAAGAGTGCCTGAACACGACCTGTCGCCCAGGGACCGACAATCACTCGCGAAGTTTCTGACGCCGAACAAAGGAACGCACTCGGGCGAGCAACTCCAACGGTTCAAAAGGCTCTTCAATATAGTCATCCGCTCCTAGTTCGAGTAACCTTATCTTTGTCCTGACGTCGGAGTTCGGGCTCAGAATGATCATTGCGGTATTGGGAGCCAAGTGCTTGAGTTCCAAGAAAGTTGAGAGTCTCGGGAAGTCGTCTTGATCTAAACCCAACAAAATGGCATTCGGCATAGCAGCACCAATCGGGGTCCCTGTGGCCGCGCTTTCGACAACAGAGTGCACCTCGAAACCTGCACCCAGCAAGAGATTTCTCAACGCCTGACGGGTTCCCGGGGGATCCACCAGTAGGATTGTTTCCGTCACAACAACTCCCAAGAGCGTGCCGCACAACTTCTGCTGATTTTGTGCCTCAGACACTGCACGCCCAGTCGGCTCAGTTTTGAGTTGAGCCCGCGTTTCGCTTGACGGTGTCAGTGATACGTAAATCCGGTGTCAAGATACTGTCACGAGGGCAGCCTTCTCGCTGCGACTCACGCTTCGATTCCGGAGGGAGTACTTGAAAGCCAGAGCCAGCGAGCTTGGGCAAAATGTAGCTGCCGCATGAATCTCGCGCACTGTGTCCACGAGCGCAATAGCGAGAAAATCAGGTGGAGAATCGGTCTATAAGCGTTAATGCCTGGTTCATTGGCTCGCCCTTACCGTTGTCAACATTGCTTCAAAACTGGAGTCCAGCCTGCTCTCAGCATCGAGCCTACTGCTCGGGAGGCTTCGCCTGCGAATCAAGCTCGATTGAGATGACGTGGATCGTTCGGTTGGACCCGAGCGCACCCACTAACTTGACGCCCTGGCCTGCAAATTTGGCAGCTGTCTCCTGGTCATCAAGGCGGTATACATCTGTCTTCGAATCTGTCTTCGACAACAGCACATATTGTCCGCCGAGATTCCTGACGCAAAAGATCGTGCATTTGATGGCGTTATCACCTATCGACTTGGACTCGCTCATCTCTTGGTGTGAATGGGTTCGGGAGTGAACGTTAAGCGCGCAAGGGCCATCTGAAATCTCTCCGATAAAGGTTTGCTGCTTAGCGATCGGCCCTGTAGCCGCCGCGAACCACGTCAGAGCGACTGAGATCGCGATGATTGGAACACCCTTCATAACTTCCCCTCGTCGATTGTGCGATCCCGAGAAGGCTGGAGGAAGATCACGTCGGTAACTCAGTTGTAAAAAGTTTGTCAAGAAACCGATGTTCGAAAATCGACGAATCGCATTGTCCCCAGGTTGCTGTGATGAGGCGAGGATCGACTGTACGAGCCTTCGTTGAGAGGGCAACCACACCGAAGCCCGAAGGGTGTGTCGCCTGGCGAAACATCTCGATATCACTCATCTACCCTGAGGAAAAGAGGTTTCCTTTGGGTAGATGAGTGTTAACACCTTCCATGGGAAGGCCGGTCGGATGGACTCTCGAGTTTGTGTTCAGACCATAGTGCACTCTTGACCGCGCATGAAAGAGCTGCGCGAAGGATTCGGCCGGTCCGGGGCTACTGGAGCTTGACCACTAAGACCTCGGTACGCCGGCTAGTCAGAGCGCATTTGAATGTACCGTTAGTACAACCGAACTGGCCGCCTGCCTTCGTCGTCCAGGCATAGAACCTTCCATCTTGCGAAGGGCCGCCGATCGACCATTGGGCATCGAAGTTCTGCAAGGCCATGCTGGAATAGGTGTGTGAAAATCGTATCTGCCGATCAGAGCCGTCCGTTGTAATGCATATGATTTCGTTCTGATACGGATACTTGACGACGTCC
>DATFQQ010000130.1:0-2177 GCA_035264195.1 Candidatus Sulfotelmatobacter sp. | reverse complement strand
TCGAGAAGAAGCACAGCGCCATCATGCATGCTGAAAGCGCGATCACTAAGCGTTGATTCATATTCCCTCCATCAACTGAAAACCAATACGCCCGGCGGCACAGCTCCACTCGGATCCGTGACTCGACCCAGGACGTCGGCGGTCGTAATCTGTGCAATGGCATAGATGTTGAAGGCCAGTACAAGGTAGGTAATCCAGAAGTACGGATTTCGCATGTTGCATCCCCCCTACAGCCCAATGACGCCGCGTGGAGCACGTACCATACATGAAATCCAGACCTCTGTCGACGCGCGTTGAAGTGACCGCTAACCAACAATCTGCGGGATCAGCACGCCAGCGACGTCGGTTAGACGCATGTTCCGGCCGTTGAAGAAGTAGGTCAGGCGCTTGTGGTCTATTCCCAGCAGGTACAGGATCGTCGCGTGCAGATCGTGCGCGCTGATAACTTGCTGTTCGGCTTTCCAACCAAACTCGTCCGATGCCCCGATCGTCTGTCCGCCCTTGATTCCCGCACCCGCCATCCAAACCGTCATCGCCCCCGGATTATGGTCCCGGCCGACGCCTTTTTGCGAAAGCGGCATACGGCCAAATTCGGAGTGCCAGTAAACCAGCGTTTCATCCAGCAGCCCGCGCCGCTTCAAATCCGTGATGAGACCCGCAATGGGTTGATCGACTTCCGCCGCGTGGTGTCCGTGATTGTCAACGATGCTGTTGTGGGCGTCCCAGGTGTCGACATTCTGGTTCACCACCGCGCCATTCCACAGCTGAACCATGCGCACGCCGCGCTCGATCAGCCTTCTGGCCATCAGGCACTGGCGGCCGAACGGCTCGCTGATTTTGTTGTCCAACCCGTAAAGGCGCTTGGTCTCATCGCTCTCCGAATCGATATCGATGGCCTCGGGAGCGCAGCCCTGCATGCGGAACGCCAGTTCGTAAGAGCTGATACGCGCCGTAAGCTCGCTGATGCCAGGATGGGCCTCTACATAGTTTTCGTTCATGAGCGCCAGTTGATCCAACTCCGCGCGCTGCTGCTCGAGAGTCAGCGATCCCGACGGAGGATGGAGATCCAAGATAGGATCGCCCGCGGCGCGGAACATCGTGCCTTGATAAGCGGCGGGCAAAAACCCGGAGCTCCACTGCGAAGAGCCAGTGAAGGGACCGCCGCGCGGATCCTGAATGACGACGAAGGCGGGAAGGCTCTGATTCTCACTGCCCAAGCCGTACGTCACCCACGAACCAACAGCAGGAAAACCGGCGATGATCGAACCCGTATTCCATTCGTAACTGGAAAGAGTGTGATCGAGCGACCGGCCCTGCGCCGAGTGAATGAATGCGAGATCGTCCACGACGCCGCCGACTTTCGGAAACAAATCCGATATCCACTTGCCCGATTGGCCGTATTGCTTAAACGCATACGGACTCTTCATGAGCGGTCCGGGATAGCCCTGCCGCACCGTAACCTCACCTTTGCCTTCGAGCAGCTTCCCGTGGAACTTCTCGAGCGTCGGCTTGTAGTCGAACGTATCCACCTGGCTCACGCCGCCGCACATGAACAAGGAAATTATGGATTTCGCGCGCGGCTTGAAATGCGGAGCCTTCGGAAGATACGGGGAATCCTTCACGTCGGAGGCGGAGCAGGCTTGTTCGCCAGCTGGGGCGCCGAGCAGACGATTCTGCGCCAGCAGATACACCAGGGCAAGGCCGCCAAGACCTTCGCCCGCCTGAAAGAGAAGATCGCGACGGGAAATAAAACGCGTGTTATTTTTTCCAGTGCAGTTGCATTCTTTCATGGCCGCTCCTAATTGATATAAACAAATTCGTTCGAATTCAGCACGACGTGGGCAAGTTCCGCCAGGGGGCTCAGAGCAAGCGATCCTTGCCGCACACTGGCGCCGCGGTTCTTCAAGAAGTCCAGTGACTGCTGAACCTCCTTCGCGCTCGCTTCCCGGCTGTAGGCGATTCGATACAGCAGCCTGACCTGAGCTGGCGGATCGCTGCCTGCCTCCCGCTCTATGCGCGCTGCGAGGTCCCGCGATTGCACGAAATAGCTCTCGTTATTGAATAGCGTCAACGCCTGCGTGGGAACGGTGGTCACTTCGCGCCTTTCGCAGCTCAGACTCGCGTTGGGTTGATCGAATACATCAAACATCGGATATTTCAGATTGCGTTTGACACTC
>DATFQQ010000129.1:0-8065 GCA_035264195.1 Candidatus Sulfotelmatobacter sp. | reverse complement strand
CAATGGACTTCCGACTGGTGCACCCTGTCGAAGTCGCGAGTCGCCTTGGCTCCAAGCCGGCCCGACCGCGAAGCAGGTTCCTGCCAGCAGCGCAGCGCCCAGCAATAACTGTTTGCTCGTCTTCATAATTTTGCTCCTTTCAGGTTAGAGATTTTCTACCAAGGGGTCAGCAAGCTGGAAAATTCCCTCCCGAACATCGGGAGTCCGCTTTTCGAATCGGCTTTCGATAATTGTACAGTTACGCCGCTGGTTTCGATTCACGGAGCATCCATTCGACGATGTAAGGAGAAGCGTTCGCGATTTCCGTCCCCTCGTTCTTGCAGGCGTTAAGAAAACGGACTGCCTCCACGTTCACTAGCTCCACCTCCGCGAGATCTAATACAACTTTAGGGCCGCTATGCTCGATCTGTTGCTTTAATTCCTCAAGGGAATCAGACTTTAATCTCCCAATGAGCCGAAGTGTTGTGACTTGGCCGCTGCGAGTTCTTTCAATCTTAAAGGTCATGCTGAGTGATCGATAGCGCAAGATACATACTGCAAGCTTAGGACCGACGGGAACTCCTGTATTCATTACACTTAGACAAATTGCTCGCGCCGTCTTTTCAGCTTTAGCCGAATTTTCAGCACCACGTAGGCGAACGTATTCGTCACGCCGTTGGAATATAGCTAAAGCAGTTTCGTTCATCCCGAAGCAGCGCCCCAATCGCCTCATTCCAGCATGGAGCGCTGGAATCCCGGCGGACATGGATGTCTCCGAAAGCGTCCTTGCGACCTGGAAGCCGGGGATCATGCCGGCATGACGAACTCTAAGTTTTTATCTTCGTAGGCGAGCATAACCTCATGAATCACTTCTCGGAGAAGCGGATTACTAGCTTCGATAATCTTGCTCGAACTGAAAAGCCCGGGCGACGGTGAGGCTCAGCAAGGCAGGCTGTTACAGTGCTTTGAAACGGAATTTGTTAATCCCTAGCGTTTTGATTTTTGACTCAAGGGTTTGACGGGGAATGCCAAGCTTCACGGCCGCTCCTTTAGACCCACCCACCTGGCCATGGGCGTCGGCCAGCGCCGTTTCAATGGCTTCTCGTTCGCGCTCCTCCAGAGCCGTGCCGAGCGGTACGCTAGGGCCGCAAGGCTGCCGACTTTCCCGCTTGAGCCAGGTTTCGTCCACACTGAAGGTTTCGCGATCGCATAAAATAACGGCTCGCTCGACTACATTCTGCAGCTCGCGAATGTTGCCCGGCCAGTCGTAGTTTTGGAACAGGTCAAGTGTCCTCCGGGTGATACTTCTGATCTTCTTCCCGGCTTGCTTCGCGTAGCGCTCGACGAAGTACCCAACCAGCAAGGGAATGTCATCGGCTCGTTCACGGAGCGGTGGAATCTGCATGGGAAATATGTTCAGCCTGTAGAAGAGGTCCCTACGAAACGTCCCTGACGCTACGGCGTCCTCCAGGTCGCGATTGGTCGCGGCTATCACCCGCACATCAACACGTATCGGCTTGACGCTACCAACGCGCTCAATTTCCCGTTCTTGGAGGACCCGGAGAAGTGCAATTTGGGTTTCGGCGGGGAGATCGCCGACCTCGTCGAGAAAAATCGTTCCTCCGTCAGCCGCCTCAAAACGTCCCATGCGCTGCTGGATGGCTCCAGTGAAAGAGCCTTTTTCATGCCCGAATAATTCGGAGGCAATCAGCGACGGCGGAATCGCTGCACAGTTCACTCGAATGAAGGCGTGGCGGGCGCGTTTAGATAGGTTATGAATGGCGCGAGCAATCAATTCTTTACCCGTTCCCGTTTCACCGAGGATTAGGACCGTAGAATCAGTGGGCGCTACCATTGGAACTTGTCCCAGTATTTTGCGAAGCACCTGGGATGAACCGACGATCTCCTCGAACATGGAAGAACGCACAATGTCTTCACGCAATACGACGGTTTCGTTTTTTAGTCGGTCTTCTGCTTGCCTCCGATCATCGATGTCCGTCCCCGTTGCATACCAGCGAAGGATACGTCCGTTTTGGTCCCGTAGCGGCTTGTAATGCACGAGGAACCAATGGTACAAACCGTCTTTGCCGCGCGCCCGAATTTCCAGCTCAAACGGTTGTCCGCGCTCCAGACCGTGCCGGCATTCGCCCCCCAACCGCTCGAGGTCATCGGGATGAAAAAACCTTGAACGAAAGTCGTCCGCGGTTACATCTTCGACGCTGAGACCGCTGTATTCGAGCACCGACTCATTAGCGTATAGTACTTTCCCCTCGGGACTTAGCGCATAGATGAGCTGTGGAATAGTATCGATGATCTGTCGGAGTTCAGCTTCATTGCCGCGAATCTTCTCTTCGGCTCTCTTTGTTGGGGTAATATCAGTCACCGCGCCAACAAACTCGATTTTGTCCAGTTCGTCTCTTATCCCACGAGCCACAACATGAAGATATTTGAGTGATCCACGCGGCATTAATAATCGACATTCGAGATCAAAATCTTTTCCCTGTTGGCGGGCGTGATCAATTGTCCGCTGAACGAGAGGAATGTCTTCTGGATGAACTCGCTGGAGTACCAAATCCGGCGTCGGCTTACAGGTCGCTCGATCATATTCAAAGATTCGAAAGGTTTCATCTGACCAAAAGATTTCTCCGCTGGATACACTCCAACCGAAACTACCGGTCTGACTGAGCCTCTGGGCTTCCGCCAGGTACGCTTCCTTGCGCCGCAGCTCCTGAGCCATACGTTCTTGCTCCGTAATATCCATGAGTGTGCCGATGAAACGTGTCACGACTCCGTTCTCTCTAACCGGCGTACCCACGCAACGTATAACTCGAAGCTCGCCGTCAGGCCGGATGATGCGCTTTTTGACGTCGCAGCCTATGCCCTCCGTTACCATTTGATTGATTGTTCTCTCGACGAAGTCGCGGTCTTCAGGATGCACTATATTCAGATACTCGGCGATCGTTGGGATTCCCTTTGCCGGGTCGAAACCAAGAATCTGGTACAACTCCTGAGACAGGTAATCGCAAATTCCAGCTCGGGCGAATGACCAACTTCCAGAGTGAGAGAGCCGCTGCCCCTCGGTGAAGTAGAAGGCACTTCGCCACTGTTTTTGGCTTATCTGTTCCTGCACTCGTTGTGCTACCCGGTGGATTTCCTCCAGTGCGACGGCTGCTTGGTTCGTCGCCACTTGCAGCAGGAGGCATTCGGTCTCGGTCGGAAACTCCGATCGCCGTGAGCCAGCGACGAATACGCCGGCTCTGTCCTGGACCCCAAGCTGGAATACTGCGATTGACGCCGTGCCTTCCGCTAAAGGATTGGCGATGTGAAAATTCGCTGTGGGCAACTCGGCAGCCAGATATGGTTCCAGCGCGCGACCGACCTCATTTGCTTTCGTGTCATGATCGATGCTGTCTGCGGACCGTATCCACTCGCGAGGCGATTCGCTCGCAGGATCGGCGAAGCGCGCATACGCAAAATCGAGGTCGAGCATCCCAATCAACCCACCAAACAGCGCGCTTATCACTCGCGAACGATCTTGTCCGATCCATATCGCCGGCAACGCCCGAAGGCTGGCAAGGTCGTTAATGCCACGCCGGAGACGGCTGATCTCTTGCGTTGTATGTTCCGTTTCCATATTGACCTCTACGATGACCTTATGATCCTTGACCGAGAATGCGACTTAACCGGATCCGCGTCGTTCCCGCAGCAGTTCTTCCCAAATGTCTGTTACCCTTTGCAAGTCTTCTGGATGAGTTGCGGCTCTCCAACTCCACGCCTGTGCCTGCTTTGGAAAGACGCCGACGTACCCAAGCCAGCGCTCATTGACAAACTAGGTCGCTCCGTCGGGCAAGTTGGACCACGCCAGCGTTAAGATCGTGTCGACGACCTTTCGGAGCCGCACCTCCGACTCTCTCGATCGTTGTAGCGCTCCCTCCAAGTCCTGCCGGGATCTGCTCATAATGCCGAGAGGCGACTGCGCCAGCCTGAGTTGTACTCTCGTGTCTATCGGAGATCGTCATTTCCGTTTCATCATTCGGAAGTGCCCATACTTTCCGCTGAAGCCCTCAACCCGACGGTTCGCACGTTGATCCGGCATCGACATAGATTCCCGTCGCCGACAATCCAGGAGGTATCTCTAAGATACAACAAGGCCGCGGTTTGTCCATGCGTTTTCTCAATTTGAACTCGACGGAGGTCTGCTTTGGAACCAGGCGGACGCCAGGCGTTAGTTCGCCGATCTCCGAAGAAGCCAGCAGGTCATTTAACCCCCAGCCGTGTCGATGGAGCCTGGGCTTACCGCGCCTTTTTCTGAATCTCACCCACGGACCGATTTCGTGAATGCTTCGTGTTCAAAAACTAAAAACACACAACTTTCCGGCAGTGCACAGCCGGCGAGACGACATCTCACTCCCGAGAACGACTGAGTCTGAATGGTCGTCATCACTTCTTAGGACCGCCCGCGATTAAGTCGAGGTCGGCGATCGTTTCGGGAGAAAGTTGCAGCGTCGCAGCCGCGCGATTCTCGTGGAGATGTTTGACCGAAGATGTGCCGGGAATCAGCAGGATGTTTGGCGCGCGCTGAAGTAGCCAGGCAAGCGCGACCTGCATTGGAGTAGCCTGTATTGATGCCGCTACCCGATCGAGCGCCGCCGACTGCAACGGACTAAATCCTCCCAACGGGAAGAATGGCACGTAGGCTATGCCTTGCCGCGCGAGTTGGTCAATGAAACCGTCATCATCCCGGTGCGCAACGTTGTAGAGGTTCTGCACGCAAACGATCTCTGATATTTTCTGCGCCTCCGCCAGTTGCCGCGGAGTGACGTTACTCAGACCGAGATGACGGATTAGTCCTCGCTGCTGGAGTTCGGCGAGCACGGCCAGCGGCTCCTCGATCGATCCCTCTGAGGGTTTATCGACATCCCCCACTCGCAAGTTGACAACATCGAGCTTATCCAGGCCGAGATTTCGCAGGTTATCATGAACCGCATCGATGAGTTCCTGGCGCGAAAGAGCGGGAATCCAGGACTTGTCCGCTCCCCGGCGGGCCCCCACCTTGGTGACAATCACCAGGTCCTTCGCATATGGATGGAGCGCCTGCTTGATGATCTGATTCGTCACATGCGGACCATAGTAGTCGCTCGTATCGATATGGTTCACACCAGCTTCAATGGCCTCTCGCAGAACCCTGACGGCGCCGTCAAGATCGCGCGGTGGTCCCCAGACTTGTGGACCCGCCAATTGCATCGCGCCATAACCCATGCGCTTTAGGGTCATTGATGTGCCGGGCAGCGTGAAGCTGCCAGCGAGATCAGTCTGTTGAATCATTTCGTTCCTCCTATCTCTCCATGATTGTAGTGACTCATGGCGTTGTGACTCGATGAAGAAAGCTAAAAAGACTCTCCCACGAGTTCTTCACTTTTCTTCCAGAGTGCCTCAGCATTTTTGGGATCGAGCGCGTATCCGCGTACTCCTTCGCTTACGGCGTTAATGGTGACGTGGTCCGGCACGATATGGCCGACGTGGCAGTTCTCGCAATACCGGCCGCCGATCTCGTCAGCCGGAGCAACCACAGCGGCCCACACTGAAGTTGCGGCTCCTTGGGGAATGGTCTTCCACTGGAACGGCCCCTGATCCTCTTCCGCGAGTTGCTGATTTATTCCTTCGATAATCTGTTGCATCTGGCTAGAATCCAGGTGTCGACCCAACTCAGTCTGAATGCCTCCCGGATGCACAGCCGCAGCGCGCACGCCACGGCCACGGTGCCGTTTGTCGAAGGCAACGGCGAAGAGAATATTCGCCGTCTTAGATCGCCCATAGGCAATGAAGGGCTCATAGGGCGTCCGTTCAAAGTTGGGATCTTCGAGGTCGACGTTGGAGAACCGGTGACCCGCGGAAGACAGGTTGATCAATCGACCACCTGCACGGATAAGCCGCGCAATTCGATTGACCAGGACGAAGTGGCCCAGGTGATTGGTGCCGAACTGCATTTCGAAACCATCCGCAGTATGGCCAAATGGTGTGGCCATCACTCCAGCATTGGCGATCACCACGTCGAAGGGTTCGTCTTGCGCCAGCAGTCGACCGGCGCAGGCGCGCACGCTCTTCAGGTTGGCAAGATCAAGCTCGACTAACTCAAAGCCGCCGCCGTTCACCGCGGCGTCCTTTCGCACCTGCGCGGTTGTAGCTTCTGCCTTCGATAGATCCCGTGCTGCACCCACGACCTGTGCCCCATGGGCTGCCAGAGCCCGCGCAGTTTCAACTCCGAGCCCGGCCGAAACGCCGGTTACAAGAATCCGCTTACCGCGCAGATCGATTCCGGACAAAACATCTTCTGTTGTTGAAGTTGCGCCGAGTTGTACTGTCGAAGTTGCTGCTAAATTGTTTGCCATACTGTTCACTCCTTCCTGATATTAACGAGCCGTCAATAGTTCGAATAATTGGAGAGTAACTTCGAATGAAGAGATATAGGAGAATGTCTCCGGCAATTATTTTTCAAGCTTCGAAATAGCTGGGCCGGTCAATATCGGGAATCAGTCTAAGCTGCTTCGGTTGCCATCCTAGCAGTTCCCGAGTTCGCTGACTCGAAGCCGGGTTGTCGAGGGCTGCGAAATGCGCGAGCCAGCCAAAGTGCTCGGCACCTTCCTCGGGGGCCTTGCTGACAACTGGCACGTTCAGGCGGCGGCCGATCACGCCAGCGATGTCTCGGAACGCCACGCCCTCTTCGGCGACTCCGTGATACCGCGCTCCCGCGGAACCCTTCTCAAGCACGAGCCTGAAGAGATGGGAGGAATCAAGCCGGTGCACCGCGGGCCAGCGGTTGAGTCCGTCGCCAACATAGGCCGAAACGCCCTTCTCGCGCGCAATGCCGATAAGGATCGGAACGAAGCCATGATCACCATCGCCATGGACCGATGGCGGAAGGCGCACCACCAATGCGCGCAAACCATGCGATGCCATCGAAAGGGCGGTCTGTTCCGAAACACGGGGAATTGCGGCGGAATCGGAAGACGGCGCAGTTTCTTCGGTCACGAGGCGGCCTGGCGTAAGGAGTCCCGTGCCCGAGGTGACGATCAACGGGCGATCAGAGCCAACGAGCCCAGAGCCGAGAGCCTCGATAGCGCGCCTGTCTATCTCGCAGTTTTCCTTGAATTTCGAGAAGTCATGGATAAAAGCGGTGTGAATCACGCCATCGGCAGCGGCCGCTCCGCTGCGCAAGCTTTCCAGGTCTTCAAGAGCACCTCGATGCACTTGGGCACCAGCGGCGATAAGAGAGTTGGCGCCCGCTTCTGAGCGAGCGAGGCCAAGCACCTGATGGCCCGCATTGATGAGTTCCTGGACGATGGCAGAGCCAATGAAGCCTGTGGCGCCGGTGACGAAAACACGCATAACAATTTCTCCTTTACCTCATTTCATAACCGTGACCGGATTCACAGTCCCGGTTAACAAATGGGATTGAGAAGGGAGTCCCTTAGTCCTTGGCACTTCTCGTTCCGCAGCCTGGAACGCGCCCGCCGCGGAAAATTCAACGAGAGCCAGGGTGCCCCGCGTCCGCTCCCGGATTCCTTTACCGTCATGCGCAGCGGTCCAACCTCGATAACCCGGCCTTCTCCGGGTAGCACTATATTGGCCTGAGGAGTCGCCAGCCCCCGGGGTGTTGTAGGCGAATCGCGCTGAGCCATTTTTGTCGTGAGGGCAATTTCATTCAACGCAAGCGAATTCCTTGTTGTTTGGCTGGATTTGAATCACAGAAACTGCAACGAGAAGACCAAGCGTAACGCGCTGAAGTCGTTGCGCTCGCGGTGACGAGGGATGCTGAAATTTCGACGTTTGCCGAACTATCGTCAAATCCCGAAAACCGTTCGATGGTTTTACTTGCGAATGGCAGGCAGGTCGGGTCTATCTGACTCGACTGAACTTTCGATCCCAGCCTTACGTCTTCTCTCCCGGCCCAGCGTCCACGATGGCGGATCACTCGCGGGGAAACTTTCCGCCAGGGTTTCGTCGATCATCTCTTCCGAAAGTTCTTTGTCATCCGAATAGTCGTTATCCACCGTTAACGGTCCCCGGTTCTAATGGCGAAACTGGT
>DATFQQ010000128.1:0-2420 GCA_035264195.1 Candidatus Sulfotelmatobacter sp. | reverse complement strand
AAAACGGCTCGAGCTCCGGCGTAAGCCACACCGACATTGGCCATCCGCCGCCGCCCGTCGTCGCCTGCACGAACGTCATGTAGATCCGATCGACATCCGGCCGCTCCTCGCGATCCACCTTGATGGGCACAAAATCGCGATTCAGGATCGCGGCGATCTCCTCGCTCTCGAAGCTCTCGCGCTCCATCACGTGACACCAGTGGCAGGTCGAATATCCGATCGAAAGAAAGATCGGCTTGCCCTCGGCGCGCGCCCGCGCAAAGGCGTCCTCGCCCCACGCGTACCAATCCACCGGATTGTGCGCGTGCTGTAAAAGGTACGGACTTTTCTCTTGTGCGAGCCGGTTGGTGTGCATCTAGTCGTCTGATTTAAGTATTTTCTTTCTGAAAGTGTCAAGTTTTCACCCCGCCTTCGGAAGCGGGAATGCGTCATAGATCAGTTGGTCGAGGTGGGAGTCGACGCGATCCAGTGCTTGGCGAAGCGGAAACGGCAATACCGCGTCGTTGGCTGTGAACATCGCCATGGCGGGCCGAAAAACTCGACTCTCAAGCCGTGAGAAGAGCCGTGCCACTTTCCAGCCATACGGCGTCACAAAGTAGCGGTTGGCCCGCGGTGGCCGGAAGATCAGCCCTTTTAAGCGCAAGCGGCGCAGGTCGTAGGTCATCTGGCTCGCCGTGTACTGCTCGGCGGTGACGCCGAGTAGGTTCGCCACCAAGCCTCGCAGATCACGGTTGTGGAACCCATCGATGAGATGCTGAAACAGCGTCAGCGCGAGAAATAGCGCCATCACCCGGGGCTGGCCAAACTTCAATGACGGCGCCTTCTCACCGTCTCGTGTGACGGTCGGCTGCACCACCCGTTGGATGCTGTCGCCGCTCAAGCCGCTGTTGTGGCTCACGCGTTCGACTTCCAGCAGGCGCCGATTGATTTCACTTCCAATCTTCCGCAGGTAGGGAAGATTTTTCAGCCCTTTATTGACGCCGAAGTCATTCGGATTGCGGAACGTTCCCTCGGTCCGGCATCCCCGGCCTTCTTTGAAATACTGCTTCAAATCGAAGTTCTTGTATTGGATGTGCAGACTGGGATGAACTCCGTCCTGGATGACGCGCGTGCGGAACTCCCCCGGCGTCTTCTTCGTTACCACCCGGTCGAAGATCAACTGCACGCGATCCGGCCGCCCCAGATCCAGATTGTCGCGAATGATCTCTTCGAAAAATTCACGCCCCCGCAGCGGCCGGTCGAAAATCTGCGTCAGACTGACTTCCATTTGCCAGATCGACAGGCTCCAGTCGTAACCAGCGGCGCGATCTTCCGGCCGCAATGGCAGCGGCAGCCGCTTCAGCAACTTCCGAAACACACGATCAATGTCCTCCGCCTCCAGTGAGTCGCAGATCTGCTGCAGTTTCTCAGCATCGGCACACGAAAGGAATCCGTTATCCAAGGCTTCGTAACCGATTCCCTTCTTCTTCAACTGCCGTTTGGCCCATTCATGTCCGTTCAGGCACAGCTTCGTTCCCCACGGCGCATAGCTACACACCTTCAGGAACAGCGGCCCGAAATCCGCATCATCGATGTAAAAGTAATAGTGGTTCACGTAGACAGTCTTGTCACGCGTGAACTCGAACTGTCCGTTAATCTTCTTACCCTGAAATGCCTGCGTCTTCTCTTGGGCCACTCCGATGAACACGATTCCATCTCGGATGCCCCGTTGCCGCCGCATCCGGTTTGCGACATCGTCCTTTCGTTCCTGATGGCTAAACTGATAGATCGGAATCTGCTCCCGTTCGGCCATCGCCTTCACTGCTTCGCGGAACCGCTCCGTGACCTGCCCTAGCACCACCGGCGACGGAACCGGCTTGCCCAACTGCTCGCGCATGAACGTCACTAGCCCGCCCGAAGTTGCCAGCGGACCGATGTACCCATTCAGGTACAGCCGGTCCAGGCACTCCACCTCCAACGTGACATGTCCACTCAGCAGTTCAGGGATGCTCGGCATGACCGAGAGTGTATGGGATTCCGCGCCGCTTCGCTTGTCGGTTTGAGGTCGAAGACCTCGCTAGTCTTAGGCTAAATTAGCGGGGCAGCTTGTCGGGATTGGTCACAAAGTAGAGATTCGCGATCTGCCCATCCTCAGTGATGTCGAGCGACATGACGCTGAACGGCCGGCCTGCCGCGAACAGAACTGCTCCGGGGCCTCCGTTCACTTCGGCGAACTCCACCGTGACCGCCGGGATCTTGCCCATCACGCCGGCCAGGAAGCGAACCACGCGGTCCGCTCCGAGGATCGGGTTGAGGGCCGCAGCTACTCTGCCGCCGCCGTCGCTGTACAGCGTCGCGTCCCGGGCGACCAGAGACGTGAGCCGCGCCGTATCGCCGTTCGCGCACGCGGAAAGAAATTCCCGTAGCACTGCCGACTGCCG
>DATFQQ010000127.1:0-6104 GCA_035264195.1 Candidatus Sulfotelmatobacter sp. | reverse complement strand
GGACATGAAGAAGCAATCTCAGGTTCGGCTGTCGAAACAGGATCAGCAGGCGTTGCGCCAGCTATTGCAGAGCGGTTTGCAGCCGGTGCGAACCGTGTTGCGAGCCTTGGCCCTACGCCAACTGGCCGAAGGTCAAACCGTCCGGCAGGTGGCGAGAAACATCGCCTTGACGCCGAAGACGGTATGGCTGACCAGCCAACGCTTTCAACAAGGCGGCCTAGAACGGGCGCTATACGAACGGCCCCGACCGGGGAAAGCGGCCTTGCTGAGTGCGCAGGATCGGCAACGCATCGTCGCGCTGGTCTGCGGCTCGCCGCCGGAGGGGCGTGCGCGCTGGACGGTGCGCCTGCTGACCGAAGAGGTGGTGAAACGCAAACTGGTGCCGCGAGTAGGACGCGAGACCATCCGTGTCTTGCTGGAAAGCCACGACCTGAAGCCGTGGCGGGAAAAAAATGTGGTGCGTGGCGGAACTGGATGAAGAATATATCCGACGCATGGAGGATATCTTGGCGGTGTACGAAAAACCGTTGAGCGAGCGGGAACCCGTGGTGTGCGTGGACGAAAAGCCGGTCGTGCTGCACCAAGACGTTCGCCCCTCGCAAGCGATGCCGCCCGGGCGCGTGGCTCGGCGCGATGGTGAGTACCAGCGCTGTGGTACCGCCAACGTGTTCTGTGGGGTCGAACCGAAAGCCGGGCGATACTTTCCTAAAGTGACGCGCGACCGCTCCTCGCCGGAATTTGCCGACTACCTGCTGGACCTCGCCATCCGCTATCCACAAGCCGACATCATTCATTTGGTCCTGGACAATCTGAGTTCGCATACCCGCAAGGCGGTGGTAGAACGGTTCGGCGAGAAAGCCGGGGGTTGGCTGTGGAGTCGATTCACGGTTCACTTCACGCCCAAACATGGAAGTTGGCTGAATCAGGCCGAGATTGCGATCAGCCTGTTCTCGCGCCAGTGCCTGGGCCAGCGCCGGATCGGAGATCGAGTCGCACTGCGTAAAGCAACCCAAGCCTGGAGTCGGCGTATGAATCGTCATCGGACTCCCATTCAATGGGGCTTCTCTCGCAAAAAGGCTCGACATGTCTTTGACTACACAATCACGCGGTCACAGTACTAGTCGAGTATCGCGCGCTCGATATACTTCACCCATGCCGAGCTTTTCTCTCGGGGTTCGAGATCGGGAGGCTTCCCGTCCAAGGTCCAACAGAATCAGGCGGATAGTAGGGTGAAAACGACCGCTCGGAACCGACTTACTAAAGCGATACGTCTTTCGGCATTTGGCGGAATTCGATTCCCGAGTCGGAGCGTTTCAGCGCGAAATCCCGAGTGCACCCGGTTTTGTCCACGAATGGAAATTTTCTGGGACGTTTCTCGGCAACGATCAGATACTTTGCGGCGACGTTGCCAGTGCCTACATACTACGTCGTGACGCCGACGCCGCACACGTTGCCCGGCGACGTCGGCGAACCCGTGTAATTCAGAACGATTGGATCGAGTACAGCCACTGAACGTTCCGGAATTTGGAGCACAAAGCGGAGCACAATAACAGCCGAATGAGAAGTGTTTTTCCCGACTGAGAGCCCTCTGGCCCGACTGTAAGTTATTGAGCCCGAGTGAGGGCGGCGAGAACGATTGATTTGCTAAACCGTTGTACGGGCTAACACCTGTACCGAGGGTTCGAATCCCTCCCTCTCCGCCAGAATCCTTCTAAATCCATCCAGCAAAGAGATTTGCATTGTATCGGGCCGGGTCATCACATTACCGACTTGCTGCCTGTGGCGGGGTCTGGGTGTCACGTAGGGGTCATTTAACGCAATCTCGAGTTTCTGCATCGCGGCCTTCGCATCTTCACTCGCCGTCTTGATATAGCAAGCTTGCGTGACCGCAACGTGACTGTGTCTGAGTATGCGCTGGATTACTGAATCATCAACCCCAAGCCGATTCAGGTTGGTAGCTAGACCGCGTCGAAAGGCGTGCCATCCGTACCACCTCGGAAGAACCTTGTTGAGTTCGTACTTGTGGTTCACCTTGCCGTGATCGGACTCGGGCTTGCTGCAATGTTCGCAGACCTCGAGGGCTGGCAGGATCACCCGATGAAGGACGCTGTCGGGTCAACAGCGTTTCCAGCGCCATTCGGGAACATCGGGCCAGTTGAGGGATTGCCCAGGCTTTTGCGATGCGATTGAAGCTTGGCAGCGAGTTTGCCAATAATCGGAATGGGTGCCTTGCTCTTTCGCCTCTTTGGAGCGGTCGTTATTCCGTTCCAAATGGATCTGGCTATCATCAACTCTCCATCCCGGTAGTTCTCCCAATACATCCCTCGCAGTTCTCCTCGCCGTCCTCCCGTGAAGGCCGCCGTGGCGATGAGCGTTGAGGCAGGCTCGGGAACAGCATCAATAATCGTGAGAACTTCCTCGAGTGAGTATGCATGCGTTTCAGCCGATGAAACGCTCTCGGGAGCTTGCGGAATGTTGTTTTCGAGCCTAGCTATTGCGTGCTTCACGTCATCGTCTGCGCTCAGGGAGTGACATTAGTAACGAATTTCCAATCAGAAAAGGTCGACACCCTCCATTGGACTGACGTACCTTGATGTGACTCAAGCTTTTCCTTAAGCTGAAGCAACGTTGAGCCCGATCGCGCTTGTTGATGCTCGACAAGAGAGCGGTAATTGCCGGCGGGTTGTTTCAGAGGTTTAGTGGGAATAGGACCGGCTGTGAAACAAATCGGTCGGCTTGGATAAAGCCATGACTCTGCGAAAAACCACCGGTTTCTCGATGCTGGAACTCATCATCGTCATCGCCATTCTCATGGTCGTGGCCGGGATTACCGTTGAGGTCGTGCAGAAAGCAGCCCAGTCGATGCGGCTTCGGGAATCGGCAATCAGCTACTCGAGCCTTTTGCAGCAAGCCCGCATCCGGGCGGTGAAGGACGACAAATATTACACCGTATTGACCACAACTGGAGGGACTACAGATCCAACAGCTTTCATCGACATTGCAGGAACGGGAGTCTACGCACCTGGCGACCCGATGATGGTCTTTCCTTCCGGCGTGTCTCCCATGGCGTTCAGTTCCGGGCCATCCCTTGCAAATCTGGAAGCGCAATTTCTGCCTCCCGATCCATCGTCGCTCTTGACGCTGAACACAACCGCACCCGGCCCGAGCTTCGGCCCGCGAGGGTTGCCATGCACGCCTTCGTCGTCTACCTGCCCTTACCTGACACCAGCCGGAATACCAACCTCTTACGTCGCGTTCCTGCAGAACGGCCAGAGCGGAAAGTGGGAGGCCGTCACAGTCACTCCAGCAGGTCGCATCCGCCAGTGGGCGTACGACTCCGGCACGTGGTCATCCCTGAACTAGAAACGGGGCCTGACTCTGATGAAAACTTTTCAAACTGCGAATTCGATGCGCAGAGGCGAGCAGGGATCGATGCTCCTAGAGCTGTTGATCTCCATGGTGGTCCTGGCCGTCGGCCTGGGCGGGATAATGATTCTTCTGGCTTCCGCCATGTACACGAATAACAGGGCTGGCCAGGATACAACCTCCACCATGGTTGCCGAGCACATCCTCGAGCAAATCAGCGCTCAGGCGGCGAACGCTACTGCAAACCTCACAATTACAGATTGCGCGGGGACGGCCTGGAATATCGTCACGCAGGGAGCCACAAAGGGGACGGGGTCAGGAATCAATGGTGGCAATGGCGCGGCCCTCACTTCGGGCGGAATCGTGGATTGGACGCAGAATCATGTGGCGATTCCAAACGGTTACGCCATCGATTACGTAGCCTGCGGCAACGGGAGTCGGCAGACAACCTATGACATTCGCTGGAACGTTATCACGATCAGTACTTACGCCAGGATGATAATCATTTCCGCTCGCCCGCAAGCTTCGCCCACTGTAGGTGGCCTTCGCTACGTCATGCCGGTGAACCTCCGGACGATAGGAGGGATGTAGATGACCATTCTCCATTCCAGCCGTACTCCTGATGTCATGTTTTCGGGGCGTCGCGGGCTTAGCGGGTTTTCTCTGCTCGAGATGATGGTCTCTCTTGTCATTCTGACGATCGTGCTGGCCGTTGTGGTGGGAGGCATGATCCAGATGCAGCAGCGCAACTCATCGGAGAACTCGAAAGTGGATACCGTGCAGCAGACACGGGATTTCGTCGACCAGATGTCGCGGGACATTCATGATGTCGGCTATCCGCCGGGACGGGTGGTTAACAATAATCCCGGCTGCGCGAACAATCCTAGCGTTTCCTGCGGTCTCATCATGTTTAGCCCGACCCAGATCCGTTACGAAGGGGATCTCGACGGAACCGGAACGGTGTATCAGGTTTGGATGCAACTGCTAGTACCAGCTTCTGGGAATTGTCCGTGCACTCTGCAACGTGGGGTGATTACGAAGGCTGCCGCCCTTGGCGGTGCCCAGCCTACCTATTTCGCGCAGGTGAACGGAGTGCTTAACAGTGGAAACGGCACTGGCGGTTCTCTTTATCCAATAGGTCTGCCCAGTAGTGGGGCTGGATACAACGCGTACGCCTCCGCGGACGTTTTTGACGCTTACTTTAACGATGCAACAAGTTTCGTAAACGCAACTGGCGGATACTCCTGCAATACCGTCCTGGATTGTTCCCCTATCCGGAGCTTGCAGATTACCGCTAACGTCGTGTCCACTTACGCGGATCCGACGACAAAAATGTACACCGTGTACTCGATCACCTCGAAGGCGAGACTGAACAACTGACACTTTTGGGGCCGGAGGGAGCGTTATGCGGAAAACCCGACGCGATAAAGAAAAAGGAATCTCTTTGCTGTTGAGTTTGCTTGCCCTTATGCTGCTCAGTGCAGTCGCCATAGGCATGATGTTCATGAGTTCCACCGAAACCGCGTTGAGCAGCAACTTCAAGGGCGAGGAGACCGCCTATTTCGCGGCGCGGGCCGGGGTGGAAGAGGTTCGAGATCGAGCGCTTCCGAGCAACCCGAACAGCATCAGCACCATTCTGCCCACAACGATGCCGGGAACAGTTCCGTCTGGGGTTCTCTACGTTCTGCAGAGTGGCGTGACCGCAGCGAACATTCTGAACTTGACCGGTCCACTTGGCGACACCGAATTGTGCCACGACTACTCTGTCGGGGGCATGACTACGGTTCCCGCGAACGTTCCCTGTTCCACTTTGCCCGCCGGGGGATGGTTTTCTACCACGCCTAGCGTTGCGCCGTATGCCCTCGACTACAAATGGGTGCGAGTCACTCTCAAAGCCAACAACAGCACGGCCTACTGCGTCGATGGCACAACGTACCCATGTGCTAGCAGCAACATGGTTTGTTGGAATGGTGTGTCGGAAGTTGTGCTTCCAACCGGTACCGCCTCATGCAATCTGATGACGCCGGTTGCAAACCCTGTCTACCTGATCACTTCGCTGGCTGTGACCGTCAATGGCGCGCGCCGGTTGGTACAGCAAGAACTCGCCCAGACTCCCCTGACATCGTTCCCCTACGGGCTCTTCGCCACTGGAACCGGTTGCAGTTCCCTTAAGCTGGGTGGCGGGGCAAAAACTTACAGCTTCAACTCAGCCACCGAGAGTCCCGCCAGCAATCCCCCAAGCAACACCACGAGCAGCGGCGGCAACGTCGGTTCCAATGGGAACGTGGCCGTAGACGGCAGTACCACCGCTGTAAATGGGACGACCGGTTCGTCGATCGGCGGCGTTGGCAACTGTAATCAGGGAAAAGGAATTACGGCTACCAATGGGGCAGGCTATGGGACCGCTGCACAAATCCCGGTGCAGAGTCTTCCCGTGCCACCCATGCCAAACCCGCTTCCGCCTACAAACAATCAAACCATCCACGGCTCGCAGGCCTTGACCCCAGGCTCGTACGGCAACATCAATATTACTGGCAATGCGACGATCACACTCTCCGGCGGGACTCCGGGCAACCCGGCAGTGTACACCATCAACAGCCTCTCGCTCTCGAGCGGCTCCACGCTGGTGATCAACGGTCCAGTGGTCATTAATTTGGCAGGGACCGGCCAGAACAACGTGTTGTCTTTAGACGGGGGATACTCCAACACCACCAACATTCCTGGCAACTTTGTGATCA
>DATFQQ010000126.1:0-3570 GCA_035264195.1 Candidatus Sulfotelmatobacter sp. | reverse complement strand
GCTGTCGCGCCACTGCACACGCTCAAGATGTTCGGTTCCCTCAAGAGCCACGATTTCTGTTTTCGTTTTGACCTGGATTGTTGGAGTCTCCTCGATGCGTCGAATCAGGTATCGCGACATGCTCGCTGAAAGACTGCTGGAGCGGACGAGCAGATGAACGTGTCTCACCGTCTGCGACAGAAAAAGCGCGGCTTGGCCGGCCGAGTTCGCTCCACCTACGACTATGACGTCATCGCCTTCGCACAGTTGCGCTTCCATGAACGTCGCGTTGTAGTAGACACCCGCACCTTCGAACTGACAGAGATTCTCGAGCGACGGCCTGTGATATCGAGCCCCGGTGGCGATGACCACTGTGCGAGCAGGAATGGTCACGGTGTCGTCGAGTCTCGCGCCGTAGGCGTTGTTTTCACAGACCAACTCCGTGGCCCCTTTCGCGATCATGACCTCGGCGCCAAATTTCTGTGCCTGGGCGTAGGCGCGCCCGGCCAGCTCTCGCCCTGAAATCCCCGTTGGGAATCCAAGGTAGTTCTCGATTCTTGAGCTTGAGCCCGCTTGCCCTCCAGGCGAGCTCGCCTCGATAACCAGCACGTCGAGTCCCTCGGAAGCCGCGTAAACGGCGGCCGCAAGACCTGCTGGTCCGGCGCCGACGATGACGACATCGCGCCGGTGGGTGTAATCGATCCCTTTATTGAAGCCGAGACAATCAGCGATCCCTTGATTGCTGGGATTCTTCAGGACGGCCTCGCCGCGGCAGATCACGACTGGTATATCCGCCGGCTCCACGCGAAAGCGATCGAGCAATTGCCGTACATCGGCGTCCCGGTCAAGATCGAGGTACTTGAAGGGGTGGCCATTACGCGTTAGGAATTGTTTAATTCGTAGCGTTGCCCCGGACCCGACGGAGCCGATGAGCAGCACGTCGCCAATCCCTTGCGCAATCACCGCGACACGTCGATGGATAAGCGCTCTCATCAGCACTTCGCTGATTTCGGCGTCGGTTTGAATAAGGGCGTGCATCTGGTCGCGCGTCAGTTGGACGACTTCGCCAGAGGTACGCACACGGAGGCGCATCTGCGCGGGGCGACCGAGGATCATGCTGATGTCGCCAGTGAACTGAGTCGGCAGGACAGTCGCGATCAGAATCTCGTCCAGAGCCGATGGGCGAATGACCTCGATCTCGCCAGCCTTCAGCACAAAGAACGGCACGTTGGTTTGGCCGCCGTCGATCAACACTTCGCCGCGGGTGATTGGACGAATCACTCCGAGCGAAGCTATCCGTGCAATCTGCGCAGGACTCAACTTCGGAAACAGGAGGGCTGCATTCGGGGCGCTTGAGAGAAGCGTTGAGTGTCCAGACTCAGTCACTTGTGACTCGCTTTGGACAACGAATGTGAGCGGAACGTCGACGCGCACAACTTCGCCATTGGGATCCCCAATGAAAAGATTGTAACCCTATCTGCTCGGCGTAAAGCATTCAGGCTGATGCCCTGCGTGCTCGCATTTGACCCTGCGCGGACTACATGGTTAGAAACCTCCGATCACAAGGTTGTGTGTGTCCGTTCGACACGCCCCTAGGTCCCGGATAGGCACGAGAAATGAAAGTTTGGCTTCTTCTCGTTGTTGTGCTCGCTAGTTTGAGCCTGCTCTGTATTGAACTACCCGAATGGGCAGGAATCTACGATGATGTGTCCAACGATTTCATTGTGGGCCACGTAATTGACCGTCAGCATCGGGAAGCCGTGCAGAATCGTTCGGCGAGGCTAGAAAAATACGCGTTGAACTAGTTCCGGAGACAACTGTTAGAAGGCTGCGTTCTGTTAGAAAGCAGGGAAATAAGTTTTGGAGAATCAATTGGTTTGGTAGGGGCGGTGGGGATCGAAATTGCATCCCTACCTTATAAGTCCAACAAAGGAAACGGCGTAGCACCGCCGCCCCATTCCAATTGGTACCAATTGGTGCCTACCGTCGCCAGAGGCGGCTGGTCTCGACACTGCTACGCCACGCACTTCATTGCCAGCAACTTGCGCTTCTTCGCGCAGTCGAGCAGATAGAGATCGATTAACTTCTCGTAAGCCAGTCCCGTCTCTTTTGCTAGCTCCTTGAAATGGAACGCTTGCTACTTCAAAACAAACAGGTGGTTTCTACAGGCCTTTCGAACGCAACTTGTCTCGGGATCCTCTCACCGCGGCAGGTTCATTCTCTTCAGCAAACTCACGTACCGCTCATCCGACCTAAGTGAATCAAATGGCACCGCTTCTTTGACACTAAGCATGAACCCGCTCTTCTCCTGATAACCTCTCTCCAGCCAGTCAAACGCCTTGTCTTTTTCACCGGCCAGTGCCCAATTGATCGCAATCCACCCTGGATCAATATAGTGCTGTTTGGCTTCCTTCTCCTGCACGGCAGCCGCTGCTCGGAAAGCGCCTTGCACTCCTGATCTTGTAAATTCCCGCTTGGCGGCATCGAGGGCCGCGAGTTCCGTCTCGTCGTGGCTTAGCCGTGCGAACTTCTCCCACTCATCCAGCCAAAGATCAATTTTGCCTTGCCACAGGTAGGCATGCGCTAGAGTTTGATGTATGTTCGCGAAATTTGGATCGATGTCCAGAATCTTTTTTCCCTGCTCAATAGCCGCATCGAATTGCCGCAGCGCGTTGTATGCCTGCGCCAAATTGTCCAGGGCATTCATGTTCATCGGGTCGAGCTCTACTGCCCGCTTCATCTGCTGCAGAGCCTCTTCTGGCTTGCCTACCGCTCCTAAATGCAGGCTGTACAGTACTTGGATCCGAGAATCATTCGGACTCAACTGTATTGCTCGCTCGAATTCTCTTCTTGCGCTTTCCCATTCCCACAATTGATCGTAATTCCCGCCAAGCACCGCGTGCGCTTCGGCCAGCGTCTCGTCGATCGCCAGCGCTTTGCGCGCATTATCGTTGGACGGAGGAATCGTTTCGCGCGCCGGAATGTAGTCGTAATCCGTCACTACAAAGTAGTATTCTGCTAGTCCGACGTACGCCCACGCGTATCGCGGGTCTTCGCGAATCGCCTGCTCGAAATACTCCTTGGACCTCCTCAGCGATTCTGCGGTCCGCTTGTCCCAGTAGTAGCGCCCCTGCAGGTACGATCTGTACGCTTCGGGGTTGACCGTTCCTCCTTGGTTCAGCTTTGCCTTCTCCTCGCCCGTCAACTTATCGCGCAATCGCTTCGAAATCTCTTGCGCCATCTCGCGCTGTACTGCCACCGCATCCGCCATCTTCCGGTCATACTGTTCGCTCCACAGGCTCCGATTATTCCGCACATCCGTTAGCTCCACGCTTACGACCAACGCATCCCCGCGCTGCATCACTCGTCCCGTCACCACCCCTTCGACCTTCAACTCGCCCGCTGCCTTTTGCAGGTCGACGTCCTTCGCCTTATAGTGAAACACCGAGCTGCGCGGCCGCACGGTCAAATTCGGCAGCTGCGAGAGGCTGCCGATCAAGCTTTCCGTCAGCCCGTCGCTCAAATACTCCGTATTCGGATCAGCGGTCACATTTGCAAAGGGAAGCACCGCCAGTGATTTGATCGAATTCG
>DATFQQ010000125.1:0-2042 GCA_035264195.1 Candidatus Sulfotelmatobacter sp. | reverse complement strand
GTAGGTCTCGAAAATACTATCGGCACGTTTCTTCAGCGCGTTCCGTTCCGCCATCGACAGGTTTTCTTTTTCATTCTTCGGAAAAACCGTGATCAGAAAAACCGGAAACCTTTCGTTGCGCCAGATATACACAACCCGCGCCCCGCCACTCTTCCCCATGCCCTTGCGAGCAACCCGGACCTTTCGAAACCCGCCGGTTCCGCGGATCACGTCACCACATTCCGGATCGTCGGCAAGAAGTGCCACGATGTCCTCACGCTCCTCCTCGCTAAAGAGTTTGTTCGCAACGGCGAGATACGTGGGCGTCTCGACAACTGTTTGCACAAGTCTCTTGTACTCCATTGGACACCATTAGGTCAAGTAGAACTGTATTCCATTGGACACCAAGGGATTGAAGGAGTGCGTGAGCCGATTGTGTGTTCGCAGCAGCGCATCGCTATTTCATGACGTGGAACGAGATGTCCCCAGTAACCTCGACACGCCCACTGCAGTCACCCATAATTATGGAATGAAGCGGCTGATGCAGTCGGGCGTAACAGCCCTGGTCGCACTGGCGGTACTGACTCAAACTGCTCTGGCTTGCGGCGACCCTCCTGGTCACGCTGTCGCAGGGCCGAAGGCGCAACTTATGATTCAGGGTCGTGACAGAGTTTGTGCCCGCGCTACGCTGCCATTATCCGGGGCAAGCAGGTATCTAAAAGCCGATTCCAAGACCTATGCAGTGCTCTTGTTGCGGCGCCTTCGAGATGTCCTGCTGAGACCCAATTGTCTGTTCCGTGCTGATCTGAGGCGAGTTGGCGGTCTGCTTTGAAATGTCGTGACCGAGAACCGTGGACAGTTTCTCGCGGTCATTCGTAAACAGTTGCGCATCGTGAGCACCGCGCGAAACGGAGACGTAAGCCATTCGGCTGTTGAGTAAGTCCTTGGCGAGCAATTCGGTGTCAACGTGAATCAACACTCGACTCGCGGTTTGTCCCTGGCTGGTGTGGCTGGTCATTGCATAGCCATAGTCGAGGTGAGGATGCTTGTAGGGGTCGATTTGGAGAGAGCGGCCAGAATCCATCTTCAGACTCAATCGCCCAGATCCGTCAATGTTACTGATCGCTCCCAATTCGCGATTTGCAATTTTCAGGTCGTTGGCGGGCGCCGTGAATTGAATGCGGTCACCAGCGGAGAATTTTCGCATCTCCTCTCGATATACAGAGACGCCGCGCTGTCGGCGGGGATCGTATGTGCGGTCGGTTCCGTCTTGCAGCCGCACGGTGAGTCGGTTGCTGGCGGCATCAATGCTCCGCACTTGAGCATAGTGGCCTTTTCCAATTCCGGTTTCTTTGGATCCGCGGGAATAGCGTAGGATGTCGCCTGCTTCATACTTCGCTGCCCATGTTCGGTCGGCGCCCGTCAGTTCCTGGCGCGGAACTAGCGTTCGGATCGGATGCTCTTCGCCACTGACCCGTCCCTTGCGCTGCAATTCGGCGCGAATGCGTTCGTTAATCTCCATGCGCGAGCGATTGTCCGGGGACACAACGAGCGTATTCTCTGGCGACTTCGCGTACTCTTTCGCGATGGCCGAAATGCGCTCCTCATGTCCGGGTACCTCGTGAACCCGGCCCTGCTGATCGAGATTGTTGATAGCTTCCCGTACATTGCCCCGTGCAAGCTGTTGAACCACTTCCCTCAGCTCGAGGTCCTTCTGGCGCACGATCTCTTCTAGTTTGATCGTCTTCATGCCGGCATCTTGAAGCTGGGCAAACGGGCGTCCAGCCTCGACTGCTTCGTGCTGTCGCCGATCTCCCACGAACAACGCGCGATCATTCGGACGTAGCCGCTCGATGAACTCATGCAGTTGCCGAGTCGAAGCGAGTGAAGACTCGTCGAGCACGAACAGCCGTTTCTCACACGTGTCGGGCTGCTGCCCGCGCGCCAAATGCTGCTGCAGAGTCGATGTTTCGATGCCCGCCTCTCCGAGTTTCTGCGCCGCGCGGGATGTCGGTGCGAACCCTTCCACTCGATAGCCATCGATCTCCGCACCTTCGCGAACC
>DATFQQ010000124.1:0-13928 GCA_035264195.1 Candidatus Sulfotelmatobacter sp. | reverse complement strand
CGAGCCCCAAGTCGGCGCTCATTCGCAGGTTGGCGAAAGCCACGTTGTTCCGGTCGATTAGGCAAACCAGATACATCAGCATGACAAACGGCAGTAGTCGAATCGCAATGCGGCGACGCGCACGCGTTGCAACGTCTGATCTGTCAGTCGTCATCGCAACCTCGAACTAAGCGGCTAGAAAAACGGCGAACTCGCTCGCACGTAATAGATCCGCAGGAGATAGGCCCACAAAGTCCGAAAAAGAATGCTTCCCGTCCTGCGGTTTGTCAATGTGGATCGTTAGACAGGCTAGATTCAGGGTGGTTGTCGAAAAATCTCGATTTCGCTCAAAATCCCGCTTTGCCGCTCAAAGCGTGTAATCGCCTGGTTACGACAGTCGGCAACCGCTGCCCTCATTGCAGTGGGTCGTCCAGCCAATAGTTCTTTCGGGCCAGTACCTTCAAACGGCCATTCTGATTGAAAGGAATGGTCGGGGCGATAGGATTTGAACCTACGACCCCCTGCGCCCAAGGCAGGTGCGCTACCAGGCTGCGCTACGCCCCGACATTTCTTTTCGATTATAAATGACGACTCGTTCGTGGCCTGACAGACAGTCCTCGCATTTTCGTTTCTGACGCCCTTCTGCAATCACGCTTGAGCGGGGCAGGTATAATTTTTAGTCAGGTATGCCCGATCCGCGTTACGCGCTGGTGGCTTATGTGAAAAGCCCTGCAGGAGAATTCGTCGAGAACCTCCGCCAGGAGCTTCACCCCGACCTGCCCCAGGTCGCGGCGCATCTCACCATCCTTCCGCCTCGTCCGTTGCGCGGCACGGAAGACGCGGCCCTACAGGTTCTGGAACGCATCTGCGGGGAAGAGCAGCCCTTCGAAGTCTCGCTTGGTGCCGTGGGGACTTTTCTTCCAGTTACGCCCACCGTCTTTATCCGCATTGACGGTTCAGCTCATCGCATGAGCGACTTGCATCGAAAGCTTAATACCGAGGAACTCCAGTACTCGGAAGAGTGGCCTTACATCCCCCACCTGACCATCGCAAAAATGGGGGCCGAGCAGGATGTTAGGGCCGCCTTTGAAACAGCCCGACAGCGCTGGCAACAGTACGCCGGTAGTCGCCGCATCTTGTTGGAAAGGCTTATCTTTGTGCGCGAACAGTCGACCAATTGCTGGATCGACCTCGCCCCGGTTCCCCTCGGCCGCCGCCTCGTTTCGCGTTAGCCTAGGCCGGTTACCGCGGGAACCTGTACATGGCCCCAGGTACATCTCACTCCCGTGCGTTGAAAACCCCATTGCGTATCTGTAGATAAAGAGTAGGGCGAACCTCTGGGACTTCCCGTCGAACGTCAGTTCTGACGCGGGTTTCCGGGCCATCGAACGGGAGACGGCACACATGCAGATCGGGGTTTACGGCGCAGGGTATCTCGGAACAGTGATTTCAGCCTGCCTCGCGGATTTCGGAACCCCGGTTTCCTGTTGTCACCCCGACCGTTCCCGCATGGTGGAAATGGCCCAGGGCAATATCCCGTTTTTTGAGAAGAATCTCAAAGAAGTGATCCGCCGCAACGTGCGTGCTGGCCGCCTCGCCTATTCCACTGATATCGAATCCTTCGCCCGCAGGACTGGAGTCATCTTTCTCGCCGAAGACAAGGCCGAGAACCTGAACGACGTCGCGATTCGCATTACACGCCTCGCGCCAAAGCCCCCGATCTTGACCATCGTCACTCCCGTTCCGGTCGGGACTGCCAACGCCCTGGAAAAAGCCATCAGGGACATCGGACTGCAGGCGACGATCGTCTCGCAGCCCATGTTCTTTACCGACGGATGTGCTGTCGAAGATTTCAACTGGCCCGATCGCCTGATTCTCGGAACGAGTTCCAGCGAGGCCATGCAAATCCTTAAGCAGATTTTTCATCCCTTAGTCATGCGCGGTGTGCCAGTGATCGTGACCAATCAGGCAACTGCTGAGCTGGTCCGCGAAGCCGCCACAGCATTCGTCGCCACTAAGATTTCGTTCATCAATGAAGTCGCCGCGCTTTGCGAGAAAGTGAATGCTGACGCGGTCAACCTCGCGCTTGCCCTCGGCCTCGACAAGAAAATTGCCCCGCGTTGCCTGCAACCGGGAGCGGGAATGGGTGGAGTCTTCGCCGAATCCGACATGGACTCTCTCGCCCAGCTCGCCCAATCACAGGGCGTATCGCTAAAAGTTCTGAGTGCTGCTCGCGACGTGAATCACCAACTGGCCGACCGGCTGGTCGAAAAGATCTCCCTCGCGTTACATTCTGTCGAGAACAAAGAAGTCGGAATCCTCGGACTGTCCTTCAAGCCCAATACCAACTCTGTGGCCGGCTCTTCGTCTGTTCGCCTAGCGGAGACGCTTGTCTCGAAAGGCGCTCGCGTCCGTGCCTACGATCCGGTCGCGATTCCCGAAGCAAAAGCTCGCCTCAATGGATCAGTTCGCTACTGCGATTCGGCGTACGCGGCGGCCGAAGGCTCCGATGCACTGGTCGTCGGCACCGGATGGCCCGAATTCCGCGCCCTCGACTTCGACCGCATCAAGCACCTGTTGAGAAAGCCAGTCATTGTCGACACCAAGAACCTGCTCGACTCCACCCGTCTGCGCGCCCTGGGATTCGAATACGTAGGCGTCGGCCGCGTCTAGCTGAACTTGAATCGCTGCAGTGGGTGCTCGCGATCCGCTAAGATCCTCCCATGGGATGGACCATCTTCACTGCAATCGATCTCTGGATGGGACTTTTCCTGATCGACATGATGTCCACGACAGTTCCCCCAGAGAAACTGCCACGCCTGCGTGCCGCCCGGAAGGTCGTAATCGCCCTGCTCGGAATTTCCGTCATCGTCTTGCTAACCCAAATCGCCCGACGGTATGGCTGGATCGGACACTAAGAGCGCTTTCGGACGAACAGATTTCAGGGAATCAATCGAGGAAGATGGGGTGGGAAACGGGAATCGAACCCGCAACCGCTGGAGCCACAGTCCAGTGCTCTGCCAGTTGAGCTATTCCCACCGCAGGACCTTCATTATAGCAATTGGGCGCGGTCTTGTGCCGCAGCGGGACAACTGCCACTCCGGCGATCGCTCTGATGCGAGGCAGCTACGCGAACGGATCCTCATCCGCGCTGCGCCCGTAAATCACCGGCACCGGCACATCCAGCAACCGCAGATACACCGACAGCTGCCCGCGATGGTGATACCAGTGGTTGAACATAATCGTCCGCAGAACCGCCGCGCGTGGCTGCTGAAACAGTTGCCGATCTCCCTTCATCAGCCGCCAATTTCCCCGCGACTGCTCTTCCGTCAGACCAGTCAAAAATTTTTCGGCATCGCGCACACTCTGCTCGTAGGCAGTAAGAACCTCGTCGAGATTCTTCGGTTGCGGCGGCACGAAACTCCCCGTCAACACATCAAAGCTATCCTGCTGAGCGATGCGCGCAATTCCTCCCGGAATCGTCGCCACGTGCCACGCCAATTGGCCAAGCGCCATCGACTTCGGATGTGGCTTCCATCCCAGTTTGTCTGCCGGGACTCGCTCAAGCGAACGTTTTGTAATAGCAGCCTCTTCCCGAAATTCCTCCAACATTGTCGGCATCTTCCACGTCCTTTCATCTGGAATGCTTCGGACTCACCCGAATTTCAAAGATCTTGGGCCACAGTTTGCCTGTGACAAACAATCGTTTCCCAGTCGGGTCGTACGCGATTCCGTTCAAAACCTCTTCGGCTTGTCGTTGATAAAAAGGCCCTAGCAGCCCGGTCAGATCGATCCATCCCACAACCTTGCCCGTCTCAGGAGAAATCCTCGCAATCCGGTCGCTGTGCCAGATATTCGCGTAAATCTCTCCTTCAATAAACTCCAGTTCGTTCAACTGATCGACCGGCTTCCCGCTCTCACGAACCTTGATGCGCCGCTTCTCGGAAAACGTGCTCGCATCCAGAACCCGAATCTCAGCGCTGCCATCGGTCATGAATAGATCGTGGCCATCCGTCGTCAGTCCCCAGCCTTCACCCGCATACTGAAAAGTGCGCAACAAGTGAAAGTCCCGCAGGTCGTAGACAAATCCAAGATGCGAAAGCCATGTCAGCTGGAAGACTTCATTTCCCAGCACCGTGATGCCTTCGCCAAACAATTCCGGTGCCAGATCAACCTTGCGAACCATGTGCCCGTTCTCGGGATTCACCTGACGCAACGAGGACTGCCCCGTCCGCCCAGTCCCCTCGTAGAAGAAGCCATCGTTGTATGTGAATCCCTGTGTGAAGGCCCTCGGATCATGAGGAAACTGCCTGACGACTTCGAACGTATACTCCGTCGGACCATCCTTGCCTTTCGGGGAAGAAGACTGCCCGGCAGCCATTCCGATCGTGGCAAGCAGAACGAACATCACCACTCCTGAACCCGACAGTCTCCTCTTCATCCACGGCATTTTCGCATGGCAGCGCGACTACTTCGCTGCCAGCTTGCCGATCTCCACCATCTTCCCATCGCTGTACCGGTCGTGATGCCGCACCCACGCCATCGCATGAGGCTTCATCCCTTCCTCGTCCCGTCCCTTCGCCGTCATGTCGAGGAAGTTGTAGGTCGGCAAAAGGATGTCAAGCCCGCGCGCATAGGTTGAGTACGTATGGAAGACCTCTCCATCCTTCTTGAAGAACACGCTCAGTCCCGGACGTTCGTCCGACGGAAATTCGGTCAGCGTGTAGTTGTAATAGACCGAACCACCGGCCTTCTCACCGTTGCCAGTCGACACCTGATAGTCGTAGTTGAAGTCCGTTCCATTCGACGACACCCACTTGAACTTCCATCCCATGCGCTTCTGAAACGCTTCAATCTCCGGCAACGTAGCCCGTGAGATCGCGACGAATGTAGTGTCGCGCTGCGCCAGATGGATCACGGGGCCGTCAAACGAGTCCGCCAGGAACGAACAGCTCGGGCATCCCTCTTTCCATCCCGGGCCGAACATGAAGTGATACACAATCAATTGGCTCCGCCCGTCGAAAAGCTCGGTGAGCGTTTCTTTCCCATTCGCGCCCTGAAAGACGTATTGCTTCTCGACTTTTTCCCAGGGCATCTCGCGCCGCTGCCGGCTCAACTCGTCACGCAGTCGCGTGAATTCTTTTTCCTTCGCGAGCAATTCCTTTCGCGCGGCAAGCCAGTCCGTCGGGCTGACTACTTTCGCTGCAGGTTTCTTCTCGATCGTCGCTGTCGTCATGCGTTCTACTCCTTTTCCTTCGAATCGCTTTTCTCACCCTTCTTCTTGCGAAGAACTTTTAGGACAAGCGCGCTCAACCCTCCAGTTGAAACCACGCTGCCCACCACCACTCCCGCACTGGCAACACATGCTGGACACATAAACCACTCCTTCAAATTTAAAAACCATTACTGCCTGTTGTGATCAGTAGCCGTTGTCATTCCGAACCGGCGCATTTTGCCGGTGAGGAATCTGTTGTCCTGTCGCTCGACCCAAACGCCTACGCAATCCAAGGAGGCGTCATCCCGAGCATTATCTTCGGCGCTCAAGCAAGGCTCACTTTCCCCGCTCCGCCCGCTCTTTAATCTTCTGATTGATATGCGACCATCCGATACTCACGCCGCGTCTGTGATCGTCCTGAATCACCCCAAACGCCTTGTGGTGAAACCGGATCACGGTCTCCCCGTTCTCATCGCTCAACCGGTACTGCAAGTTCGACACGACCCCATACGACATAAACAGCGGCCCAGTAACCTCAAGCAGCGTGGGGCGCTTGATCGCTTGCACGTGTCCCCAAAGATGCCCATCCCCGTTGCCCAGATCGCGAAACCAGCGTCCTCCGGGCCACGCCTCGAGCTTCATCGGCATCTTGCGCTCCGGCGACTCGTTCTCCGGCCCGATCTGCTCGAGCAGCGCTGCAAACGTCGTCTCCAGACTCGCGCGCACGCGAATCTCCTGATTCACTTCCAACGTCAGACTCTCGATCCCCATCATCGTCGGACTGATACTCATGCTGCCTCCTTGAAATCCTGGGTGGAACCGCTGCCTATTTCCGCGGCCTAAGATACCCTGGAAGAGCGCCCTTCAAGGGCCGCGTTAAGCGTCACGAAGGAACGGGGCTTTAGCCCTCGTTTTCACTCGCCCCTCAACTCCTTCGCTTCGGCCCTCTCCTTAATCCGCAACAACTGATGCGCCCACAGCCGCTCAAATGTCTTCGTCCACTCGTACAGCGGACGAATCCCCTCGGCATTCGTCCGATACATCATGTGTCGCCCATTCCGCCGCACGCGGACGAGCCCCACATCCCGCAGGACCTTCAGATGCTTCGACACCGAAGGTTGCTCGATCCCGAGCTTAATGACAAGGTCCCCAACCGGGAGTTCCGTGACGGCCAAAAGCTCCAGAATCTCGCGCCGGCGTGGTTCGGCCACCGCATTGAACGCATCAGAAGTTGTCGCTGCCCGAGCCATGATTTAAATATATTCCGATATAGGAATATGTCAAGCCCAAAAATCTGATCTCGAGATCCGCCTACATTTCAATTGCTTAGGAAAGAGACCTCTGGAAATAAGTGGCTCGCGGCGAGCTAATGTCCAGCGCGCAGCGCGCCGCCCTTTTTCCCGACCGACTTCTTCAACAAAAACACTATCGGGATACACCCAAAACACATGAGCGCCATATAGCGAAAGTCGTCCACGTACGACCACAGCCGGGCCTGACTATTCAGGTCCTGTCCAATAAGCCCGTACGCCTGATGGAGCGCGTCGGTGGCCGATGCTCCTTGAGCCGCGAGATAACCCTGCATCCCGTGAATCGTTCCCTGCACCGTGACCCGCCCCGGATTCAGTGACGCTGCCAGTTCATTGCGGTGAAGCTGTTCGTGCCGTGCCACGATCGTATTCACGATCGAGATTCCGATGCTTCCTCCGATATTTCGTAACAGGTTGTACAACCCGCTCGCATTTCCGATCTCTTCGTTTCTCAGGAACGCCATCGTAGTCGTCGAAAGCGGAACGAAGACACATCCCGATCCGAACCCGCTGATGAGGATTGCCCAAATGAACGACCACTGCCCAATCTCCAAATTCACCCGGCCGAACCACAGCGCAGAAATGCCGAACAGCGCAAACCCGAGGGCAATCAGCCAACGATTATCAATTTTGGCCGTCAGGTAACCGATGATGGGCATCGCGATAATCGCTCCTATGCCTCGCGGGCTCACCGCCCACCCCGCAGCCAATGCGGTATACCGCATCAGTTCTTGATAGAACAGCGGCAGCAGAGTTATCAGCCCGTAGATGGCCGCGCCAAAGAGCGCAATCAGCAAACATCCCAGCGTAAAGTTCCGATATCGAAACACCCCCAAGTCCACCAGGGGCTGCTTATGTCGAAGCTGGCGAATCAGGAAAAGAACAAAGGCAACAATCAGGATCGTGAACGCCCACCGAATCCAGGTTGCCCCAAACCAGTCATCCTCTTGTCCCTTGTCCAGGATGATCTGCAGCGCACCCAGCCAAACCGCAAGCAACCCCAGTCCAATGCCGTCCAGCTTTCCCGGCTTGGCGTCTCTGATGTATTCCGGATCCTTCACGTACCGCGAGATCATCAGCACAGCAAAGATTCCCACAGGAATGTTGATGTAAAACGCCCAGCGCCACGAATAGGAATCCGTCAGCCAACCGCCGAGCGTCGGCCCAAGCACCGGCGCTACCACCACGCCCAGCGCAAATACCGCCATCGCACTGCCACGTTTCTCTGGAGGAAAACTCTCAAGCAAGATCGCCTGCGAGAGTGGCTGCAGCGCTCCGCCTCCGGCACCTTGAACAGCTCGTGCGATCAGTATCAGTGCCAGGCTAGTTGCGGCCCCGCATGCAAATGACGACACTGTGAAGATCACAATGCACGCAATCAGAAATCGCTTCCGTCCGAAGCGTAGTGAGAACCAACTGCTAGCCGGCAACACGATGGCGTTCGCCACCAGGTAACTGGTTAGCACCCAGGTCGCTTCATCGTTAGAGGCAGAAAGACTGCCGGCAATATAAGGAAGGGCGACCGCCGCAATGGAAGTGTCGAGCACTTCCATAAAGGTCGCTAACATCACAGCAATTGCGACCAGCCATGGACTGCCAGTGGTGGTCGATCTGTCTTGCGCCGCTACTGGAGTCATCACTTCTCTCGTACTGTCGCGTTTTACAGGAGGCAGACCTTACAGATGCTCCACCAAGTCCCAAGGTTTCGCAATGGTGAAATATCTTGTCCGCGAGAAATGAGAACAACCGCTGGAAGGAGGTCGCAAGTCTCGTCAAAAAGCGCGGACTACACAACGCTGACGAACTGGAGGTGGTTTCATAAAATCGGCTTGGGAAGGATACGGCTGTCCAGCCATCCCGTTTGAACTCAAGTAAAGACGCCGGGCTCTAGCGGGACAGTAAGAGTTCTGGTCAACGATTCCAGATCCTTTCGTGTCAGTCCTTCTCTCGAGCATCATTCTCGTTGGCCGTCATCCTCAGCCTGGTCTGCCTTGGTCCCCAAAAGCGACTGGACGGCCTTCGCCAGGGCGGGAAGCCCATCGGCCTTGGCCAGAATGGCGTCCGCACCCACCGCAGATGCCAGCGTTTCGCTGAAGATATGGCCGTAGATCGTAAACAACACTGTCTTCGCGCTGGGAAGATTTTTTCGCAGAACGCTCGCTACTTCTACACCGTTCAGTCCCGGCATTTGTATGTCGAGGATCAGCAGATCAGGCTGCAGAGCCATCGCCGCATCAATGGTGTCGATCCCATTCGCCGTTAACGCGCACACCTCGACCCCGGGCTGCTCTTGAATAAAATTCCTGAGAACGTTTCGCATCGACTCGCTGTCGTCGGCGATAAGCACACGCTTAGGCATCTACCCGCACACTGATCCCGTCCAGGAAGTAAGACAGTGTAAAAGGAATTGTCGGGTGCCAAACATACAGGAAAACCCTGACCTCACTTGCGCGGGTGACTCGTGTGGAACTCTATTGGCGGCGTGTCGCAAATCTTGTCCTAAGGGCCGGACGCAGCTTGCCTGAGCGAAGTCGAAGGGTCCACCGACGCGGGTGGTAAATTGGCAATTTCCACACCTCAAGGACTCACTTTGTTACATGTAACCTGCGCACAGGTCTACATTTGCTCTATCATCCTTCAGGGCCTGAAGTACCGCGAAGCTGTTTTCGTCCCGATTTGGCATTCAGCCGCCTTCCCACAATTCACTAAGCTCTTTGAAATCTAGATTTTGGCCGCAACTTATTGCAGCCCGTATATTTTTCGGAGATTTCCCGCTAACCCTCTGATTCCAGAGACTCGAGGGGGAGGGGTGGGGTTACCAACCAGTAAAATTCCCGAAAACGGAGATAGTGGCTGGTAGACTCCCTCCATGCAAGTGAAGATTCTGGGCTCGGCTGCCGGCGGCGGTTTTCCCCAATGGAATTGCGCCTGTCCCAACTGTCGTTCGCTTCGCGCCGGAACGTTCCACGGTAAGGCCCGCACTCAAACACAAGTCGCCGTCAGCGCTGATTCAAAACATTGGTTTATTCTCGGTGCTTCTCCGGATCTCCGCGCGCAAATCGAACTCACTCCCGACCTCCATCCTCATGCCGCGGACCACGAGACTCGCCATTCGCCCATCTCTGGAGTTGTCTTTCTCAATGCCGACATCGATCACGTCCTCGGGCTCCTTCTTCTCCGCGAACTGCAGCCGCTCAATGCTTACGCAAGTCTCTCCGTACGGCGCATCCTGACCGAAGACAACTCCATGTTTGTCATGTTGCAGCGAGTCTCCGATCAGGTGAAATGGCATGAGATCGAATGGGACCAAATCTTCCCACTGTTCAATCCGGCTCGTGAAGATTCCGGATTACGCTGCCGCGCACTCTCTCTCGGACGCCATTTCCCCGCGTATGTATCGACGAGACGTCAAACCGACCTGATGCGGCGCGAGGCCTCATTGGGCCTCATCGTCGAATCTCCTTCCGGAAAACGCCTTGCCTATATGCCCGCGGTTCCTCACATCGATGACATGCTTCTCAAAGAAGCTGATTCTGCGGATGTGCTCCTCTTCGACGGAACCTTCTGGAGCGACGACGAACTCATTCGCGTGCAAGGCTCCGGTCAATCGTCCTGGGAAATGGGACACGTTCCCGTCTCTTCGGCGGAAGGCAGCCTTGAGAAGTTGGCGCATCTGCGCCGCCCACGTAAAATCTATGTGCACATCAATAACACGAATCCCATGCTAGACGAGGCTTCTGCCGAGCATCGCCAGGTTCGCGAAGCCGGATGGGAAATCGCGGAGGATGGATGGCAGTTCGACCTGTAGACAGCGCGGTGGATGCGAACCTGTTGCTGTCCTTTGATCAGCTACGAGCACAGCTGCGCTCGGTCGGTGAAGAGCGCTATCACCACAAGCATCCGTTTCACTTGCTGATGCACGAAGGCCGTCTCAGTCGCGGACAGCTTCAGGCTTGGGCCCTCAATCGCTACTACTATCAGAGCATCATTCCCATCAAAGACTCGATTATCTTGTCGCGCGGAACGGATCCGGCGTTTCGCAGAGCCTGGCGCAAGCGCGTCGTCGATCACGACGGCGATGCCTCCAGCGAAGGTGGAATCAAGCGCTGGCTTAAGCTAGCCGAAGCCGCCGGTCTGAGCGCCGAGCAAGTACAAGCCGGAACCGGAATTCTTCCAGCTACGCGATTCGCCGTGAACGAATACTTGAACATCGTCCGCAGCCGCAGCTTGCTTGAGGCGGTCGCCTCGTCGCTGACTGAATTGTTCTCCCGCGATCTGATTTCGCTGCGCATGGAAAAGCTGCGCGAACACTATCCCTGGCTTTCTGGAGGCCTCGACTACTTCCAGGCACGCCTGACGCAGGCTCCCGAAGATGCGAAGTTCGCCACAGAATACGTTTACGAGCATGCGAAAACGCGCAACGAGCAGGACCTTGCCATCCAGGCCTTGCGAGATAAATGTGACATCTTGTGGGCGCAACTCGACGCGCTTTATTTCGCCTATGTCCAACCAGGATGGCCTCCACCAGGCGCATTCCGCATCGAGGAGAAATAAGCGATGGCTCCTCCAACGGACGCAAGCCAGCCACGCCTCGCCGCCGGATGCCGCTGGGGTCAGAGCACGAAGGCCGGAGGCGAAGAAACCCGCGTTATCCTGTTTCCTGAAGGAGCCATCAAGCTTCAAGGAACAGGCAAACTCGTGCTCGAGCACTGCGACGGCCAACGGACATTCGCCGAGATCATTACAGAGTTGCAAAAAGAATTCGGCAAGACTGATCCGGAGAAGATTCGCGCCGATATCAGCCTGTTCCTTGAGCAGCTGCAAAAGAAGCGAATTGTAGACTATTGAGTGATCGAGCCCTTGAGTGATTGTGTGATTGGAGATCATCACGAAGGACTCAATGGCTCAATCACCCGATCACCCAATCGCTCGATGACTCAATCACCCAATGACTCAATCGGTTTCCAACCCCTTAGCTCTGATTGCTGAAGTGACGCATCGCTGCCCGCTGCATTGTGTCTACTGCTCGAATCCCATGCAGTTGGCGGAGACCAGGTCAGAGCTTTCGACTGAGGAATGGATAAGCGTCTTCCAGCAATCGGGGAAACTAGGAATGCTGCACGCGCACTTCACCGGTGGCGAACCGCTGGCTCGCGCCGATCTGACCGAATTGATCGCTGCGGCGCGCGCTGCGAGTCTGTACACGAATCTGATCACTTCCGGTATTGGTCTCAATGAGCAGCGGCTCAAAGCTCTGGTCGATGCCGGCCTCGATCACATTCAGATCAGCTTTCAGGATTCGCAGGAAGACGCGGCAAACTGGATCGCCGGCGCAAAAGCCCATGCGCACAAGATTGAACTCTCGCGCGTCATCCGAAGCCACAAAATTGCCTTCACGGTGAACTTGGTCGTGCACCGCCAGAATCTCGATCATCTCGAAGAGATGATCGCCTTCATCGAGCAACTCCATCCTGAGCGGGTCGAGATCGCGCACACGCAGTACTACGGATGGGCGCTCGCAAACCGCGCTGCCTTAATGCCCACCCGCGCCCAACTCGACAAGGCCGTTGCGACCATCGCCGCCGCAGAGCAGCGGCTCGCTGGCAAGATACGCATCGATTCGGTCGTTCCCGACTACTACGCAAAGTATCCCAAAGCCTGCATGGGCGGTTGGGGACGCAGATTAATGCTCGTCAATCCTGCTGGGAAAGTGTTGCCATGTCACGCGGCGGAAGTTCTGCCCGGACTGTCATTCGAGAATGTGCGCGAGAAGACACTCGATTGGATCTGGCAAGAATCCGACTCGTTCCGCCGTTTTCGCGGGGAAGAGTGGATGCAAGAGCCTTGCCGCACCTGTGATCGTCGCACCGAAGACTTCGGAGGATGCCGCTGCCAGGCATTCTTGCTGGCTGGAGACGCAACTGCTACAGATCCTGCGTGCTCGCTCGCGCCGAAGCATCATCTCGTCGAAGTTGCGGTCCACAAAGCGAACGGGACCTCCGCAGTCCATCAGCCCACAACGTCTTCATCGTTCGCACAGGTACAGAAGCTGAATGCGGATCTCTGGCAGTACCGCACAAATCCGGAGTAGGCTCCCGCACCCAGATGGTTGTCATTCCGAACCGGCGAACAGTCGTTGAGGAATCTGCTTTCTGCCGGCGTGGATTAGCTGCAAGCAAACAACAGATTCCTCCTCGCCGCTTCGCGACTCGTCGGAAATGACAAGTCACGAAACGACGATAGCCAGGTGCGCTTTCAAATCGATCCGTACCGGATGCACCTGGGCCTTACCAGCGAATGCCGATCGTGATTGGCCTTGTGTCGGTAGTCAGCCCATTGCGCGAGCCGTGCATGTACCGGAACTCGGCATAGAAATCGATATTGGGCCGGATCTTCCGCGTGATGCCGCCGCCAAAGTTGTAGCCCCACTGACTCTGGCTGGCATTCAGGAAGTGCCCGTTAATCGGCAGACTCGCGGCGAAGCAATGTCCCCACCATGTGAAGAAGGAATTGCACGCCGAACCCGGAATTGCGGTAGAGGAATCCAGTTTTCCTGAGCGATGGTAAAACCCGGGACCGCCCACGACATATCCTCCCCAAGCTTTGGTAACGGGAACATTAATAATCGGGTCGAGCATGAGCGCGTACACATGGCTATTGGCGGCCGGTGCTTGCGCGGCTTGGAGTGCTGACGTTTTCAACGGCAGATTGTCGAACTGGAAGTCGAGGCGCAGGCCGAGATACTTGTTCACGTTGCGGGCAACGCCTGCGGCGCCCACACCACCTCCTCCACGCACAAACTGCTGTGTCGTCCCGCTTGGGAGGTTCGCCCCGCCGCCAACATTAAAGGTCCAGTTCTTGTAGTTGTGAGTCTGTGCCCTGCGCTTCCGCGCGATTTCGTCAGGTGAGGCTTCCTGGCTGCTGCTCGACTCCTGACTGCTGCTGGGTTGCTGGGCTTCGGGCTGCTGGTTCTCAGGTTGCTGCTGGCTTTGAGGCTGGTCGCCGGTTGGTTGCTGCGCCTGGGGTTGTTGAGTTGGAGCCTGTTGAGCCGGAGTTTGTTGTGCGTGGACGGTTGCGACTCCCGCCAGGATCGCGATCAGCATTGCCGATGGAACGAGCCTGAGTCCAGGAATCCGTGCGAACTTTCGAATCATTCATTCTCCTCCCGCTGCCGGGCGTAATTGCGGAACTCGTCGCTCGAAGCGAGAAGCGCCTGGGAAAGAGCGTGTCCGCATGGTCCCGCCGTGAGCACTCGCAGCAGGCAGGCTCCATATTATCAACTTTATTATCAACTTTGATGCGCAGTCCGCCCGTGCTGCCGCCTGAACGAGAGGCTGGCACTCGAACCGACCCCGAAGCGTTGTCATTCCGACCGAAGGGAGGAATCTGCTGCTTGCCGGCAGCTTATCCGCTGCAAGCAAAAG
>DATFQQ010000123.1:0-6229 GCA_035264195.1 Candidatus Sulfotelmatobacter sp. | reverse complement strand
TTTGGTCACCGCGCTCATCTTCCCTCCCGATTTGGGGTTTTGAGTGACAAAATCCCGCCACAGGCGTTTTGAGCGTTATGGCCTGTTAAGGTAAACCATCAGGTGGCGGGTGGTCACCCTCCTGTCAACGAATCCGGAGCTCGAGCAGCAGTGCAAGTGTGTTGATGTGCCTGGGGCTTCCGACTTCATTATCTTCGCGCTGGTAGTAAATATTGCCGGCAAGACGCTGGTTCAACTCCTTGCGTCCGCCCGCTGCTACTCGGTTCCTAGTCCAGCCTCGGTACTTTGAAAAATAGAAAATCTCGTCCCATACAAAGAGCGATGTTGCCCAGCGCGACGGACCGATGCGGTAATCGATTCGTGGACGATTCCGGTAAAACCATGATGGCCCGTTGATCGAATCGATTCGTCCGCCGAAGCGATTTCGATCCGAAAAGGCCAACCTTCCTCGCCCGAATACCGGAGTGACTGCAAAGATTGGAACGTGCCCATGGCTAGTAATGCCGGCTGCCGTCTGGGAGGTCCCATAGTAGTAAGAAGGTGTCAGCACCAGATGCTGGCCCACACGGAAGTTCCAGTCTGTTCCGAAGACGTAATGGGCAGGGTTCGGCAGTTCTTTGCTAAGCCGCACTCGCGCGATCCAGGTCACATCCAGGTCATGGGTGATGCGGGTATGGGAGTCGACCTCATCCCAACTTTGAAAGTCAGTGTCAATAGCGGCTGCGGGTGCCTGTTGGGCCACGGTCGGCGGCGAAATCGCGGCAAGCCAGAACAGCAATCCCCAGGTTCGAAGTCCTCTGGAGAGTCCCCAGACGGAATGCACCAGACAGGCCACGATGATTCATCTTCCCACACCAGGATCTTCAACGGCAGGTCAATGGCGATGCTAGGTGCTGCCAACATTAACGGTGCTTATCGAGCAATCGCCTGCTACAGAAGTTACGCGCAACTGTGTGGACGCGATGTTCATTGTTGCAAAATCCCCATTACGCTCATTGAACTTTGTCGGGGGATGATGAGCGCTATGGCCTGGTTTCGTCAATTGACCCACCCTAACTATCACCATGTGGCTAAGTTCGATTTTAAAGTCCTCAGCCTTTCGATCTCGTTCGTCGCATTGAATCGAGCATTCCTGAAAGCTGGCGAACGCCTTGGCGCAGCGTGGCGAAGGCCGTGTCGATCGGTGTGTGTTTCCCTACAAGGTCCGGGGTATGCATTTCTTCGAGGGCTCTTTTGAAGCGTTGGCTGCTTCTGGCATTCATCGTAAGGAAGGCGAATGCCTGCGCGAGTGGCACACCATCCACTCCCCCGTACAGAAACTTAATGTGTGCATTCACTTTCCCAAAGGCTGTACCGAAAACTATTTCCGCGAGTGTTCCCTCAGGAATTGTACCCTTCACAAGCAGAGCCGTTCCCCCTGTCAATGAGAGCCGTTGCAGCACTCCAATGAGCTTTTGGCTATCGACCGTGAAAATCGCTTTTTGTTGATGAGGTACACGGATTCGAGGTGGTCTGTGTTTGTAAGGTTTCCCGGTGCTTGGCAACATTGCAGGCAGGATGACAAACAGGCCCAAAGCGGTCAATGTTACATAAGTGTTTTGCCGAATCGACTTTCGGCTTTCCGGGATGTCGCCGATTGCTAAGACACTCTGGATGCAGACCTACCACGAGGGAATAAAAAGCCCTTCGCAAATTGGCATTTTCGACGACCGGGTTGAAGCCTTGAAGTGGCTAGATGTCAGAGACGATCTTGGTTTTGACTTGCATTGATTGTGCCCGCGTCCACTTCAGTTCTGCTTCGAACTCGAGCGCTCCGCCAGGCTTCTGGTTACCTCAGTCACGGATACGTTGTGACCGTGGTTTCTTGCAGTGCGACCGATGATCCACGGTGAGTTCCCATAACCGCTGCTATCCAGCCGGTTGGTGATTCCTCGGCAGAAAAAGGGACAAGCCCCTCAGTGATCTCCTCTCGTTCAAGAACTCGCAACATACTTGATACGACGTGAACCAACTCCCCCGAGCTGATCACGAAAGACGATCTCCCCGCTTGCAACTAGTCGAGGACACTCCAGTCGTCCTTCGCTGTCCGGATGGGCAACGGGTCTCGGGAAAGTTGCGCTGTGTTTCGCTAACCGGTGGCCTCGTTATGCCGTTCTCACTGCTTCCACCGGGCTCATTGGTCAGTTTGATATTTGTCTCGCCCAGGGGACCAATAGTGGGCACGGCGACAATGCTGCATCCGGTCTCCTGGAAAGAACAGCCGTTCCGCTTTGTTGCAGTTCTCGACTCACACCAAGACCGACTTCGGACGATGATCCGCTCTGCGAGACGAACAATACCCCTGGACACTGACGATGTAATTGCGCCTCGACCAAGTCTTCCGTTTTAGAAACAGGTCCGAATATGTAACGTGTGGGTCGCCTCATTGCCGTAACATCGCCATTTGACTCATCAACCGCGAGTCAAAATAGTCTTTCCCGTGCTCACTCGTACAATCGCTGCAGCTCGATCATGCGGCTCGTGCCTTCGCAGATGACAGGCACGCCGCAACCTCACGGAGGACCTGCTCGTAGTCAGCGGATGTCGCCCGCTCCACATGAATACGAGCGCCCGTTACGCCTGCTTCTTGCGCCAACCTTTTGAACTCACTCTGAAGAAAGACTTCCAATTGCTGCGGGGTCAAGACGGCAATGGGAACAGTCGAGGACTTGCCGGTCTCGGTCTCAATCCTCACGCAATATGGGGACTCGAACTTTTGTGTTTCCGGAGTCATACGACACCCCTTTTCTGGAATGACGAAAGTGGCAGGCAAGATCCTTAGCATTCTAGCGCCGGTTTAGTCCACTCGCGAGCGCACCCACAACGTCGATTGGCTCCTCGTAATTCAATGGACCTTTTTGCAGCGACTTTCCGCAGTTACTGGTAGAGACACTAACGGCGGGGCGGCCAGGGGACGCATTCTCACCGTTCACTTTCCTTCGGACAGAAGGTATTCCACACGATGCTTACAGAATTACAAAGGGAGCGGTAAGAAGATGAAACCGGATTCTCTCTCAGAAGTCGCCCACTCACTTTCGTCTGCGGGTTCAACCGTAGGCAAGTTCACGGTGTTGTTGTTGGCAGTTACCCTATCTCGACGCCGGCATTCGCCCAATCTTCGGCCAAAGCAACGGCGCAGAAAACCAGTGTGGTGCCGAACCTGGTCCGGTTCAGCGGCACCGCGACCGACAACGGCAAGCCCCTGAACCACATTTCCCCCAAGTTTTTTATACGAACAACAACAATGAAGCGAAGAGGATATTTGTATGCAGTTGAATAAGAAAATGCCGTTCGTTACATGCTGCCTGGCCACATTGGTTTGGCTGCTGGCCACGTTCTCGCAGGCCCAAGTCGCAGGACACAACGCCGCGAGGATCGCTAGATGGCGGGCTATTTCCGATGACGCCGGACCTGCCACTCCCGTGTCTAGTCCGAAATGGACACTGCTGTTTCCAAGGCACATCCCCGACGAACACTTTGCAAACGCAGCAATCTATGACACAGCGACCAATCAGTTGATTGCCTTTGGTGGCTCTAGTCCCAGCGCCGTGCCCAATGACGTTTTGTCGTTATCCAACGCAAACGGCATCGGAACACCGGATTGGAAGACTGTAATTGCGGCCGGGACCAACGGGTCTCCGTCTGGCCGCACCTTCCTCACGGCGGTTTATGACGAGGCCAACAGCCGCATGATCGTCTTCGGTGGATGCGCATTCACCGGGGATGACTGTACAACCCTGAATGACGTCTGGGTTCTCACGAACGCAAACGGCGTTTCGGATACGCCTGCCTGGATTCAACTGAGTCCCTCCGGCACTCCACCCGCTCCGCGCTGGGGCCACGCCGCAGCCTATGATGCGGTAAACAATCGCATGATCGTTTTCGGTGGGGATAATCAATCCGTGATTTTTTCAGACACGTGGATTCTGAGTCATGCGAACGGCCTCGGTGGCACGCCCACATGGACTCAGCTTTCGCCTACCGGCGGGCCGCCCGAGGGCCAGGACTCTGCAACAGTAGCTTACGACGCCGCTGACAACGAACTGATCACGTTCGCCGGCACAATGCAGGGCTTCGCTGTCGATGCGAACTCGGTGTGGACATTGTCGAATGCGAACGGCCTGGGTGGGGCCCCCGTCTGGAAAAAGATCATCGCGAACGGCGCCGCCGGGTCTCCTCCCAAGCGCGATGGACATGTTGCGGTTTACGACAGCGCGAACAACCGCTTGGTGATTTTTGGGGGCAATGCGAATACAGCCACTGGCTTCCCACAACACAACGACGCATGGGTGCTGGCAAATGCCAACGGCCTGACCGGTACTCCTCAATGGACCAAACTCCCGGTCCTCGGCCCGATCCCAGCCGGTCGCACGAGCCCGGTCGGAGCCTACGACACTGCCAACAATCGCTTGATGATCTATAGCGGTGCCAGTTGGGATGGCGAATTCTTCAGTTCCTGGGTTTTGACCGGAGCCAATGGACTGCCGTGACGAATGTGTTCCCGATCAGTCCAGCGTGGTCGGAGACCACAGACACGCCTAAAAACTTCAAGCACGAGAACGCCAGATTTTGAAGTCAAAAGGGAATTCCAGATCGTTAGGAGTACGAATATGCGCGACACGAAACAAGTACTGTCTGATTTAACAAAGGGGATGAAGGCTGAGCCTGTTCGCAACTCGCGGTTCACAGGCTCTGTCGTTGCAGTCTCCGACGATCACTCAAGGATAAGGGTGAGGCTTTGTACAGGGTCATTTCTCGATGTGCCGACGTCCATCCTTAAGAATCTCAGGCATCTGGGCACGACAGGTCAAAATGGCGAGCAGTTGGGACTAGTAGTGGGCGATCTAGATACTTCAACCGACGCTGGAGTATTGATACACCAAATGGGGCTTGAAATTACTCGTTTGTCTCAGTTGATGCGGGGATCCTCAACCGTACAAGGTGCAGAAACGGGCAGTGTGACAGTCCGAGGGGATGCAGTCGACCCGAACCGGGTCAAACCGGACTTTGGGACTGTCGTGCTACCTCCGGAGACGATAAAAATGTCGTTCAATGGGATCGCTGGTAGCCCGGTGACCCTGAGGTACCATGCGCCTCCAAATGAATTCATCGGATTCAATCAAGGCGACTGGACCGTTTCTAACTTCCAAAATTGCTTTTTAACTCAACCACCTGTTCTCGGGCCTTGGACACCCATGCCGCCGAGTGAGCCCTTGATGAACGCTTGGATTGAGTTCAACTGCGATGCTGCTCACGGGACGCCCGTCGGTCAGTTCTACAATGCGTACTTCTTCTTAACTGTCGTGCTTGTCGAATTGACGACCTAAAGGGGTGGCAAGAGGTTTAGCTCGGCGGTTTGAAGGCGAAACGTTATTGGCCTTCATGTCACAATCTATTGTCGCGATGGTTAGTCGGATCTGACCTGCTTGGGGACGAGAGTCGAATAACCTCAAGAGAACCAAAAACGTAGGAGTAATGTATGGTTGATCTATCAGTGGCGGAGGGCAAGCTGACGTTACACGTACGAGGCGCGGACAAGCTCTGGGCTTTCAAGAGAAGTCTCGAAATACCGCTCGCCCACGTTGCGGGTGTCCGGGCTGACCCGGAGGCTGCACGCGGGTGGTTTCACGGAATCAGAATGCCGGGGACCCAGGTGCCCGGAGTCATCACGGCGGGAACCTTCTATCAGGACGGAAAGCGCGTCTTCTGGGACGTGCATCACCCTGAGAAGACCATTGTGATTGACCTCAATGACGAGAGGTACAGCCGGTTGATTGTTGAAGTGGCTGATCCTCAGGCAGCGGTCAAACTGGTCCAGGGTGGATTATGACATCCCGCTGTCAGACGCCGAAATCGATTATCACAAGAGTCTGCCACCCCCGCTCATCTACCAGTTGTTGCTAAATCTCGATTACACTCATCATCGATCAAAACGTGATCACCTAGATTGCAACCGCTAAGAATTTCCACTCTGCGGGCGAATGGGCAAGAGTCATCGGAGGGACCGTTACACCACTACTGAAGCTTCGCGTACTCCGCTTTGGCTTCTTTCAGGATGGGGATGTCGGGGTCGGCGTCTTTCCAGAGAGCGAAGAAGTCCTGATACGCGACGCGACTCTTTGCAGTGTCACCGCCCAGCGCGTATGAACGTGCCAAGCCAAGATGGGCGAGCGATCCTAAAAGAAAATTC
>DATFQQ010000122.1:0-5656 GCA_035264195.1 Candidatus Sulfotelmatobacter sp. | reverse complement strand
ACGCTGTATTCGATGCGGCACGGTCCTACGCGTTCAATGATCGCGCGCAGGACCGGATCGCAATTCTTCAGATGATTCACTGCTTTTCGCATCGGCTATACGTTTATCATAAATCCCTTGTCGCATAGCGAACAAAATACGAAAACACGGTCTTACTGTGATCGTTTCACTGCGATGCCCAGCACTTCATAATGTCCGTTGCGAAGCAGTTTGTCGGTCCCGATGAAGGCGCGAGCGGGAAAATCTCCATGGAAATATGTCTTGTAGACCGAGTTGAAGGTGTCGTAGAGCTTCAGGTCGGTGCAGAAGATTTGCATCGAGACGACATCGTCCATGGATAAGCCGGCAGCCTCCACAGTGCGCTTGATTCCGTCCATGACCAGATGCGCTTCCTGTTCGGCATCGGCTGGGGCTTGGTTGGTTTTGGGGTCGAGTCCAATGTGGCCGGCGATGTAGAGCGTGTTGCCCACAAGCACCGCGTCGCTGAAAGGCAATGCCTTGGCGTCACCAGTGCGGACGTTGACGTATTTTCGGTCAGCGGCATTCGCGAACAGGCAGACCAACAGAAATGGGATGACAAAAAGAATTCTTCGCATTGGAATCTCCTATCGATTGAGATGTTGGACGGCAGACTAGCACTACAAATGGAACACGGCCAGCGTGAACGCGACTATTTCGGTCCAGGCACCAACCAAGCCGCGCGGGACCAATGTCTTGAATTCGAAGTCTTCTGCTCAATGCTCGCTGCATGCTCGTTTACGCAGTCTTGAGGTCACCGCGGCGGAAGTTTTCGATCATGTGTTCCGAAGTACGCAGCGTGAAGGCGAGAATGCTGATCGTAGTGGTTTTGTCAGTGCAACTCAGGAAAACACTGGCGTCGCATACATAGAGATTTGGTACATCATGGGTCTGCCCGAACTTGTTGGTCACAAAATTCTTCGGATCGTTTCCCATACGACATGTTCCGGTTTCGTGCAGGCTCCATCCGGGAATCTCGGGAGCGTTTCCTGACCCTTCAAGTTCGCCGCCTGCGGCTTTGAGCACCTCGGCGCAAATCTGCTTGGAGTGCTCCCACATCTTGAGAGTATTCTCGTCCCACTCGAAGTGCATGCGGGCAACGGGGATTCCGTAGGGATCCTTTACTTCAGGATCGAGATCCATGAAGTTCTTGTCCGAGCGCAGTGTCGGGGCCTGAATTCCAAAGTTTACCGGAGTTGGATAACGGCGCTTGATTTCGCGCTTGAAAGATGACCCGAATCCGTCGAGTCCGCGCGCGAACCAGGGAAACTCGGAGCATCCACCATCGGGATAAATGGAATAACCGCGAATGAAATCCTCTTCATGCGGGTTGTTCAGGTTCTGCCAGCGGGGCATCCAGGCGATAGTACTGTCGGCAACGTGATCCGGGAAACTTGGCTGACCGAGCAACTGGGGAAGGTATCCGCGGGCTGATTCTCCATAGAGATGATCGCAGAGATTTCGTCCGAGTTGATCGCTGGAGTTCGCAATTCCATTCGGCCAGCGGCGGGATTTGGAATTCAGCATGATGCGCGAAGATTCGACGCACCCGGCCGCCACCACCACCGCGCGCCCGTAGACTTCAACTTCTTGTTTGGTTTTGCGATCGATATAAGCAACGCCCGTGGCTTTTCCGTTTTCATCGACCAAAACGTTCTTGGCCAATGCGTTCGTTCGCAACTCAAGGTTCTTGGTTGCTTCGGCTTTCGGCAGCAGGAAGTAAGGCGAGGAGAAGAACGCGCCGACGTCGCATCCGGTCGTGCATTCGCCGCAGTAGTGGCAGGCCGGATGTCCCTCGTGCGGTTGTGTCAATTGAGCGCAGCGGTCGGGAAGATAGGGGACGCCGACCTTTCTGCATCCTGCCTCGAGGATGTAGTCGAGGCAACGAAAGTTGAATGGCGGTAAGTAGGATCCGTCGGGATTACTCGGCCGATTTTGTACAGAGCTGGCGACGCCGATCATCTTTTCGACCCGGGTGTAGAAAGGATCGATCTCGGCGTATGTTAGGGGCCAGTCCACATCATAGCCGTCGAGGGATGCCGCCTTGAAATCGATGTCGCCGAAGCGGGCGGAACTACGCCCCCAGAAATTCGTTTTGCCGCCAACTGCACTGCAACGTGGCCAAAACCACTTTGTTCCCGGTGCCACGGTGAAGGGAATCTCGTGATCCCAGGCAGCCTTGGTGTACTCGTTGTCCATGTAACCGAAAGATTCGCCCTTCGGATCACCAAGACCGCGGAACTTCATATCCCAAGGCATTCGGTGAAAGCGAAAATCTTTTTCCGGATCAAGCTTGCGTCCGGCATTCAAAGCGCACACCTTGAGACCTGCCTCGCATAGCGTCTTGATCGCCATGCCGCCACCGGCGCCCGTTCCGATCACGATCACGTCATAGATTTGTTTGGCCATTGGTCGAGGGGATGCTCAAGATTTGGTTTGTGGAAGGTGCAGGTGCTCCGGATCGCCTTTATGCGGGCACTCGGGCGATTCAGAATAAAACTTCAGCGCTGGATTGCCGAGTTCTTTGAATCCGATTTCGCTCGTATAAAAACCGGTGACGGTATATTCCCGCATCGAAGCGAAGAACTTCCGGCCAAGCTCCTCACCGCGCCGGGCCTTGTCCTTGAATCCGAGCGGTTCGAGCACAGAGAGTTGTTGCGCAGGCGTGAGCTCCAGGAAGCGCTTTCCGTGAAGTCGCTCGCTGTGACTGTTGAGCCAGACCAATCCTGTTCGGAATGGGTACTGCTTCTCGGGATCATGGGCGATCATGAAGTCGATAAACTCCGCGACTCCCGCTTCTTTTGCCCCGGGCGTCTGATCGCTGGGAATGATGATCTCGGAAAGGCGTTCGATCATCGCGTACTCAGAGGGCGAGAAAAATTGCGGACGATATTCCGGCGGCTTGATGTGCAAAGTTGCGTTGCCGACGTGTCCGCAAGCGAATCCCCATTTGCTGAAGCCTGGGAAACTCGCGGCCGCAGCAGCAGTCCCGAGGATGCGCAAAATTTCCCGCCGATGAACCCCTTGTCCTGCCATAGTTGTTTCGTTTACGAAAGATATTTGATCGTTGCTTCAACTAATTCTGTAGTTGGCTTGTAGGGATCTCCCGGAGCGTCGTACTCGATCGAGCAGTATCCCTTGTACGCGTGCTTCTTCAGGATCGCGAAGGTCTTCTCCAAATCTACGCGGGACGCCTTGCCTTGATCGTCTAGCTCACCGTCTTTCACATGGCAGATGCCGTAGGCATGGGCAAACATCGTCTCCATCGCACGATCCTGGAAGGCCTCATCATGCGCGGCGAGGGAGTTGCCGAAGTCGGGCAAGGCTCGCAGCCACGGACTGTTGACCTTTTCGATGATCTGGGCGATGAAGAACGGATCTTCGCTCACTGGATTGTCATTTTCGAGGTGAACGACGACGTTCTTCTTTGCGGCGTACTCTGCATTGCGTGCAAGCGTGTCTGCCGCGAACCCTACGTCGGGTTTTAGATCCTTTCCGCCGTCAATGTGGGTGCGGATACTGGGCGAACCAAGGGCTACGGCCACGTCGATCCATTGATTTGTCGCGGTGACCGAAGCCTTGCGCTCAGCAGCGTCGGTCGCATACTGGCTGTGTCTGCCATCGACGGCGATATCCACGATCGAGGATCCGGCCTTTTCCACAGCGGTGCGGAATTGCTCCAGGTACTTCGGATCGGTAGACGGGAAGATCGGGCTCCAGGGTTCGATGTGATGCACGTTGAACTTTTCCACCACGTGTGCGGCGAAATCTTTTAGTTCCATCTGCTGAGCCCGCGGAACGGTGCTGGGAGTATTTCCGTCCCAGCCTTTCCAGCCGACGATGAATTCTCGAAACGGATACGCCGCCACCGCAACTCGATCGCGAGGGTTTGTGGGGAATTTGACCGAAGGCCCAGAACTCGCTGCATGCGCGAGGGCAGGTAAAAGCCACGTTCCTGCGGCCGCACCTGCGCACTGCTCGACGAACTGTCTCCGCGTGATTGTGCTCATGCGCGAAAGTGTAGCAGAGAACGGAGGGGGCAGAGGCAGCCTGTGGTAGGCCATTTCATAGAGCAGAATTGCGATGCGATCGTCTTTTATCCGGTAGATCGCTTTCCAAATCTAACTCTGCGTAGGTATCAGTGTGTCTCTTGGCGATCTGTCTTCAGTTGCCGATTGCGGGTTAACCGTTTAAATTTTTGATCGGTGAAAGGACTCGAAATGATTACTCGTCGTAGTTTTGTAGGAGTCTTATCCGCTCTGCCTTTTGCGAAGCTGTTAGGTTTCTCCGGAGATCATGCCGCAGCCAACTCGCTTCCCTCTGCCGTGGCGTCTTCACCTGCAAACTCAGAGGATTTCACAAAATACGTAAAGATCGCCATCGGCACAGGCGGGCACGGGCATACGTATCCGGGAGCGACGGTTCCATTCGGCATGGTGCAACTCAGTCCGGACACCTACAACGACGGATGGGATTGGTGTTCGGGCTATCACCATTCCGACAGTTCGATCATGGGATTCAGCCACACCCACCTGAGCGGCACCGGCGCCTCAGACATGTTGGATTTCCTGCTGATGCCGGGTACGGGCCCGACGAAGTTGTTTCCCGGATCGCGACAAAATCCGGGAGAAGGATATCGATCCCGTTTTAGCCACGAAGACGAAATTGCAGTGCCCGGCTACTATTCGGTGATCTTGCGTGACTACAACGTACGCGCAGAACTGAGCGCGACGGAGCATGCCGGAATTCATCGCTATACGTTTCCCAAGAGCGACAGTAGCCATTTCATTCTGGACCTGGTTCACTCGTACTCGAATACGCCGATCGTGTGGGCGTATCTCAAGATCGTGGGCAACGACACTATCGTTGGCGGACGGAGTCTGAAAGGCTGGGCTCCCGGCCGCGAGATCTATTTTGCGATGCATTTTTCGAAGCCGTTTAAGTCCGCTGAAATCGTTGAAGACGACAAGCGGCTGGATTCCTTTGTTCGAGAAGCGAAAGGGACTTCGCTGAAATGCCTTCTGCATTTCGATACGGCGGACAAGGAAACCATCCTGGTGAAGACTGGGATTTCTGGCGTTAGCGATGAAGGCGCCCAGAAGAACGTTGCGGCAGAGATTCCTGAGTGGGATTTCGAGAAAGTACGCAGTGCTGCCCATATGACATGGAATCAAAATCTCTCCAGGATCAAGGTGGAGATCGGCGACCGACGCCACAAAACAATTTTCTACACTGCCCTCTACCACATGCTGGTCGCGCCAACCCTGTTTGACGATGTTGACGGGCAGTACCGCGGAATGGATGGGAAAGTCCATCAACTGCCGAGGGGCGCGCACAACTACAGCACGTTTTCGTTGTGGGATACATTCCGCGCTGCGCATCCGATGTACACGATCTGCCAGCCGGATCGGGTTCCTGATTTTGTGAATTGCCTGATCCGAATGGCGCAAGAGAGTCCGGGCGGAGTACCGATCTGGCCTTTACAGGGAAGAGAGACTTTCTGCATGACCGGATACCACTCGAGTTCGGTTTACGCAGAAGCTTATGTCAAAGGCTTCAAGGGAATCGATTTCAACCAGGTCTACCCACCGCTGCGAAAACGAGCGATGGAGGACGATTACCGTGGCCTTGGGTATTA
>DATFQQ010000121.1:0-3364 GCA_035264195.1 Candidatus Sulfotelmatobacter sp. | reverse complement strand
AGATTTGTTGGTTTGGAATGGTCCCCTTCCCATGGAAAGAGCACTTTCGGGCCATCATAAAACTTTGAACGATGCTGTCAAGGCCGACGATGCTTTTTGGGGCGCAACTACAGGATTCACCCGAGGATGTGCATGGAAGCTGTGAGTGGAATGGGGATTTATCGCCAACTGACGGCTTGCAAAACGCAAACGTCCCGAGGTCCTTGATAGCGATTCGTGACGTACACGATCATTTCGACCGCGCATCCGTCCCTGTTACAGTTAGCGGAATGCCGAGAGTACCAGCGTGGCTTGCCTATGCGTGCGAACAGTATCGCTCGTTCAAATGCTCGCGAGCACGCGCAAGCAAAACATGCTTTACCGCTTCGGTTTCGGGGTGCGGAGATAGGCCAAAATCACAACCGCCACAGTCACAGCTAAGACCCACTTCATATCATCATCTTTATCAAGTTCGCCGTCTGCTAAAAAGCTGCCATTCTTGCCAGTTTGCGGCTCGGTTCCAAAGGTGCGATGCTCAGCCTGCTAAAGCAATGCCCTGGAGGGTCGCCGCAGCAGTTACCTCCTGGCGAAGAACGGCAACCGGCGGCTCTCCATCTCAACGCCATCGAGAGGCTCAAGCAGGTTCTTCTCTCCTCGCGTGCTCCGTATTCCATTCTTTGAGGTAGGTGAGTATTTCTTCATCGTTAAGCGTGTCGCCCCATGAGCCGACGACTGCGAGAAGCTCACGATCAGCGCCGAGAAGCTCGAATGCCCGATAGATCTCTGAACTGATTTGTTGCTCGATTGTCAGGTGTTCCATGCCCGTAATTTACGGGCTGATTTCTGTAGAATTCCTGAAAATTGCGCCTCGCACACCTGCAAATTCTTTCATCTATCAGGCTGGCCAGATCGGAAGGGGGCTTGCTTTTTGCTCTGGTCGCAGTAGAATTGCGCCGACCTCACAAAAGCGTGGAAGATCCACAAAGGTCTTTCGCGTTCTCCACAACCCGCGCCACTATGCATGCGAGTAGTGGCGCGCTTTTACTTTCGGGACACTAAGAAAGGCCGATTGTGGGGTTGAGGCGCGATCCGCTGATCTCTGATGTCCTGTGAGTTCCATAAGCCTGTCGACTGCCTTTCTGGTCGCCTGGAGTGATGCGAATAGTGGTTGTGCGGACTTTACCGTCGTTGACAGGATCCTACATAATCGATTTCGCAATTTTGGCGACGACCGTAAGTGCATTAACCTCAAACAAACGAAGCGGCGCGAGGATGAGGATAAGAATAATCCCGAGCAAAATCGTGTATTCGATAATGCTTTGTCCATCATCTTCCAGGCAGGTCTTCGCCGCTAGTCGCAGCTTGGTTCCACCGGTGTTGGAGTAGCAGAGTGCAGCGTTGCCCATAAATTCCCCCACGTGGAGGAACCAAGGAAAAATGCTCTGGGGCCTATCGAGGAGGTGGAGGAGACGAACAATCGGGAGAAAGTCTACTCCGAAGCCTGGAGAATGCAAGAGGCGTGCCGACTGGAGAAAAACGGCCCAACGTATTCCGGTCGGCCTCTAGATAGGGACATTTCGCAGCTTTTGCAGTTGAGCACATATTTCTCGCAGCCTAGACGCACGACGAGCGTGTGCCTTCTCCTGCACGAATGTTTGCCATTTCCGTCTACTGTAGGCGAGTTCCTGTTTCTGAATGCCCTCGATTTCGTTTCTGATCGTCTGGACATAAGAACCGATAGTAGAGTCTGTAGATTCGTACTTAAGCATCGGCAGGCAGATCTCCCGGTCACTAATTCATCCTGAGATGCAAACGCGGAGGAGAATGCAATCGCCCGAAGGTACGCATACCGAAGGCCCGCAGTATTACAGCCCTCGGCGCTTCAGCCAGCGCGGCAGGATGATGCCCATTGCGATGGCGAACAGAAACCAGATCTTGAGAATGACGTGCCACATTTCTTGTTGCTTAGCCTCTCCGCAGGTAAGAGAAAGCGACGCTACTCGATTTCGTATTTCACCGGAGTTCTGCCCCGTCGTTCGATAAACACGTCCGGCTTGCCACCAACAGTTGCAGCTGCGGTCACATTGGCAAGACGCCGAGCGTGCTGTCGAATTACTAACCGCAATTCATGAACAGTCTTTTCCCAGTCGGGGCCGGATTCATAAACGAGATGGCCACACAATTCGCGAATGCGATCTTCAAGACGGCGACTGGGCATCGGAGATGGGCGAACGCCGTGCCACGAGCATGCCAGAGAATCCGCGAATTGTTGGATACCCTACAAACTGTATTGGGTACTCAGAGAATGCCTGATTTCACGGGGGCAGATTGAGTGGCGGAGTGTACGATTCACTTTATGCGGAAACCTCCAGGGGCTCAGCTTCCCAGTCTTGTCGTGCGCAAGAATTCAGGAAGGCATCTACCGGTGGACGGAAAAACCTCAGCCTGCAGGAAGAATGACCACAACCATTGCTTCAGTCTGCGTTGCGCCTGCGATTGTCATCGGCCAATGCGCCGGGACTGACTGTGAGTGTAATGCCGATGTTTCAACAATTGACGAAGCTGCTGGCTGAGCCGATACAATGCCACAGGGTATTGCAGGTCGAATCAGCAGTTGACGACGCAGGCTATGGTTGTAACTCTCGCCAAGCCTACCCGCTGGACGATTTCACGGCGAACACGGATGAGACGTAAACTTAGAATACATGCGTAAGCGCCTCATCTCACCGACCCCGTACAGTGCGGGGCTTGATCGTCATCATCGGCTAGATCTGAGCACTATCGCTGTAGTCGAGGTCACATCGGAAGAGAAAGATCATCCGATCGAATCCGCATTGATTGCAGGAGAGTCGAAGGGCTGGCGTGCGTCTGAGCCGGGGACTCATTTGATCCGCTTGATCTTTGATCGGCCACAAACCCTTAAACGCATCTCTCTCGTTTTTGAGGAAAAAGAAACGAGCCGCACGCAAGAATTTGTGCTGCGGTGGTCTCCAAACCGGGAAGGGATGTTGCGAGAGATAGTGCGCCAGCAGTGGAATTTCAGTCCACCCCATACCACAACCGAGGTCGAAGAATATCGCGTCGAACTCTCGGACGTTGCCGTCCTTGAAATGACTATCACCCCCGATATTGCCGGCGGCGCGGCGCGTGCATCGCTCATTAGCTTGGCCGTATATTGATCGGGCAGCGGGAAGCCCATCAATTCGGCCAGTGGGGTACGGAATGGCCCAAAAGACGAAAATCCCAGACTCTTCGAGTCGTGGGACGCTTCGCCTAAACAGCCCTCCCCCAAGTGCTGCTCGATTGTTAGCTTACGGCGAACCTAACAGGTGTGGAATGGCACAGACGGGTAGCCTCGGGGAAATCAGGTCGATGAGTGAAATGG
>DATFQQ010000120.1:0-7729 GCA_035264195.1 Candidatus Sulfotelmatobacter sp. | reverse complement strand
ATATTGTCAGGCATCTGACCGCACCATGCGATCGTGATCCACTGAAATCCACCAAAGGTTAAAACTCGTTTTCGGCGGGTGCAAGAGTTAGCCCGTGGTTCCAGCGGAGTCTTGCGCTAATTGGAACGGATGTCAACAAGAAAACAAGTGCTGGCAGCGTTTTTGATAAGGGAAGATGTGGATATATAAAGTTGATTCCCATTTCGGTTGTTCATTGCTTGTGAAGAGCAGGTTTTGCTGGCATGAAACAAGAAAGCGCGAATAGAATTCTAGATTCGTATTGGGTTCGCAGTTCGGAACCCGATGTTTCGAGTCTGAAGTGAGGAATCGACCAAATGAATATAGCGCTGGTAGGTTCGGGGTACGTGGGGTTGGTTGCAGGTGCTTGTTTTGCGGATCTCGGACATGAGGTAATCCTGGTCGATAACGACCAGAAGAAACTGGATTTATTGCGCGATGGGGAGGTACCGATTCACGAGAAGTTCCTCCCTGAGCTTCTCGGGCGCCATCGGGGCAATCGGCTCCAGTTCTCCGATGATTTGAAAGACGCCACACGGCGGAGCTCTTTGATCTTCGTCGCGGTCGGAACTCCCCCAACTGAGAGTGGTGAAGCTGATTTGTCGTTCGTTGAGTCGGTGGCCCGGGAAATATCGGGTGCTATTGACGATTACAAGGTGATCGTAGAAAAGAGCACTGTTCCCGTTTACACCAGCGACTGGATACGGAAGATTATTTTGCGGAACGGGGCCGACCCGGAGCTCTTTGATGTCGCTTCCAATCCTGAGTTCCTACGTGAAGGTACCGCCGTCTGCGATTTCTTGTTTCCCGACCGTATTGTGATCGGCTGCGATACTCCGCGTGCAGTTGAGGCGCTACGCGAGGTGTATGCACCGCTCACGGACGCGAGCTACTACCGTAGAGGTGAGGCGATCCCTCAACCTGACGGTGCAGTAATTCCGCCTCCCCTCATCGCAACCAGCACGAAAAGCGCAGAACTGATCAAGCATGCATCAAATGCTTTTCTAGCGATGAAGATTTCGTTTATTAATGCGGTCGCCTCGGTCTGTGAGTCAGTTGGGGCTGACGTGAATCAAGTTGTCCACGGAGTCGGCACGGACAGTCGCATCGGGCCTCGTTTCTTGAATCCAGGGATTGGTTATGGAGGTTCCTGCTTTCCGAAAGACGTGATGGCCTTTCGCGCTGTCGCTCGCGAGCACGGTTATGACTTTAGCTTACTCGACGCTGTGGTGCGCATTAATGATGAACAACGTCATCGCTTCCTCCGCAAGGTTCGCAGCGCCCTATGGACAGTCCGTGGCAAGCGTCTTGCCGTTTTAGGCCTCGCCTTCAAAGGCGGCACAGATGATATTCGCGAATCGCCTGCCCTTTCCATCGTTCAAGCTTTGTTACAGGAGGGTAGCTGCATTACCGCGTATGACCCCGCCGCTATGGGAAGGGCTCGAGAAGTGTTGCGTGAGACGGTGAGCTACGCTGGCTCGCCCTATGAGGCATGCCGCAATGCCGACGCGCTTCTCATCCTTACCGAGTGGGAGGAGTTCGCAAATCTTGACTTAAGCCGCCTGCGGGAGGAATTGAGATATCCGATCGTGATCGACGGGCGCAACCTGTATGACCCCGAAATTATGGCTGCTCAGGGATTCACTTATTTCAGTGTAGGCCGCCCCGCATCGCACCCGGATGGGGTGCCCGCAGCCGTCCGAAACGGCAAGAAAGCATGAAGCCAGGACGAGCCTTGGTTACCGGAGGGGCCGGTTTCTTGGGATCCCACCTGTGCGATGCCCTGCTCTCTGAGGGCTGGAGTGTGGTCGTTGTCGACAACCTGCTCACCGGTCGAAGAGCCAATCTGGTGCATCTCAAGAATGAGCCACACTTTGAATTCGTGGAGCAGGACATCTGCAAATCATTCGATGTCGGGAAAGTCGACTACGTATTTCACTTCGCCAGTCCCGCCAGCCCAGAGGACTATCACGCACACGGCATTGAAACCCTGCAGGTCGGATCGCTTGGCACTTTCCACGCCTTAGACGTTGCTCTCAAATATGCGGCGAAGTTTCTGGTTTCATCAACGTCCGAATGCTATGGAGACCCTTTAGAGCATCCGCAGAAAGAGACCTACTGGGGACATGTGAATCCAATTGGGCCACGTTCGGTCTATGACGAAGCGAAGCGATTCACAGAAGCCGTGACGATGGCGTACCAGCGCTATCACAAGGTGGATACTCGCATTGTCCGTATCTTTAATACTTACGGGCCCCGGATGCAATTGAACGATGGGCGCGTGGTACCGAATTTCATGAAGCAGGCCCTGCGTGGCGAGGACCTAACCGTCTATGGGGATGGCCGCCAAACTCGAAGTTTCTGCTATGTAAGCGATGAAATCGATGGATTTATGCGGCTGGCCAAAACCGACGAGCATCTCCCCGTAAACGTTGGCAATCCAAATGAGTTTACGATTCTGGATTGTGCGCAGGCGGTCCTGAATGTGACAGGCTCAAAAAGCAGCATCTGCTACAAAGGCCTGCCCCAAGATGACCCAAAGCAACGCCGGCCCGATATCACGAAGGCGAGACAATTGCTGGGATGGGAACCTAAGATCGACCTCGAATCAGGCCTGCGACTTTCCTTGGACTATTTCAAGAAGGCAGTCGCTGAGGAAACGGCAGTTCGCTAATTGTCGTTCGGTTGAGTGGTCGCAACAAAGTCGAGGAGCCGCTTCACGCTCATCTGTTCTTCTTTCGCCTTCAACTCGAATGCTACTCCCATCCCATATCCCGGGTGGGAGGCTTGCACTGTTCCACTGAGTCTGAGCTTCAGTTCATAGGTGCGCACCAAGATTTCGACTGACGAACCGACCGGGAATGGCAGCGATACTTCAAGGTAGCAGCCGCCAGAACTCAAGTCAGTAAGGCAGCAATGGTTCGGAACTGAGATTCCTGTCCTGTAGACTTCGGCCCCAATCCGGCAGTTGTAACGAGCTTGTGTGCGCCGATTGTTGGAATCGGTTTCCGTGCCTGCACTCGGCTGCGTAACTGCCGACGGGGATGCAACAGTTCTTGGCGCCGCATGGGAACTGCCGTGCGTGAGCTCGGCCACAGCCACTCCAGCCGGCTGCAGTGCCATCTCGACGGTCACGTCGGATAATTCCTGTTTGCCGCGCTTCGGAAGATTGGTTCCAAGGAATTCATCCATCAATCGACGTGAGGACCGGGGTACGTCAATGAATTGCACTCCTCCTCGGCCATTCCAATCTTGCCAGACAAGCTGGCCCGAAAGGCGGATATTGTTCACTTGTCCAGGCAGTTTGAACTGGAAATAAACCTTGCTGGTTGGCGGGAGTTTCTTGCCGAACATTACGGCCATGCCATCTTCAGCCAAATCGATCAACGTGGCCTTTTCCTGCTCGACGTTGGCGTAATCCACAGTGGCGTGGGTGTGCACCGTTGCCCGCGCGCTCTTGCGTTTTTCTTTGCGCATGACCGCTCGCGCGGCTTTCAGGCTGCTCAGGGCCCTGTCATAGGCGACCGGCTTATACAGGACGAAGTTCACGCCCAGTGAAAACAGCTCACGAATACTTTCCTGGGAAGGTACAACTGCGACGGCCAGCGTGGAATCGTTCAGCCTCGACAGTCGGGTTTCGCGCAGAAGCGAGAGCACATCCGACGTTGATTTTCCGTCGACGATGATTACGTCAAATCGTTCCTGGGCTGATCGGATGCCAGCCCGCACAATATCCGGACAGGACTCGACTCGAATGTTCAGTTCATCCAGCACTCGACCTAAAACGCCGGCAGCAGCCTCGTCCGCACATACGAGTAGAGCAGATAGAGTCATACGTGCCCTCATCGTAGGTTCCACCAGTTCCACGAACAAGTTACCGGGGTCATATCTGTCGGGCTTCTGCCGTTCTTCGATCATCGATAAACCTGTGTAATTCAATCAGTGACGGCAGTAACCAAGCGCAACGCCAAAAGGTCAGTGCTTGTCTATTGACCGCTCGTGCTTTGACGGGGCCGAAACCCATTCCTAGGATGAACAGTGACGCGATGAAGGAAGCGCGTGCCGCTCTCTATTGTGTGAGCGGTTTCCGATCTACCCCCATGTGGGCGCTCTTGAACGGGAAAGGTGGTTTTCCGGAATCCGGCACATCCTTCCCGGAAAGATCATATGACCTCGATGAAACAGCGCGGATTCTCGCTACTGGAAATGCTGGTCACGGTGTCGATTGGATTGATCATCGGCGGGATGACCTTCATCACAATGATGCCGCTCCTCAACAAGAGCCATATCGATTCTGCATACGACACAACGTTGATGGTCCTACGCAATACGCGTCACCTGGCGGTCACGCAGGGACACGAATATATCGTCACATTTAACGCTGGCGCCAAAACGATTACGGTACAGTATCAGCCGCCGCCTACCGGCGGCAGCCTCATTTATCCAGCAGTGCAATTTGTCGCCTCGTACTCCATTCCGTCTGATACCAGTTTCGCGCTCCACGGCGGTTCCCCCACGGGCGCTGGCACTGCACCGGATGGATTCGGAACCGGAGCATTAGCCGTCGATTTCGGATACACGCCGGTCGGCGGTACCGGAGGTTCGAGCACGATCGCCTTCATGCCTGACGGTTCCGCTCGCGATGGAACCAGTCCCAGCAACGGCGGCAACTACAGCAGTGGCGTCGTGTACTTAACGCGAACCACCGGAGTCATCGGTGATTCGCGCGCGATCACGGTGTGGGGCACCACGGGTCGGATTCGTGGGTGGGGCTTGAATGTGGTCTCCGGGACAAATACATGGGTGCAACAATGATACGCAACCAACGCATCAAGGCAACGCAGGAAGGTTTCACACTGATAGAAGTCCTGATCGCGATTGCGGTCATGAGCATTGGACTGCTCGCAGTCGTCGCTTCCATCGCAACCGCGATTGCCACCACCCAGTCAGCTCAAGAAGACCTGGTCGCACGGCATAAGGCTCTGGAAGCGCTGGAAAGTATTTACACGGCGCGGAACAGCCAACAGGTTGCCTTTTCCGCTATCAATAACACAGCTAGTGGAGGGATCTTTCTGAGTGGAGCCCAGCCGTTGCTCTGTGCTGGTCCGGATGGACTGGTGGGTACGGCGGACGACGTCCCCTGCACGACATCCGGTGGCGTGACATGCCCGAACGGCGGAGTGGAATGCTGGGTCCTTCCTGGGCCAGACGCCGTGCTGGGCACGTCGGACGACATCACCATGAGCCTAGCCAACTTTACACGCACGATCACCATCACCCAGGTGCTCTTGTCGACCGGTATTGTCAACGACAACATGATGGCGGTCAGTGTCTCGGTCACCTATACGAAAGCCGGCTTACCTAAACGCACATACACAGTGAACGGACTGATCTCCAGATACAACTAGGTGGAAGCAAACATGAACAAGCTTCAACACAAATCGCAAAGAGGCTTCACCCTAATTGAACTGTTGGTGGCCTCGTCCATTGGATTGGTCGTGATTCTGACAATGACGAGCCTGTTCAAAGCAGGAATGGATGCCACTTTCACTGTGACACAGCGTGCCGAGGTACAGCAGAACATGCGCGCCGGTATCGAGATGATGTGGCAGGACTTGACCCATGCGGGTGCCGGGCTGCCATCGGGAGGTCTACAACTCGCGACTGCGGGCATATCGAAATATGCCTGTGATCAGACAGGAACCTGCTATTTGCCGGCGCATTCCTATCCGAACAACGTGGGAACCGGTGTCGCGAACTACATGTACGGCATCATCCCCGGCTACGGCAACGGAGTGCAAAACGGCGTAGCCATTCCCAATGCCCCGGCTGCGCGTAACGACAGCATCACGGTGATCTATCAAGACTATGCCTTTCCGCTGACAAATTTCGGATTCACCCAGAACAGCGGCACGCAAGTCACAGTGGCATTGAATGTCTGCCCCCCAAACCCCTGTCCCACCGCCGGGTTGCCGACCAATATTCTGGCGCCGGGCGGTCTCAACGTCGGCGACGTTTTGCTCTTTTATGTGGCCTCGCAGGGAAACGGTACAACTGGGACTGGCACCAGCTGGGTTCAGACCGCTGCTGTTGCGGCCGAAATCACCGGCATCTCCGGTACCGGGCCTTGGGTTTTGACATTTAATACATCCGATCCGCTGAATATGAACCAGACCAGCGGAGCCGACAATCTTACCAGCGCTTTTGGGACGGGAGGAACCATGACTGTCTCCCGCCTTAACGTTGTCAGCTATTTTCTTCAGGTCCCAGTTGCGGGCGGTACGGTTCAAACGCCGCGACTGATGCGACAGGTAAACGGCCTGTCACCAGTGCCTGTTGCGGACAATATCATCAACCTGCAGTTCACCTACGACGTGATCGACGCCTCTTCGGGTTTCCTGAGCGCCAATCTTGCCAATCCGATCGGCGGCGGACAGTCTCCGAGCCTGATTCAGAAGGCGAATATCTGGATCATGGGCGAGAGCCTGACATCGGGCGGAAAAAGATCGCAAAGCATGTACCTAATCACGTCAGTCGCAGCACGCAATATGAGCTTCTGCAATTCGTATAGCGCCAGCACAACAGCCTGCGCCAACGATTAGGACCAATTAGAGGAATCGAACCGGGGGAAGAACCATGGTTAAGAATCGACATCGTTCACGAGGATTCACGCTTATTGCCGCCCTTCTGTTGACGGTGCTGCTGTCGGGCATCGCCGTCGGACTGCTTTACATGGTCGGCAATGAAGCGCGCATGGGCGGCAATGATCTTGAGGGCAACATGTCCTACTACGCCGCTGAGGCTGGCATCGAGAACGAGACAGCGTTGCTGTCGCAGCTTTATCAGACTTCTCAAAACCCGACGGCAGCGCAGATTCAAACCGTGGTCAATCCATCTAACTTCCCCACCAATGTTGGCGGTTCGAACATTACGAGCGTGACTTACATTGAGCCGCCATTGACCTGGCCCCAATCCGATGCGAACGGAAATCCCCAGGCAAACTGGGACATCGTCGGGGCCGGCCCGAACCAGGGGATGGTGGCCAACCTAATCCCATTTACGCTGACGGTGACGGCAACGAGAAACACCACTGCAGGCCAGGTTGCCTCGAATTCCTCGATGGCGGCCACCGGCGCATCTACGACCATGACCCGTACCGTTGAAGTTTCGCTGCTGCCCGCATTCGAATTTGGCATCTTCTGCGATGGCGACTGCGACTATTTCGCTGGTCCGAACTTCAACTTCGGCGGCCGTGTGCATACGAACAACAATTTATTTCTTGCGTCGGGCTCGAAGCTAACCTTCACGGACAAGATTGCAGCCGTCGGACAGGTCGTCCTCGATCAATTAGAAAACAACCACCCAACGTCATCCGGATACACCGGCGCCGTTTACGTTCCCAGCGCGGCGGGAGCTTGTCCGCCCGCCCCGGGCGCCGGCCCCGCAACCAACTGTAATCAGCTCACACAAGGCAGTTGGACCGGAGGGTTCCCGACCGGGGCTGGATCAGCCAATCCATCATGGAAGAGCATCTCAACCGGAAGCTTCAATAGCTTCATCATCAATGGTCTGACCGGCGCCAAGAAGCTGCAGTTGCCCTTCGTCCAGTCCTCGACGCTGCCGCCTACTGTAGCCGCGATCGACATCCTTCGCGAGCCGCAAGCTAGCGACTTACCCATGTTGACCACGTCGAGAATGCATTATAAGTCCG
>DATFQQ010000119.1:0-9012 GCA_035264195.1 Candidatus Sulfotelmatobacter sp. | reverse complement strand
AAAGTCAGTACATCAACGTCGGCTGATTCCCTCGCGGGATGCTGCCGTGTCCACGCTCGGCTCGTCGTGTTAAACCTCAGCTTCGATGGTGATTGCTGGTTAGGTGGCTGATGACGGGCCGAGCGGGAGGTAAGTGACCATGACGGAGCATCACCCCCTCTTCCTTAGAGCGCATACGGCTAAACACAATGAACAATTACGGCGGAAGTGTACGCGAACTCAAGTATCCGTCCCGAAGTGGGCTGAGCGCGTCCTGATTTTCGACACAGAGATCTGCATTTTGACACTGGCAAGAAACAGTCGCTACGGGAGGCACGATGCCGAGGCGTTTACGGGCTCATAAGAACAGTGAAGCAAAACTTTCTGACAAACAGTATGAAGCGCGAACCCGCGCTCTTCATGCGCTTGCCCGAATGAGGCGGGACTCGATGTCCATTCAAGCAGCGTCTAAGGAGGAAGGCACGACTCCGGCTACAGTTAAGAAATATCTTCCTGCCGCTCTGCGGAGATCAAAATCGGGTCATTGGATCGCAACCAAGTCCGACCGTTACGTCAGATTGCTCTCGTTACCTGGAGCACACGGACCAGTAATTGTCCGCGCACGCGGTTCTAAAGAAGCTCAGTTCGCTTCTGCTTATCTCGCGAGTCTGAGCCGTTGGGCACGGACGGAAAAGCCATATGAACTTGCTTCGTTCCATGGCAAGAAGGTCGGCGGTTTCGAACTTATCACGGCATCGCGCAATGACGCTCAACAAAGACATATTCCTTCGCAGTCATGTGGTCGAGGTCGATCCTAAGGAACCACCTGTCAGCGACTACAACGAACCAAAGTGGCCCGAATACGCTCTCGTGTTCGACACCGAAACAACCCTCGACCCGAAAGACCAGTCTCTGTTGTTTGGGTTTTATCGGGTATGCCGACTGCAAGGCAACGCATACCACTGTGTCGAGGAAGGAATTCTTTACGCGGACGACCTCACATCCGAATATCAGAAAGTCATTTCTCGGTACAAACGAGCTGTTTCATCTGAGGTCGTGCACGAGGACTATGACGCAAGAATTCACGTGTACAGCCGATCCGATTTCATCGAGAAAATCTTCTTCTACGCAATTAAGCAGAGAGCTCTCATCATTGCGTTCAATGCTCCTTGGGACGTTTCTAGGTTGGCTGTACAGTATCGCGTTTCGAACAACCGTGCATGGACGTTGATTCTGTCCCAAAGAGAATTTGATCCCACAAAACTAAAGAAAAAGTGGCTCAAGCGAAAATGGAAAACCACTAAGGACGGGCACCTGAAGACCCATGCTGGCTACTACACCGTAGTGATCAAACAGCGTGGAACCGCTTACAGGGCCAGTGTCTTTACAAACGGTAGGTCTTCCGTTGGCAACTGGAAACCAACTACTGACAAAGCAAAATTGGATGGACTTCGTTTGCTGTCCGAAGACGTAGCAGCAGCGAAACAGAGCGGACCCGTACTGGAGCCTAACCCTGAACGACCTTGCATGAGAGTCACATCAAAGGACTCGAAGGCAGCATTTTTCAGCCTGACAAAGCCTTTACGACCGGAAGAATGGCCTACCCAATCCTCCTTCGTTATGATCACGCCCACGATCTTTTCATCAGAAACGGCAACCCACGCCAAGGGCCAATCCTCATCTTTGAACTCCAGTGGCACAGGATTCGGAGCAAAAATGTCCTTGAATGTTTCACTCGCCACCGTCTCTATCAGAATCTGTACCGAACCGTATTCGCTGGCTTGGGGCCTTCTAATCACCAGATCACTGAACATCTGTGTATTTTAGTTGAGCGAGATGGCCCGTCTTGACGTGGGATGCGTCGGTCAACCAACAGGAACGAGGGGGGGTTGAGTGAAATGGGATGTTTCAAGATGGAAATCGGCCATAGTTTGGCATTGACCTCCGATCGCCACCCGCCGTCTACCTTGGTCGACCGAAGAACAAGACGTAGCCATCAGGGTCCGAAATCTCGAAGCCGCGAAGTCCATCGCTCGTATCCTTCAAGGGCACGCTGAATGCTGCGCCATTACCCGCAAATTCCGCGGCGAGTCCGTCCGGGTCTTCTACGTAGAGGAATGCGTCCCATCTCATATGGCGATGGCGCTTGGGGTTCGGCACTGGCAGCACACCTTCCTCGGACTTGATGAAAATCTGCGCTCCGTCGCGGCCGATGATGGCGGTCCAAGGGTTCCGATCCGGCTGCTGCCATCTGGTCTCAAAGCCAAGCTGGTCATGGTAAAAAGCGATGGTCTGTTCGACATTGCTGACGATGAAGAACGGTGAAATTGCCGATGTCGTGGGTCGTGTCATATCCTTGAAGCCTCGTGCATTGGCATCTTAACGATTTACGGGACGTTTAGAAATGCGATCCTGTTCAACGCCTCACTGAGTTTATTCCTTAGCTGTTGCAATCAGGCCTTAACACTCAAATTCAGACTTCTTTCGATTGGCTTCACATCGGCACGTTCGGATGATGAGTGTAATGGAGATTTTGCAACACTAACCGGTATCAAGCGTAAAATCTACGCATCTAGGTTCCGCATGGCCGAAAAGGCTACTCAAATTCTCAGCGGATGGAAGGAAATCGCGAACTACCTGGGAAAAGGAGTTCGAACGGTGCAACGCTACGAGCGTAGGCAGCACTTGCCCATCCATCGCCCTGCTGGAAAGTCTCTATCCGCAGTGATCGCTATCCAAGCTGAACTCGACCGCTGGGTTACCGGTGCGGCTGCTATCCAAGTAAATCTGGAGCCAAAGGTTCAAGCTACGTTCAACAAGACAAATAGAGTTGGAGCGGATTTTCTGCGGGTTGACTGCGAAATCGCTCTGACCCTTACCCGCATCGCATTGGAGGCGAGCGATCTGGAAAAGAAAAGACGCGCCGCTCGGAACGCTCGGACCGCTTACGACACGATCATGACCTTGAGGAAGAACATCCAGTTAGACGACATCGAAAAGGAAAAGCTCGATGCCAACCTGCATCGGCTGAGAAGCAATCTGCAAACTCTTGGCCAGAGCTTCTAGCGCGTCAGGGACCAGCCGAGGATTGCTATTTGCCTCCTGTGACGCCTCGTCTACTGGATGCCTGTCTGAGAGAATTTCGGAGTATGGAATATTTCGTGTTCGACCATACCCACGACTGGTGGGAAATCGCTAATGAACTTACCCGCGAACCTAACACGGGAAAAATGGCCCTGCTGTTGAAAGAGTTGAATCAGGCGTCTCTTGAATTCCGCAGAGTCAAGATGGCATCTGATGGCGTCGCGGAAGCGCCGACAGAAGACTCCGAAATCTCCTAAATCCACCTCAATTCACCTCAGAGGGAGGTCTTGAGTACCGGCCAAACTTGATGAAGGCGAAAGTGAGCCCTGAGAACCTCTCCTGCGCTGTCTCAGAATGCCTGTCGCAATGTCAAATGCTGAGAACAGGCCAAATTTCGACTCCTTTCGATCCGCTTCGCATCGGCACGTTCGGATGATGAGTGTAATCAGGATTTATCGCCAAATCTGATTCGCCTTCACGGATTGAATGGCTGTTGGAAAAGTGGGACACTCTTTGACGTCCGGCTTCATCCCGTCGATACCTCGTCTGCTACTGGAACGGAAACACGATGAAGACCAATACCACACGCCACGAACACTCCTACGACCACCGCAAATACCAACAAGTTACCGGCAGCGTCCATCCACAGCAGCCCATGCGTTCCGAGCTTGCTGAAGCCGAAACCATCAAGCCTAATCATGTAGAGAAGGGGGATCGTGCTGGCTGCGCTCAGTACGCTATAGAGTGTGCTGGCATCGCGAGTTTCCACCCCCACGATCTCTACTGTGAGCGCCGCGAATCGAGCCCAACAGAAACCCTCTGTAATCATGTATAGCACCGTACCCGACAGATACACAGATGGGCGACTCGCCAACAAGAGAACAAACGCTGCGAGTGCATTCGTCAGCCCCGCGCCTGCGTAGGTTAATCGACGATCCCAATCGCCCGGAATGAGGACGCCACACAATGACCCTAATCCGAGCATCACTCCTCCGGCTATCCCGTTCGTCCAGATGACTCCTGTCGGCCCCACGCCGTACTGTGCGGCGATTGCAGGCAGCAAGCCTTGTGCTGCTCCCGTCCCACCCGGGGCAAGGAGAAGCAGCGTACTCCACCGGCGTGCAGGTGAGCGCATGACCGCAAGTATTTCTTTGCCGATTTGAGAAAAGCGACCATGGAACCATGCGGACGGCTCAGGAGAAGGCTCAGGGATGGTGAAGGAGAGAAGTCCTGGCAGTGCAACTACAGCGGCTAGGCAGACGCCAACCGCAGAAATAGGTAATCGCGCCGCCAGCCAAAGGATAAGAGCTGCGCCGAGTGCGCCTCCGCCCAACTGTCCCACCATGATCCAAGCGGTTGCCTTGGACTGAGCCGATTCGGACAGAGTTCTTACGACTAGCCCCCCACACGCGGCATTTATCAAAAAGGTCAGCATGCCGCCAACGAGGATGAGCACGGTCAGGAGAGTGAGGTGCGATAAAGCAAGCGCTCGGAAATATATGCACACAGCCACGGAAGTGCCAAATGTCGCTATCGCGAGCCACGTCCTGCGGCGAAATTTAATGTCCACCACAGGAGCCAACAGAAAACCAAAAACACCAGGCAAATTGATAATCGAACTGATACTTGCGATCCTGTCCACCGGAACGCCAGCCTGGGCGAGCAGTAGCGGGAGTGCGGTGAAGTTGAAGCCGACAACGACAATTCCTAACGGCAAGATCAGCAGGCTGAAAAGCCAAGGCGCGGGCCATCGGTTTGGATCGCTCATGGCACCTCACATACGCGAAAAATCTTACGCCCAATGGGGGTGTAAAGGTCGGCGCCTGTGTGGTAAACCGCGCCGCGAGTCAATTGTTGTTAACAGGTCAGCATGACCGGTTCCGGTCACAACGAAGCATGAAAATAGACGCGAGCTGAGGGACAATGGGGGCGCCGCTGGCGACCAAGCCCGCAATATCGCAATGGTGCGGATAGAGCAGCCCGTTTAACAGGTTGGAGCTGGACGCCGTAGGAACCACGAAGTGACACCTCCATGAGGAGAGTTCGTTAGGGAGAATCTTTGAGTGCAGGCGTCTTCGCCAGAGGTAAAGGAGAAGCGCCATGAGAGTACATCGTAACTGCTGTGGTCTGGATGTACATAAGAAGATAATCGCGGCGTGTCTGATTAAGGAAGATGGTGAAGGAAACAGCATCCAAGAGAAGCGCCTGTTTGGAAGCATGACGCGAGACCTGCACGAGCTGGCGCAATGGCTGTGCGCGGCGCAGGTCACGGCAGTGGCGATGGAGGCGACCGGAGTTTACTGGATGCCGGTGTGGAATGTACTGGAACCATACGGACTGCAGTTGCTGCTCATCAACCCCGAGCATTACAAAGCGGTGCGGGGGAAGAAGACCGACCTCAAGGACGGAAATCGAATTGCCGAGCTTCTGCAGGACGGTCGTCTGGAAGGCAGCTACGTGCCTGCGGTGGCCATCCGCGTTCTGCGGGATCTGACACGCTATCGTACCAAGCTGGTGCAGTATCAGTCCTCGATAGCAAACCGTATTCAGAGATTGCTGGAGCAATGCAACATCAAACTGGCATCGGTAGCCAGCGATGTGTTGGGCGTAAGTGCGATGGCCATGCTACGCGCGCTGGCGGAGGGAGAAACGAACGTGGTGCGAATGGCAGATATGGCCAAGAAGCAACTGCGCAAGAAGATTCCCCAGTTGCAGCTGGCGCTGGAGGGCTGCGTGTTGCCGCATCATCGTTGGCTGCTCCGCGAAATGATCGAGGATCTCGACCATGTGGGAACCAAGATCACGCGTATCGAAGAGACGATCGAGCAACAGATGCGACCGTTTCAGAGCACAATCGACCGATGGGTAACTGTTCCGGGCATCAAACACCGTCTAGCTTGGACCTTGGTCGCCGAAGTGGGTCCCACGGTAGAAGCCTTTCCTTCTGCCGCTGACATAGTGAGTTGGGCAGGGGTCTGTCCTGGCAACAACCAGACCGGTGGGAAACGAAAGAGCGGGACCACGCGAGCCGGCAATCCATGGCTGCGTAGAGCCTTGTGTGAAGCTGCATGGGCCGCATCCAAAACCAAAGGGACTTACCTGCAGGCGCAGTTCCGGCGACTGGCTGCACTGCGAGGCCCCAAGCGCGCCCTGATTGCCGTTGCTAACTCGATCCTCACCGCCGGTTACTACATGCTGCAACGGGCCACTACCTACCAAGATCTCGGTCCGGCTTACTTTGACAAGCGCAACACCGTTCGCGCGACCCATCGTCTGGTCAAACGTCTCGAAGCCCTCGGACACAGAGTCATCCTCGAACCCCGCTTCACCGCTGATCCAAGCAGTTAGAAGAATTTTCTAGGCAGGCGTTAACACTCATTGACCTTTGTGCGAATCTCGACGGCGGTCTGGAGATTTCGTTTATCGATTGTCTTGGGGAGGTTGATGTGGAGGTTGCACTGGGAGGAACCGCTGCGGGCTTAGCGTCTCCGCTTCGTCATCTGCAGCGGATTGCGCCAAGATAACTCTGAAATCAAAATGAAACGGCCCCGGTTCTAGGGAGTAAACTCGCTGCCCGGGGCCGTTTCACGCCATTATTGAGTGAGTGTCTGATCGGTCAACCCATACTTAGCCCCGCAGGTCAGCGCATTCCAATCGGGAAAATTCTGTAAACTACCCTGCATGGAACACCTGACTATCGAGCAAGAAATTCGTTCAGAAATCTAGCGGGCATTCGAGATTCTCGGCGCTGAACGTGAACTACTCGGCACAATCGGATCTTGGGGCGACACGGTGAGCGACGAAGAAACACTCCGACTGCTTAAGAATGGAACACGGACGGAGCGAGGAGAGAAAAGCTTGCCTCTAACTGGTTCTGATCTGGAGGGTCGCCGGTTGGTTCTGGCTAAGACTACCCCCAAGTTCTGACGAGGGGGCCGACCCTCCAGAAAGTTCTGCTTGCAACATCGCACCTTTCGACCGAGCCGTAAATCAGCAAAGACCTGTAGCCTCAACCTCAATCCGTATCGCGCCCGCCCCGAACCTTGGGCGGGTTTCTCGTTGCGGTCACTCTTGTGCCACCGATGGTCACGATCGGGCCATTCTTTAACTTGTCGTTGTGAGCTACGTTCTACCTTGAAAAGAGATTGCGATAGAAACGGTCTCCTTTTCGCAAGCAAAGTTGAGGGGGGTTAGGCCCGTCGCACTCGGGGAAGGGTGCGATGGGCCTTTCAGCTTTTAACACTTCCGAGACCCGTTCACCCTAACGAATGCTTACCGAGAGGTTCTTGGCCCTGTTGGCGATTCTCGTGTTATCTTCGAACCCCTATGCCCAGCGTGGGCGCAATCCTGCCGCAATCGACTCCCCAGGACACCCAACATTCCTTCCGCCGCTTTTTTAAGTTTGGCAGAGGCAGTCGCGGTGGACACTTGCTTCGCATACTCGGCGTAGGCTTTGGCATTGCCGTTGGCATCGGAAATACGATCGGCAGTGGCATCCTCCGCACACCGGGTGAGGTTGCGAACTATCTAGGGAACGGCTGGCTGCTCTTTGTGGTTTGGCTCCTCGGAGGAATCTACGCGCTCTTGTGCAGCAGTTCCGTCACCGAGCTTGGTTGCATGCTTCCCCGAGCGGGCGGGTGGTATGTTTACTCACGTCGCGCTTTCGGGGAGAAGGCCGGATTTGTTGTCGGCTGCTGCGATTTCACCGTCCAGTCCGTCGCCAATGCCACCCTCGCCGTCGCTTTCGCGGAATTCGTGGGAGAACTTCTGCCCCTGCTCGCCGGACATGTAAAGCTCCTGGGAACCCTGGCGTTGGCATCGCTCGCCATTCTTAATTGGATAGGCCTCAAGACCGGCAGCCGTGCACAAGAGATCACCAGTTCGGTCAAAGCTTTCGGTTTGCTCGCAGTCGTGATCGCCGCTTTCACAGTTTCGGTCAAGCCCGGAGCTAACGCTCTCCTCTCCAACAACTCATTCTTTGTTCATCCGCACAACCTCTTTCTCGGACTGATGCTCGCCCTGCAAGGCGTTGTGGTTACTTACGACGGCTGGTACGCGCCAATCTATTTTGTTGAAGAAGACAAGGATCCAGCGAAGAACCTGCCGCGCTCCATGATTGGCACGGCGCTTTCGTGCATTGCTATTTTTCTGCTGGTGAATGCCGCGCTTTATCACGTTCTCCACATGGACCATCTCGCCGGCTCGCACATACCGGTGATGGATGCCGCGATGCTGCTTTTCGGAAGCTATGGAAAAAGGATCATTCTTCTTATTGCCGTGGTTGGAGTGATCAGCAGTGCCAATGCCGGACTCATGTTCACACCACGCATACTCTTTAGTATGTCGAGGGACGGCCTCTTGCCCCGCAACATTACTTCCGTCAATCGTGGTGGAACTCCGTCGCGGGCTCTGTTTCTCTGTGCCATCATCAGCATCGCGCTGGTCCTGAGCGGGAGTTTTGATACGTTAATTGCAATCGGCTCGATATTGTTCGTTGCGGTTTACCTTTCTGGTTTTGCGTCTCTGCTGGTTCTTCGCAAGAGCGACCCGGACCTCACTCGGCCCTACAAGGCATGGTGGTATCCCTGGAGTACCGTGCTCGTTCTCTTGGCCTCAGCAGGCTTTCTCCTGGGCTCAGTGATCGGCGATCTCAAACACAGTCTGTTCACAGCCATCCTGATCTTGCTGAGCTATATTGTTTCGATCGTGATCGTTCGAGAGAAGAGCCATGACCAGGCCTGAACAATCTCCTGCAACGAGTGCTGCATTATGTTCTTGGACTAGTGCAAAAGTTGACCCAGAAACATGTGAGGCTGTTGAAAAACTCGCGGAGAAACGGGGGTAGTCCGGCCGATCACGTTCATCAGCGGGACTTCGTCTGATCTTCTGGTGTTGTATCTCGGTTCTCTATCATCCTATTCATGCCTGACGTCTCTTCACCCGACCTGC
>DATFQQ010000118.1:0-6335 GCA_035264195.1 Candidatus Sulfotelmatobacter sp. | reverse complement strand
ACACTCCAACGCAAAATGGAGGACGCAGGAATACCAGTCGTTAATGCCAGCCTTAATGGGCCGGAGTTCAGCCTGTTGCCCGATGACCCTCACCCAAATGCGCTGGCCCATTTCACCTATGCGGAAAAGATTTTGCAATATCTAAATCACTACGAGGCGAGTAGCACCCGAGTGGCCTGATGATCACTATGAACACTAGCTCAAATGCCGACAATGGACTCGGTGAGCGGATACCCAAATGACGACGGTCATTGGTGTCTCCGCTCTGTATCATGATGCAGCCGCTGCCGCCGTCACCGGAAGCGAGATCATCGCCGCTGCGCAAGAGGAGCGCTTCAGCCGACGAAAGCATGATCCTCGATTCCCTTGCTCGGCCCTTCAATATTGTATTGAGCAAGTTGGCGGAGCCGCGAAGGTGGATGCAGTCGCTTTTTATGAAGACCCGGCGCTCTCCTTTGATCGAGTCCTGAAGAATACGATCGACCTTGCTCCTGCAACCGAAGGACTCTGGCCAGTCGTCGCTGCTTCCCAGCTGGGTGAAAAGATCAATGTCATGGAGCGGCTGGCACGCACGCTTGGCCCCAGCGTAGCGGAGAACCTCTTCATCGTCGACCACCACGTTTCACATTTGGCTTCGGCTTTTTACCCCTCCCCATTCCGCAATGCCGCCATTGTTGTCGTCGACGGCATCGGCGAGTGGGCCTCCACTACCATCGCCGACGGAACCGACTGCGCTATCACTCCTCTCGCTCAGATTCACTATCCGCACTCACTCGGATTGTTCTACAGCGCCTTTACCTATCATTGTGGACTCAAGGTGAATTCAGGCGAATACAAGTTGATGGGATTGGCACCGTATGGGCAGCCTCGCTACGTCCAAACCATTTTCGAGAACCTCCTCGATCTGCGCGACGACGGATCGTTCTTTTTGAACACCGAATATTTCGGATTCCTCACGTCGGAGGTAGCCACAAATCGGAAATTCGAGCAACTGTTCGGAGCTGCTCGCCGCGAACCTGAAAGCCTGCTGGAGCCCGTCTACATGGATATTGCAGCTTCCGCCCAGGCCGTGATCGACGAGGCCATGTTGCGAATTGCACGCCGGGCACTGACAGTAACGGGGAAGAAACATTTGTGCCTGGCTGGAGGCGTGGCTCTCAATTGTGTGACAAACGGAAAGCTGCTGAGAAAGTTGACCGGCCTGGAAGGCATCTGGATTCAACCTGCGGCTGGAGATGCAGGCGGGGCTTTGGGCGCGGCTCTTCAAGTCGCTCACAATCATTACGAAAACCCTCGCCATGCCAGTGTGGGCCGCAAAGACAACCAGAAAGGAAGTCTGTTGGGTCCGGAGTTCACCACCGCGGAAATAGAGCGCGCTTTGACGGAGGAGAACCTGAATGCGCACTTCGTAGAAGAGGATGCGGAGTATTTTGATCGGCTCGCGGAAGCTCTAAAAAATGGCTTGATCGTCGGACGCTTCGACGGCCGCATGGAGTATGGGCCGCGCGCCTTGGGCAATCGATCGATTCTGGCCGATGCGCGGCGCGAAGATGGCCAGAGCTACATCAATCTGCGCATCAAGCACCGGGAGAGTTGGCGACCCTTCGCCCCGGTTGTGCTTGCCGCGAACGTCGCCGACTACTTCGAGCTAAATCAAGAGAGTCCTTACATGCTTCTCGTTGCCGACGTGAGAGAAGAACTCCGCTCACCCGTAGATTGGTCGGCCTTTCGATCAGGCAACGGAGACATGCTCAAAGTGCTAAATCAGAAACGTTCTTCACTCCCGGCTATCACACATGTCGACTACAGCGCCCGCGTGCAGACTGTGGATAAGGAGCGAAACCCGGACTTCCACCGACTCATACAGCGCTTCTACGAAATCACAGGCTGCCCGGTGCTCATAAACACCTCGTTCAATGTGCGCGGAGAACCAATCGTTTGCAGCCCCGCCGACGCCATTCGCTGCTTCCTCAAAACCGGTATTGACGTGCTGGCTATCGGCAAGTTTTTGGTTTTCAAGAGTGAACAATCGCAGGAAGTCAGGATGGAGGAGGGAAACCTTCAGCATGAACTCGACTGACCAGGTACCCGCCCGATCGTTTGTGGCAGAGCTTTTGCTGCCATTGAAGCGAGCCAACATGCGAAAAAATATCTTTTACCTCAACCGCGATGCTCGCAACCCCACTCACTGGGAACCGGTTGTATCGCGCACTGGGGGCATGGAGCGCCTTTCGCTTATCAATAGCAGCGGACCAGCTTTACTCGCCTCGCTTGAGGAATATTGGCGGAAGAACAACGATGTGAATCTGCCGAAGCTGTTGCCTTATCTTCTGGCGTTGCGTCAGCAGATCATCGAAACGGGAGTGGTTAGAAATGAAAAGGAGCCTCGGCTTAGTGAATTCGTCTATCCGCTTTTTTGAAGGCGATGCCCGCGAGCGAGGTCAGATGTAATCAGTAGCGTTTCTGTGGTGTAAAGATGTACGCAAGTCTTGCAGGTGCGAGGCACGTTGTCGTGGTAGGAGGAGGCGTGGTCGGTTGCGCCACCGCGTACCAACTCGCTCGCGCCAATTTCCGCGTGACGCTCATCGAGCGCGACGCGATCGCCGCCCACGCATCCACCAAGAATGCCGGCAATCTGAATCCTCTCCACGGAACTCCCGCAGAGCTGATCCCATTTGCGTTAGAAGCATTTCGCATTCACGCAGAAGTGAGAGAAGAGCTCACTCAGCTGGGTTGCACTGAACACGCAGCGACTCGGGTGAAGAGAGTTCATGTGGGATACAACGATACAGACCGGCAACAAGCGGAAGAGACAGCCGCACTCTTCCGGCGCACCGAGGGCTTCTCTTCGGCATGGCTTGAGCGCAGCGACCTTCGCAAGCTGGAGCCTCGACTCTCCCCTGCGATCAGCTTCGGACTCCTCACCGAAGGCGGTCTCTCCGTCGATGGCTACGGCTTCACCCATTCGCTTGCAGACGCCGCGGTCAAACTCGGTGTGACGATCGTTCCGGCAGCGACGTCAGGCGTGGCAGTATCGGGTCAGCGCGTCACCGGGGTCCAAACCAATCAACGGCACATCCCTTGCGACGAAATCGTGCTCGCCACGGGCCCATGGATTGGGGATACCAATCGTTGGCTTGGTATCCATCTCGTGGTTGAACCCGTCAAAGGAGAGCTTCTGCTTATGCGACTCCCAGGAGAACCGACACAGTATGACTTCACTTGGGGCCTCACTTCCCTCTATCGGCGTGGGCGCAACGAAGTATGGGTTGGCGTCACGACAGAAACCTGTGGCTTTGATTGCAGGCCAACATCCGAGGCAAGGCGGTGTCTCTTGGATCGCGCGGCACGGATCCTGCCCTCGATAAGGGCAGGCACTCTACTTGATCATGTCGCTGCGCTCCGCCCACAGACGCCATCGAAAGCACCTATTGCTGCCCGGGCAAGCGGCTGGCAGAACGTTTACATCGCGAACGGCGGCGGTTCGAAGGGGTTACTGCTGAGCGTTGGCATCGCCAGAAGAATTCGGGATCTGATGCTTGATGGATGTAGTCAGATTCCCGGCAACGATTTCGTCAACTAACATCGAGGTTAATGTGCGGCATTTCTGCGTTGCGTGTCGAAAAGAATATCCAACCGGCTTCCATCCGTTCTGCGCATGCGGCGGTATGGTCGATGTAGAGTATTCGCTGGAGAGGATACGCCTCGTCGATTCCCCCGATCCCTATGTTCGCTTCGCCAAACTTCTTCCTCTGAGAAAGCTGAACGGGAGTCTACCGAAGGCTACATATACACCGATACTTCAGGCCACGCGCCTTGGCCGCGAAATCGGAGTGCCGTGGCTGTATCTCAAGAATGAAACCGCACTTCCGACGAGGACGACCAAGGATCGGATGGCCGCCGTCTCGATCGCCTATCTTCGGGAGCGCGGCGTGCGCACCTTCTGCGTTTCCTCCACGGGCAACAGCGGAACCTCGTTCGCCCACGCCATCCAGAGACATCCCGGAATGCATGCTTTTCTTTTCACGGCAGAGCAATTCATCCCGCGAGTCCAACATGCGGACCATCCTCAGGTAACGAACTTCGGCATGCGCGATGCCACTTTCGTCGAAGCCGCGTCCTATGCAGCGGCATATGCCCGCGAAAATGGCCTGGTTTCTGAGAGTGGGTTTTTCAATCCAGCCCGCCGGGAAGGGCTCAAGCTCGCATTTCTTGAAGCGAGCGAACAGGTTCCCCGGCCTATCGACTGGTATGTGCAAGCGGTATCGAGCGCGATGGGCATCTACGGTGCCTATAAAGGAGCGAAGGAACTCCTGCGCCTGAACCGTCTTCAACGCTTGCCGCGTTTGTTGTGTGTCCAGCAAGAGAGCTGCGCCCCCATGGTGCGCGCCTACGCTGACGGTAGCGCAACTATCCAGCCGCAACATCTCGTACTCAAGCCCTCCGGTATTGCAGAAGCGATTCTGCGCGGCGATCCGACACGCGCTTACCCCTACATTAGGCAGATTGTCAGGGAGAGCAATGGCACATTTCTGGCCGTAAGTGAGAGCGAAATTCGGAACGCTCGACGGAGAGTTGAAGATTCGGAAGGCATCTCTCCTTGTTTCTCCGCCTCCGCTGCGGTCGCAGGACTAATCAAGCTATCCGGCACAGATAGCTTCGACCGAAATTCTGTAGTAGTGATCAATCTGACAGGTGGCGACAGAACCAATTCGCGGCAGGCTGCGAATGTGACATGGATAGAACGCACCTCAACGGGATGGACCGCACCGCGGCCCGAGACCTTGCTTGCCGCATCATTTCTTCCATCCCAATCAGACTCTTTAGTTGACGAGACGACAACTCATCAATAACGCGGGAATCATGGAGCCGGATAAGGTACACCACGCGGATCTGATTGAGCTCGCCTACTAAGCGTCTGCGATCCTCGAACCGGCCTCGTCTCGCACCCACGCCTGCGCAAGGTCTTCGTCCGGCAACGGGCGGACTTCCGGGTTCTGCATGATCACGCGGGCACAAGTATTCCATCGCAGAATGGCATCGTCGTTTCCAGGCGAAGCAAACTCGATAGCTCTCTCATAGTGAGCCATGGCTTCTTGAAGGGCATGATATGCGGATGCACCCCCTCCTGCCCCTCCCTCATCTATCCGAGCATGTCCCACACGCTCCCAGATTAGGCCGGCGTAATAGGCTTGCTCGTAGTCGCCCGTTATTTTGGCTAGGACCTCCTGAGCCGCATTCGCCGGTACGTGCAAGTGAAATTGATCGGTTCGTGCGAGGAGGAGCGAGATGAGCGCTTGCTGGTGGTCAGGAACGATGGCGAGGATATCGAGGCAAATGCTCTCGGCAAGCGTAGGTTCATTCAAAAGCCGGTAGCGCTCCACTTTCGCAAGCGCTTCCGGGATGCTCTGCACGGAAATAGATTTTAGCTCGAAGTGCATAAGGACCTCCTATGTTTTCGTGGGTGCGAAAACTCGAAACAGTTTTCCCAGCGGGTCGAAGAAGCGATCGACAACGCGTTCCTTAAGCGGAATGATGGCGTTGTCGGTGATGGTGATGCCTTCCGGACATACCTTCGTACAACACTTTGTGATATTGCATAATCCGATGCCGAATTGTGTTCTGAGATCTTTCAGTCGATCGCCCACATCCACAGGGTGCATTTCCAAGGCCGCCACATGAACGAGAAAACGTGGACCAATGAACTGTTCCTGCATATGATGATCACGCAAGACGTGGCAGACATCCTGGCAAAGATAGCACTCAATGCATTTGCGAAATTCCTGCACTCGTTCCACATCCTCCTGGGCGATGCGCCACGTGCCGTCGGGAGCATCAGGAGGACGCGGCCTAAATTTCGGTATGCGCTGCTTGACTTCGTAATTCCAAGATACGTCGGTGACCAGGTCCTTTATATGCGGAAACGCCTTCATTGGTTGGATGGTAATCGGCCGATCTAGTGCGAGCGTATTCAGCCGCGTCATACACATCAATTTCGGCATTCCGTTAATCTCAGCCGAGCAGGAGCCGCATTTGCCCGCCTTGCAGTTCCACCGCACTGCCAGGTCTCCGGTTTGTTCTGCCTGAATCTGATGAACGACGTCGAGCACGACCATGCCAGGGGAAACTTCAGACGTGTAATCGCGGAACTGTCCTTGACCTTTCTCTCCGCGCCAGATTCGAAACGTCGCCGTCGGCATTACTTCATCTCCTCGATGATTTGCTGCAGGTCCGGTCGCATCGGTGGCACCGGCTCACGAGAGAACTGCATTGCGCCGTCGGCGCCCATCCGCACTACTATGTTGAACGCCCCGAACTGCTTGCTCTTTTCGGGA
>DATFQQ010000117.1:0-3672 GCA_035264195.1 Candidatus Sulfotelmatobacter sp. | reverse complement strand
TTAGTCCAGAGCTTCCACCGGTCGAGACTGCTGTAATACGCGCCTTCGTAGGGTCCGATGGTTCCACCGGCATCGTTCCAGGAGCCAGGTAGGCGATGTTGGCGAAGCTACGCGAGGCCAGCGGCAATGATTTCAGGTCCTGGCTGCTAATCACTCCCTGGTGCACAACGCTGACCGGGTCGATTGGCTGAGTCGTAACCGACGAAGTTTGGCTGCGAACATTCACCGTCTCCGGTGCCGCAACCGGTTCCAGTGTGACGGCGACTTCGCGAACGGAACTCACTTCAACGGAAATATCGGCTTGTGCTTCTCGGAATCCCTTGGCGTTGACCGCGACGCGGTAATCGCCGGCGGGCAGGTCGTTAATCCGAAATTCGCCCCGATCTTCCGACTGCGATTCGCGGCGTAAGGAGGCATCCGCCGACCGCACTACGATTTTGGCAAAGGCAATTCGAGCGCCAGTCGCGTCCTGAACGGCGCCACGTAGCGACCCACGCGGGTTCTGGGCCACAACCAATGCGCAGAGGGCACACACAAGGAGAGCAGTTGCAATTGTTTTATGAACCACAGATATCTCGCTTTCGAACAGCCAAGGGGGAACCGGCTTACGAACCGGCAGGTTGGCAGACCGTAACCTGCGCCCTAGTTTACTACTCGCACCCGTTACTCGACTATGCTTCAGAGCAAAATCAACGCCATTTAATCGGACCAACTCTTTGGCCTGCGGTCCCAGCGATGCTTCTTCAGTTCGGCCAGAAGCGGCTTATCGAGAGGGCCGGCGTCGCTCGTGGCAATATTCTCGCGGACGTGGTTTGCTTTCCGCATCCCGGGAATGGTCGTGCTCACCGCTGGGTGCGAAAGGATGAACCGAAGCGCCATTTCCGGCAGCGACATCTCTGAGGGCACGATCTTCTTCAGCTCTTCCACTCGTTCGATCGTTGGAGGCAGGTTCTCCGGACCGAAATATCCGGCACGCCAATCGCCCGCTGGAAATCGGGTTGCAAGCGTCATCTTCCCGCCCAGACTGCCCTCGTCGAACGGCACACGGGCAATGACGCCCACATTCATTTCCTGGCAGAGCGGAAAAAGTTCGTCCTCGGGCGCCTGATCGAAGATGTTGTAGATCACCTGTACGACATCCACGAGCCCGGTTCGAATCGCTTTGATTCCATTCTCCGGCTCCCAGCGGTTGATACTCAGGCCGAAGAACCGGATCGTGCCCTCCTTCTTTAGCTTCTCAACCGTCGAACGGAAGTCCCTCTCGTCCGTCCAGCTGTCGTCCCAGACGTGAAATTGCAGGACATCAATGCTGTCGGTTCGCAATTGCTTGCGAATAAGATCGGCGTACTTGAACACGTGTGCAGGTGAAAAAACATCGTGGTACTTGTACTCCGGCAGCGCTGGCCAGCGGTCGTTCGCCGGGGGAACCTTCGATGCCGCATAGAGCCGCTTCCCGGAATTCCGTTGCATGATCTCACCGAGCAACCCGTCACTTTTGCCCTCGCCATATGCCCAGGCCGTGTCGTAGAAATTGCATCCCGTCTCGACGGCCATTTGCATGGAAGACAACGATTCCTTGTCGTCGGAGCCGCTCCAGCCGCTCATGCCCCAGAGACCGTCACCGATCTCGCTTACCTCAAAGTTCGTGCGTCCCAGCTTGCGGTATTTCACGATTGCGTCCTTTAGAAACAGTATGCGTTTCGGGCATTAAGCCGCTGAAACGGACTGAACAGGATATATCGGTCGAGCTACTAAAGCTTGGGCTGCATTCAGCCGATTTCATTCAATGGAAGCTCCAATGGAAGCTCTGCGGAGGACTGCAGTTTTTTTGATAGGTCTTATCAAAATTATTGAGGTCCAGAATCGCGCTTAGGAGTGTTTAATAAACCTAGATCATAAAGATGGAGGGTCTCCCCAGATGAAATCCGAATATCCTTATACTCCGACGCCGGGCAAGAACGAACAAAAGACTGCGCCACCTTCCCGCCTAACCGACGAGAAAATTTCCGATGAAACGGGTACCGAGACAAAGGCCGACAGCGCCATGGCGCCGGCTGGTTTGAACAATCCCTTCTGGAATTAACGAACGCTGCAAAAAGGTGCCGGTCGACTTGGACAACCGGCGCCTTTTCTCTTTTCCCGCACAATTCGGGCTAGCGAAGAATTGGCAGGCACAGGCATGGTCGCAGAGCGAAGTCCAGTCCTGACATGGCTTCGAGCGCAGGCCGCAACTGCGAATCCTTGCACGGTTCCAGGGTGATCACGAAGGGCAGTGACGATTTCTCGAATCCAGGCTTCTGCAAGAGTGAATCAATGTTCAGGTGGTATGTCGCCAAAATCTGCGCCAAGCGCGCCACGATGCCGGGCTGATCCCGCACAAAGAACCGCAGGTACCAAGCCGTTTCAAAGTCGCAACTGATCTCGGGCGTAGAAACAGAGCTGGCCGACTCCCTTTTCTTCCCGCCAAGTCCTTCTGCCAGGAACATCACGTCCGACACAACGGCAACCGCCGTTGGGTCGCCTCCGGCGCCTGCACCCAGGAAAGCCATATCTCCGCCGTACTGTCCCGAGGTCAGGATGAGATTGAGATTGCGTTGCACTCGGCCGAACGGAGAATCTGCTGGAACCAGGCATGGTCCAACATCGGCTAGAAGCGCATCGCCTTTCACTTCTGCTCGGGAGATCTGCCGGATCGTACAGGCTAACTCGGCCGCGTAATCGAAATCGACTGCGTCCACCGGCCGAATCGTCCGGGCACGAACGGATTCAGGCGTGACACGCGTTCGCAGTCCCGAGAGGGCCAGGATTGCAAGCTTCGCCCTCGCATCGCCGCCGTCGAGATCCTCTGAGGCATCGGCCTCCGCGTAACCTTTCGATTGCGCCTCTTCCAGCGCCTCGCTGAAAGGCACGCGTGCATTTTCGATCCGACTCAGGATGTAATTACAGGTGCCATTCAGAATCCCGGCAATGCCGTGTAACCGATCTCCGCAAAGACCCGTTCGCAGCGCAGGCAGGACAGGAACTCCGCCCGCAACTGACGCGCCAAATTCCAAGTGCGCCCCGTGAGTGGCGGCAAGTTTCAGAAGATCAGGTCCGCAACGCGCGATAAGCTGTTTGTTGGCCGTGACGACGGATTTGCCCGACTCAAGTGCACGCCGAACAATTTGCTCTGCCGGACTCAATCCGCCAATCAGCTCGATCACGATGTCGGCGTCAGAGTTGAGAACCGAGTCGATGTCCTCGGTCCAAATCACGTCCTGCGGAACCCAATCTTGCTTCTTTCGCTGAACGTTGCGATTAAAGATGTGAGTGAGGCCAATTGATCCGCCTCGGTGCTCACAGAGAATCTTGGCAACGGCACGGCCGACCGTCCCGAATCCCACCAGCGCGACGCGGCAAGCGGAGTCTCGCTCGCTCCCTTGTTGAGGCCCGCTCGCAGTCTTCACTATAGGATTCATCGCTATGAATTGAATTCTCTATGATACGTGTGACAAGAGGATTCCGAAAACTCTTAATGTCTAGGGCTTCTTGTTGTCATTCCGAGACGGCAAAGCCGTCGAGGAATCTGCTGTCGCTTGCAGCGGATATGCTGCCGGCAAACAGCAAATCCCTCCCTCCGGTCGGAATGACAAAGCTGTGGAGTCGGTTCAAGTATCAGGTGCGCCCTTCGGG
>DATFQQ010000116.1:0-16562 GCA_035264195.1 Candidatus Sulfotelmatobacter sp. | reverse complement strand
TGTCGGACGCGGCAAGCAGCGAATCGATTTCTTTCCGAAGGGCGATGTCACCTCCGCACGCATTCGCGAGAAAGGCCTCCCGAGATGCTGGCGCGTGTTCAAGCGCTTCGTAGAATAGCGCTTCGATGCGCTGCCATGGATTGTCGGGAGAAGCCGCCATTACGGGGTCCTCTAGGCAACCCCCTGGCCCAGTTCTCGATAGAGAAAAGCTTTCGCCAGTATGAGTTCGCGATGAACGGTGGCAGGAGAGATCTTCAGCGCCGCGGCAGCGTCGTCATAGGTCAATCCCCCAAAAAACAAAAGCTCAATCAATTCGCTCTTGCGCTGGTCCTGCGAGGCCAGGCGGTCTAATGCTTCGTCTAGTTCGACAATGCCTTTGTCAGCCTGAGGCCCGACTAAAATCGCTTCGTCGAGAGGAACTTTTTGAAACTCCCCTCCACGCTTTTGGCGATTGTGAGACTTGGCGTGGTCCACGAGTATGCGCCGCAGCAGCCGGGCCGAGACCGCAAAAAAATGCACCCGGTCTTGCCAGGTTACGTTGGCATCCACTAGTCGCAGATAGGCTTCATTGACCAAGGCCGTAGCGCGAAGAGTATGATCTGGCCGCTCCGACCGCAAGCAGTTCGAAGCCAGCTTGCGAAGCTGGTTGTAGACGAACGGCATCAGTTCGTCCAGAGCCTGCTTGTTGCCGCCGCTCCATTGCTGCAGTAGCTGCGTTACTAACTGCCGGTTCGGAGACTCATCCATAAGGTCTCCTTCCCAATCGGGGGGTTGAAGGTTTGGCCGGGACAGCGGACACCCATCCCACAGATGGCAGTCCGCGTTCTTAAGGAGCAAAACATTATAGCGCTGTAGACAAGAAAGCTGGCTCCTTGGGCGCGCATGTTCTGAATTCAGGAATCGGAAGGACCCCCTTGGTGAGCGAGGTAGCAGGGCGGCGCCCTTATAGGCTTGCGACTTCATCGTACGGCTGTAACGTGCCATCGCGACGAATCAGATACGTTCCACCGGTCACTTGGCCTGGAGTAGCAATGATCCGTTCTAACACTTCGGCAATCAGAGCGGGTTCGGCGTAGGAGGAAAAATCAAAATCGGCAGGACGGCGGCGGCGAATCCCTTCTGTCACGGTCTGAAAGGTCGGGATCAATTGATACACCCGCAGACCGTCGGCTCGATGTTCGGCTTCGACAGCGCGCAACATGGCGTGCAGCCCAGCCTTTGAAGCACCATACGCCGCACGGCCGGTTGCCGGTGTCACGGCGACATCGGATGAGACATTAACGATGAGGCCCAAGCCAGTTGGAACAAGCTTCGAAAGAAGCCGGGAAACCAGAATGGACTGTCCCACCAGGTTGGTTCCGATGACCCTTTGCCATTCCGGAGTCGAGATTGTCGATGCCCCATGCCGCGCACCGTCTCCATAGTCCACTGCGCTGAGGATCAACGCGCGTATGGAAGTGTTTTCCAGTGATGCCGCGTATTGCTCGACCGCGGTCGCGTTCGAGAGGTCCAGCGAAGTCCACGCGACACGATCAGCCCAGGGATAACGGCTGGTATCCAGATATTCCAGTTTGCTGCGAGACACAGCAAGTACGAAATGCTGCCGGCTGGCGAGTCTCATTACAATCGCTTTTCCGATTCCCTGCGATGAACCCGTTACGAGTATGCGAGCACTCTCACCCTCGCCCATGTGCATCTCCGAAAGTTTGTTCTGGAAAGGTGACGATTGCTTTGATCCACTTCGTGTTCTGGCGATTTGGGGAAAGCATGTCGCTTACAGCTTCGGGAAGCTGCTGGAGAGTCAATTTTCGATGAGGAAGATCAGCTAACGAGATAGCTCCACGGGAGAGCAACTCAACAGCTTGAAGAATATGCCCTTCTGATGTGCCGCGATGGCCGACTAGATTGACTGCCTTTCCTGTACTCCCGTCCACAACTCTTGTGGGTGGGGCGCTTTGCACTCCACAGATATTGTTCCAGCGGATCTGATCGAGTTCAAGGCCACCCAACCTGTCGTCAGTGTATTCGGGAGGAAAACCTGCCATCAAATCGACAGTCGCGCCCTCCTGAATAGAATCCATCAAGAAATTTAGACCTTGGGGAGCATCTTGCCGCGAGCAACACAAGATGGCCGAATCGAAAACTTCATTCCGATCGGACCTGATCACGGAACGTATTGCCTCCATGGTCTGGACTTTAACGTTTGCTGGCCAGCAGATTATTTGTCGGAGCCACTCGGCATGCGTGGGCGACTTCGAAACCAGAACAGCCTCGCAGCTATTGAGTGTCGACCAGACTTTCGCAGCCAATATCGCAACTGTTCCTGACCCGCGGATCAAGAGTGAGGTCGCGTTCCTTTTTTTCCGCAAGAGTTCAAGGCTATACAACACCGAAGCAAGAGGTTCGGCTAGAGCTAAGTCGGCGCTGCCGATCGAGCATTCCTTGGGGCATGCGACCAAATGTTCCCCCTGTACGGCTTCGTTCGAATCCAGCCAGAACAATTCGCGAAATACCCCGTCCCTGCTGTGACCAAGGACGAGTTCGGGACGATTTCGGTCGACAGGGTTGATGATGACGCGCTCCCCTTCGCGCACATTGGAATTCTTGGGGGCTGAAAGCACCACCCCGACGCCCTCATGCCCAAGCACCTGAGCGCGGCAGGAGCGCGCTCCGCTGAGCATCGCAAGATCAGTGCCGCAGACACCCGACGCTTGCATTCTGATGATGATCATGGAGCTATCGAGAATCGCGGGGGGGTGCTCTTTTACAACCAATTCGTGGGATTTGTGCTCTACGAAAAAATGCTCCGGAACCCTAGGCACTCTGACGCGCCTCTAACGCACCTTCGCTGGCCCATGATCGAATGAAGGTCAGAGCTTCGTGCAACTCAAGACGGCTCACCTCGTCGAGGAAGATCACGTGTCCAATTCCACTGAGAACCGGCATTCGCAGCCGCCCGCCGCGATGTTTACGGGCATCTTCGATGCCTCGCGTCAGCATATCGACCGTTACCTCATCTCTGACGATTGGTAAGCCCAACGCGCTTTGCACGGTCAGAATTCGTTTTGCGTCATCGACATTAAGGATGCCCATTACGACAGCCAACGCCGTCGCAATCGCCATATCGAGTGCGACTGCCTCGCCATGTTCCAGGCCGTCCATGCCAAACTCGAAGATTGGGCTGAAGGTGTGTCCGTAGTCCGGAGAGCGGTCCAGTGTTCGCTCGTACAAATTAGGAGAGAGTTCCAGGAGCATTGCGCGGATCGATCGCCGAATAAGTTCGGCTCCGGTCGCACACCTAAGCTTCGTCATCAGGAAACGGAAGGCATTATCTTCAATCAGCTCGAATAGAGCACGATCGGCCACCAGTGCGATTTTCAACGACTCGGACAAGCCATTGCGAATCTGTCGATCCGGCAGCGTAGACAGGAAAGAAGGATCAACCACAACCGCATAAGGTGCCGCATATGTGCCTAGGCGACTCTTACTCTGACGGAAATTAATAGCGTTCTTGACTCCAATACCCGCGTCAATCGCAGCTACCAAGGTAGTTGGAATCCGCAAACACGGAATGCCACGTCGAAACAGGTTTGCGGCGAGCGACGAAAGGTCTAGAGTGATTCCCCCGCCGGCTGCCACAATCAAATCTTTACGTCGGCGCACTCCCAGTTCTTCGAAGGAAGTAACTAACTCCGTAAGCGAAGTCACATCCTTCCGCTTTTCGGATGCCTGGAGAACAATAGTCGCAACCAGGCGATTCGGGCCGGCGAGGACCTCTCGAATCATGTCACCGTAAAGCTCATCCACGGCGGCGTCAATTACCAAAACCACTCTTTCGAAAGGATTCAGCAAGTATTCAGGAAAAGCGCGCCTCTCGAAAGCACCACCAACGAGATGAACGGTATAGTCGACGGCATTCTGCCTCGACACACGATATGGAGGATTCAGGCTGAGGGTCTCACGACGATGGAGGCCGGGGACCTCCCGCGCCACATAGGCCGCGCCGATCAGACCGGCATCGTCTGACACTGGCCCCAGCATAATGTGATCCGCCCAGAACGACTCGGCGTCCCGCCCCATCGGATAGAACTCAAGCGCTGCAAGATTCTCAAGAACCGACCCAAGATAGTAGTCGCGAAGCAGGAAACAAACTCCCCCCGTAAGAATGAGCCTGTCGATCTCGGGATCAAGCATGAAATGCCACTTGATCGCTTCTGCAATGGGCAACGTGATTGCCGTTAGGATCTTCTTGGATAGAGGGTCGGCATTTTCTAACGCTTGAGCAAAGATGGCGACACTTTCATCGAGCGGCGCCGCAGCTTTGTTCAGATAAGAACTGCGAAATTCCTCTGGGAACATTGTCCGTGCCTGCTGCAGCACACACTGAATTCCTTGGCCAGAGACAAAAGCATTCAAGTGGTCGAGTCCGCCGCAACTGCACTTCAGCGATAGAGGAACGCCATCCAGCGAAAATCGAATACGATGATGACCGATCTCGCCCTGCGTGCCGAGGACCGGACAAACCGGGACGTGTGGAACCGAACACGTCAAGACACGCGAGGCGATTCCCGTGCTCACGGTAATGAGGGCAAGACGACGAGCGTGGCGCAAACTTGCGATCCGGGAATGTGCGATCAGAGACGCCGTCACATCATTCACGATCGTCACCTGAGCATCATCCATACTCTCCCGAATCGCAGTGTCGAGATCGAGAGACGGCGAGCCTTCTCCTAGAATTGGCCCAGACCCAAGAATCTTTCCGGTGTGCGCGTTGAGGGCGGCTCCCATCGAGATCGCGATCGAAGCACGGCGGCCCCCCATGCCCGAGGTGCGCCGCAGTCCCTGTACCGTGTCCGCAACATAGGTGGCAATTTCATGAACGATGTCGTCGGGCGATCTGCCCGGCAGCGATCGACAGTTGAGAGACGGAATCCGTTGCGCGTGACTCAGGACGCCATTGCGAGTCAGCAGGGCGCTGCGAAACGACGTTCCACCAAGGTCGAACGCGATCACTTCATCGCCGTGACCCAAAGACACAGGGAATGCGTTGTACTCAGACGTCATGCGGAGAACGTTCGTTTCGGGGGGACCGTTCCGAACTGGGGGGTCCGGATAGGGGGAGGATTCTAGCCTGATTGCGGCGCAATTGCAACGAAGAAAATCAAAGCCGCTAAGTTAGGCCTAAGTGCGGAGATAACAGCAGTACAGAAAAGTCGGACCCGCTTAATAGAATCAAGCCGCGTTGTGATCTCGGACGTTGTTTCTTCGATTCGCGGCCACCTGCTCGTATACGCGCAGAATCTGCTGCGCCGATGCACCCCAGGAGTACTTCTTAACCTGTTCATACCCGCGACGCCGCATCTCCTCGCGCAAAACCGGATCAATCAGGGCCCGATGAAGTGCTCGCATGATCTCGAACACATTCTCCGGGTTGACCAGCACTGCGGCTTCTCCAATCGCCTCGGGCAGCGAGGATGTATTTGAGGTAACAACCGTTGTGCCGTGCGCCATTGCCTCCAGCGGTTGCAATCCAAAACCTTCGTAGAGCGATGGAAAGACAAAGATCTTCGCCGCATCGTAAAAGACGCGCAACATTTCAATCGGCACAAATCCCATGAAGCGCACGTCGTTTTGCACACCGCTGCGTATGACCGTTCGGCGAAGGTCGGGATGCTTAGAGAGTTCGTCTCCGATAATGATCAACTTCAAATCAGGGAAGAGTGCCTGCCTCTCCAACTCAGTCTTGAGCGCGGCAAAAGCTTGAATAATCCTTACAAGATTCTTGTGCGGACCGATGCGTCCGGCATAAAGCAGAAACGGGTATGTTACTTGATAGCGCTCTACCAGGGCCTGGCGTTCGCTCTCTGAGGCGTGGCCGCGGAGAAACCTCTCGTCGATCGCGTTGTATATCACCTCGATATTGTCGTCGGGAATGCTAAAGAGTTTCTCAATCTCGTTCTTGGTGAAATTGGAAACCGCCAATATCCGCGCGGCATTTTTTAGCACATGCCGTGTGAGCTGGAAATGCAAAGAACGCCGAAAACTAGAACCATTGCGCGCTCGGTACATATGCTCAACAACATCATGCACGGTGATGACATAGGGGCAAGACAGAGTTCGGGGGATCCAGAAGAGCTGTGGAACGTGCACAACATTGCAACCCAGCCGTTTGACGATATGCCGAAATTCCAGGTGCCCTTTGATCGTGGAATCCGACTGGAGCAGCGGAACAACATTGAAATTTTCCGGCAGGTCACCAATCTCCGAGGCGGTGCGCGGCGCACCGATGAGGAAGTAGTCATTGGACCGATCGATCCTGCAGAGCGCCCGTACGATATTCCTGGTGTAGGTGCCCGCTCCGAACTCGGTGGCCCGCCGGATGTCAACTGCGATCTTCACGGGATGATTCTAATCATAGTTATGGCACGAAGAGTGAAGAATTCCAAACCGTCGCTCCGGGGCACGCGATGGCCCAGAATGGCAAGCCGGACAGACGTTTTGCCCGACTCGGGCCTTCGGTGATTTCTATATTTTCGTTGACAAGAAGACAGGTACAGGTAAGATATGAATCCCCCGTCAGTTGTTCTTTATGTAATTCATCTGTTCTTTATGTAATTCATCGGCTGACAGCAGCACTGTTTTAGATATCTGCAATCGACGGCTTCGAAGCCAATGGCCAGGTAACTTCGTTTCAAAGACGTTCGCTGTTGAATTCAGCCGCACGCGTCAGGGACTTTTTCGTTCTGGAGGAAGATCGGGATGGGAATTTTCTTTACCGCACATCAACCCGTTGTGCCGGAAATCCAAAGCGCGATTCGCATCGCGCTGATGGTCGATCCGAAAACATTACCGAACGTGGACCAAGAGGCAGCAGAGAGGACGCTGACTATTATCAATGCGACCGGGCCACAATTTAATCCCGGACGCTTCTTTGCTGCAGTGCTGATTTCCGGCGCCCTGCTCTGGGGAGCAATCTGGACCGCCCAGCATAATCTGGCCGATATTTCCAAGGCATTAATGAATTCCTTTGCCGGGTTTAGCGGAATCGTTCTTGGTCTGCTTGGGGGCGAGGCACAGAAATTCTCTGCCACCTAACAAACAGACATCGATCGTGGTAAAGGCTGTGATAGCGGCGAGGAGGAACAAGTGAACGCACAAGTTTTACCGATTCCCGAGAAAGCAAGACGCCTCCAAGAGGCAATGTCCAGCGGCATTGTGATCCCGGAATCCGGCGAGATAGAAATTCCCAGCTATAGTGTGCTGGGCGTGCGCGTTCATACACTCCAGGTCCCAGACATCCTTCGCGTGCTCGATCACTGGATTAAGGACCGCAAGCGTGTCCATTGCGCTTGTTCGACGGGAATGCATGGCGCGTCAGTTGCGCTCGACGATCGAAAATTCAGAGAGACGCTGAATCGGATGGACCTGAACTGCATGGATGGCGTTCCGATGAGGACTCTAGGGCAGATCCATGGCTTCAAGTACGTCAAACGGCGCTCCGCCGGGCCTGAAGTTATGGCAGCCGTATTCAGCCAGACAGGTCCAAAATACAAGCACTTCTTCTATGGGAACCGGGTGTCCGAAGAACTTGCCCGGCTGTGTACGAAGAAATATGGGATGCGAGTGGCGGGCGTTTACTCGTCACCGTCGTGGCCCGTACCCGAGGTGGAAAAGGCAAACATTACCCGGGCGATCGAGTCGGCGTCGCCCGACATCGTATGGTGCGGTCTGGGCACTCTGCGCCAGGAGCCATGGATGGACGAATTCCGCCATCGGCTTACCGTTCCGGTCTTGTATGGCGTAGGTGCTGGCTTCGACTTCCATGCTGGGAAATTGAACCGCGCACCAGTCTGGATGCGAGAGACGGGACTAGAGTGGTTCTACCGTTTCCTGAAAGAACCCACACGCCTGTGGCGACGTTACTTTGTGAATGGTTCCGTCTTTGTATTTAACGTCGGGCTCGAACTGGCCGGACTGAAGAAGTTCGACTAAGACTCTCTCGGCTAGACCGTCAATTCCCACAGTGCTGATAGTACACATCGTTCCATCTCAGTTCGTTTTGGAACGCGCGGATTGATGTGTCGCTGCCGATCTCGAGCAGTTCCAGACCCGCCATATCTGCGAAATTCTCGACATGCTCTAACGTCAGAGCCGGACTCAATGCCGTGTGATGGGAGCCGCCGGCCGCAATCCACGCAGTCGCGGCTACCTTCAGATTCGGCTCAGGAACCCAGACTGCTCTCGCCACGGGCAGTTTCGGGAGGGCATGTTCTGGCGAAATCATATTGACCTGGTTCACGATCAGTCGAAACCGATTGCCAAGGTCAACGATGGAAGCATTTACCGCTTTGCCGCTCCCCGCGGTGAAAACCAGGCGCACCGGATCCGCCTTGCCGCCGATCGAGAGCGGATGGATTTCTACGGTTGGTCTTGTGTCCGCAATGGACGGGCACACTTCCAGCATATGCGCTCCCAAGACCTGTCCCGGTCCTTTGAGGTGATAGGTGTAGTCTTCCATAAATGAAGAACCACCCTTAAGGCCCGAACTCATCACTTTGAACGCACGCACCAGAGCGGCGGTCTTCCAGTCGCCTTCGGCGCCAAAACCAACTCCATCCGACATCAGCCGCTGCACGGCGATGCCGGGCAGTTGATGCATTCCGTTCAGATCTTCAAACGTGTCCGTGAAGGCATGTGAACCAGTCTCGGCCAGAAATGCGCGCAGGCCGATCTCTACTCGAGCCGCTTCACGGAGCGAGCAATGTTTGTCGCCGCCCCGCCGCAACGAAGTCGTCACTTCATACGCGTCTTCATACACGCAGGTCAGCTTGTCGACTTCCGCGTCGCTGGCCTGTTTGATCTTGTGAACGAGATCTCCCACGCCGTAACCGTTGACTGAGTAGCCAAGCTGAATCTCCGCGGTGACTTTGTTGCCTTCTGTTACCGCAACATTTCGCATGTTGTCGCCAAAGCGGACGATCCTGAGAAATTGCGCGTCTTGCCATGCGCCGGCTGCCCGAGACCAGGCTCCGATTTCGGCTTGGACCTCAGGGTCTTCCCAGTACCCCACCACGATCTTTCGCTTGAGCCTCGTACGTGCCCCAAGAAATCCGAATTCACGATCTCCATGCGCCGACTGATTGAGATTCATGAAATCCATATCGATGGTCGACCAAGGCAACTCCTCATTGAACTGCGTATGCAGGTGCAGCAGTGGTTTGGTCAGCGCGCGAAGACCGGCAATCCACATGCGCGCAGGAGAAAAAGTATGCATCCAGGCAATCACACCGATGCAATGCTTTGAGCTGTTGGCCTCAAGGCAGAGCCTGTGAATGGACTCACTGCCGGTCATTACCGGCTTGGCAACAATTTTGACGGGAATATCCGGCGACTCGGCAAGCGAGTGGGCGATTTTGTTGGCATGGGCCTCGACCAGTTTCAGGGGCTCAGGCCCATAGAGATGCTGGCTTCCTGCGACGAACCAAACCTCAAGATCGCCTAGCTGAATCATCTTGTCCTCGAATCGGGATGCGAACGGGTAAACGTTTTCCCGCATTGTATCGCAAAATCCCAACGAGGTTGCCAGTTTTAATAAACGCACTGTGCTCGGCTGGGACGGTAATCCCTTGGTATTTCTTAGACACCGGAGGGAAAAAACGGCGAACTTAATCTTTTCTACGATCCGTTCCACGATCTTTTCGCTGAGGGTTCATTGCAGCAACTTTGTTCGTGGAAATCGCGCTATCAAGCCGCGAAAAGGAGCATCGCCGGACCGAGCCGCAGGCGTTAGTCGAAGGGGTCTCCCGAACGCTGGTTGAGTTTCGTAAAACAAAACGTGGAAAACGTTTACCATCAGCTGGTTGGCGCCTGACCGGAGGCCCGGCGCCCTCTCCCCGTACTCCCGTCCGAATCCGGAAAATTAGAACGCGTTACTCTGTCCGTGAGTCAGCAGCAAGAATTCATCCCGCGTCTTCTTATCGCGAAAAGCGCCCAGCATGGATGAGGTGATTGTGGCGGAGTGCTGCTTTTCCACTCCCCGCATCATCATGCATAGATGTCTCGCTTCAACGACAACGCCAACTCCCCGCGGTTTGACGGCACGCTCAATCGCCTCTGCGATCTGTGTCGTGAGACGTTCTTGCACCTGCAAACGGCGCGCAAAGACTTCCACCAAACGAGGAGTCTTGCTGAGGCCGATGACTTTTCCGTTAGGGATATACGCGACATGAGCCTTACCGAAGAATGGCAGGAGGTGATGCTCGCAAAGACTAAAGATTTCGATGTCCTTCACGATCACCATCTCGTCGTACGCAACATCGAACAACGCGCCCAGCAGCGTTTCCTTCGGGCTCTCCCGATAACCTTTGGTCAGATACTCCATCGATCGCGCCATGCGTGCAGGAGTGTCCCTGAGTCCATCACGCTCAGGATCCTCTCCAAGCCGACATAGCATTTCCCGTACGAGGTCTTGCAGGCTTGAATTCTCTACAAATCCAGGTTCGCGTTCGATTTCAATCAGCATTCCTTCTCGCAATATTGCGTCCCTCCAAAGTTGAACTTGGCCACTTGTGAATGTTTCCCGCCCTCATGAGAATGGAGTCGTTTGGTGGCAATCGGTTACAACCTAACCGCCAACTCGCTTCCCAGCATCGATATCTAAGTTGTAACGTTTCTTGTTATTGTGACTCCATTGAATGGGAGTGCCCGTATGGCGACCTTAATGAAGCCGGTCCCTTCCCAGGATCCGCTGAGTGACGAGGAAGTCGTAGCCCGTGTGCTCGGCGGCGAGACGAATTTGTTTGAAATCGTCATGCGCCGCTACAACCAGCGGCTCTACCGCGTAGCCCGGGCCATTCTGCGCAACGACAGCGAAGCTGAGGACGTCATGCAAGACGCATACGTTCGTGCATACGAGCACCTCGGCCAGTTTGCGGGGAGAGCAAAGTTTTCCACCTGGCTGACCAGGATTGCCGTACACGAGGCTCTCATGCGCCGGCGGCGCGGAAACCGATATCAGGAGTTGCAACCGATGTCAGAACGGGAGAAAGACCCCATGGAAGCCTTTCCCTCGATGGCGCTGAATCCGGAACAGCAAGCGTCAACTTCGCAGATTCGTGGATTGCTCGAAGAAGCAGTGGAACAGTTGCCCGATGCCTATCGGGCGGTGTTTATCCTTCGCGACGTGGAAGAAATGAACACGATTGAAACTGCGGCGGTTTTGAACCTCACCGAGGAGAATGTCAAAGTTCGTCTCCATCGCGCACGGGCGTTGCTACGCAAGAGTCTCTTCGCAAAAGCGGGGATGGAGCGAAAAGAGGCATTCAGCTTCCATGCAACTCGATGCGACAGGGTAGTAAAGAACGTATTTGATCGAATCATGACGAGTGCGCCGAAAACCGACACCTCCTCGGCAATCATGACGTGAGGGTCCGCCTCAGTCAGAAACATGATCGTAATCGACGATTTGGCTCGAGGGAGTCGAGCGGACAAAGAGGTTCTGGACTTCTTGTTCTCCTAGCTGCTCGAGAATTCAAAGGGCTCTTCCTCCCTACTCCATATGCAGAAGAACTAATCCGCCGATCTTGACCGTCGTGATCGCAGTGACAGCTTCTGAGATTTGATCCAGATTTGCGAGGCTGAGGTTGCCGGGACCAACACTTGGGACTCTCCCGTGTTGAATGTCATCGTGACGCTTCTGCGAATGGCGCAGCCTGAACAATGAATGGTGCGACCACATCCTTCGGCACTACGGGAATGGACACGTCAAAGACTTTTCCGAGTAATTGCGTCTGCGTTTCGCCCGTTTTTCTTCCCAGAATGTCGCACGCCTTGGCGTTCATGGACACGACACCGTTCCCGTCGTTAATAAGGAGAACAGGAATCGGGATAGTGTCGAGATGCTGCTGCAATGATGCGCCACGCTCCTGGGAGACAAGGGCGTCAGAGCAAACTGGACACATCCCATGACTGGTCTCAGGGTCAACTATCTGACTGTAACCGGGTCGTTTAATCGCGGTGCCACACCACGCACAGACCAGCCTCATAATCAACTCACATTTCTTCCCAACAAATCGAGTGACTGGGTTATCTCTTTCAACGCGAGCAACCGACCGGCTTCACGAGCCAGTTCCATCGCGGTACGGCAAACTGCCGAGTAACGCTTGCAGCAAGTACAAGGCGTCGTCGATTGCTTCGACCTCCTCGCTCGGAACCGGCCCTGTGCCCCAAAGTTCGTGGAGCCGTTCGGATAGCTTCTGTCTTGCGTCTTGAATTAACCGCGGCAAGCGTCTGCCGTCCTTTTCTAGAACAGCCGCCATATAGGCCTGTTTCCACTTGAGTCTCTCGGGTGCGGAAAAATGCGGGACGACACGGGGCGCCTCCGTGAATTCGTGAGGGGTAAGACTTAAGGACGCTAATTGTTGTACGCAGTAAGAGTGGTCACCAATTTTTAGTGCCAGAGGATTCAGGCGCTGGGAACCCAGAATCGCAGTGATTGCGTGAACTTATGCAATCTGAGGACTTAAGTAAAGCGACAAACTGCGACATGCCTACGGACTCGCACGCGAAACACCGCCTTGCCATTGCTTGCAACTCATGCCTTGTACTTCATCGCCCGCTCCATCGCGGCCCTCGTGTAAGAGTCCATGCGTCGCAGGGTCTCTTAATTCTTATCGCCCGCCAAGCGGACATTTCATCTGCTATCTCAACCGGGCATACCACGTGCTACCGATAGGACCACCGCAACGACTTGGCAAACGGTCAAATTTGGCATAATCTGTCGGCACTATTGGTCTGTCTTTGCCAGCACATCTCTGTGCAGTTGGGGCTCGTTGGACAAAATCCAGGAGGTCGCCCAGATGAAAACTCTGGCCCATTTGCTTTGCTGTGTGTTGCTGTGCGCCCTTGCGGTGGCGGAAGATCATGCCGCACACGCTTCGGTCCATCCCGTCAGTCTTGTGCAGGGCCTTGGCGATTTACGCCATCCGGTGTCGACGCGAAATCTGCAGGCGCAGCAATTCTTCGATCAGGGGCTGCGTTTCATCTATGCATTCAATCACGATGAGGCAGCGCGCTCATTTCAGCACGCAGCGGATCTCGATCCAACTCTCGCGATGGCGTATTGGGGTGTTGCGGAAGCCGTGGGACCGAACTACAACGATCCCGCGGATCCCGAGCGCTACAAGCGAGCCCATGAAGCAGTTCAAAAAGCGGTCGATTTGACTTCCGGCGCTTCCCCGAGTGAACAGGCCTACATTCAGGCGATGGCGAAGCGCTTCCCGGCCGATCCAAACTCCGATCTAAAGAAGGCCGCTGAAGACTATCGCGATGCGATGAGGCAGGTCGTTGCAAAATTTCCCGACGACCTCGATGCGGCGACGCTCTTTGCCGAAGCCGGAATGAATCTGCACCCATGGGGATTGTGGCATCAGGACGGCAGTCCCGAAGCGGGCACTGAGGAAATCGTAGCCACGCTTGAATCCGTGCTGAAGCGCGATCCCAACCATCTGGGCGCCATTCACTACTACATTCATTCCGTGGAAGCGTCGAACGACCCCGGCCGCGCACTGGCAGGAGCGAACAAACTTGCGTCCTTGGCTCCCGGCGCCGGACATATCGTGCATATGCCGGCGCACATCTACATTCGCACCGGAGATTACGACGCCGCGGTAAAGACGAACGAAGAGGCCGCGAATGTCGATCGCGCGTACATCAAGACAACTGGTGCGCAAGGCATATACCCCATGATGTACTACAGCCACAACCTGCACTTCGTGGCCATGTGCGGAGCCATGAACGGGCGCTACGCGGAAGCAAAGAAGAATGCCGAACTGCTTGTTGCTAACGTGGGACCGCACGTTAAGGATATGCCGCCCCTTGAAGGGTTCATGACGATTCCGGTGGCGGTCGAGGTTCGCTTCCACCATTGGAACGAGATTCTTAAGATGCCAGCACCCGATGCTTCCTTGAAAACCGCTACTGTATTTTGGCGCTTCGGGCGCGGTCTCGCTTTGGCAGGCACGGGCAAGCTGGCGGAAGCTGACGCTGAATACAAGATTGTCGCTGAGGCCGAGGCCGCAACGCCTTCGGATGTGATCTTTCAAATGCCGATCAACAACAAAGCGAAAGACATCATGAAGATCGCTGAAAACGTGCTCGGCGCCAAGATCGCAATTGCTAAGAAAGACACTGCCGGAGCGATCGCCATGCTGCGCGAAGCCGTCGCGATCCAAGACAAGCTCAATTATGGCGAGCCGCCAGATTGGTTCTATCCCGTCCGGGAAAACCTTGGCGGTGCGCTGCTGATGTCGGGAGACGCGGCGGCCGCGGAAAAGGTCTTCCGTGAAGATCTCGACCGCAATCCGCGCAACCCACGCTCGCTGTTTGGCCTGAAGCAGTCTTTGCTGCAACAAAAACGCGAGTACGACGCCGGATTCGTCCAAAAACAGTTCGAAAATTCGTGGAAGGGTGGACCGCAAGCTTTAAAGCTCGACGATCTCGTCTAGGAACGGACGCAACACTTATGTTCGCGTGCTGGTTTTACGTGTGATCAGAAGCCTTTACGCTCATTGAACTCTGCACGTTAGCCCACGATCGCGTGCGACGCCCTGAGCCACCAAGCTGGATTACCGCGCCAGAGGTCGATTGAGAATGCCTGGCAAACGATCATCAACGGCAAGGCGCAGCGATACACAAGGTGCACGCACTGATTTCACGATCAGATTCCGCACAACGCCGAATATCGCCACTAGATCGAGGCATACAAAGAAGAGATAGTGGTAGGAGATGAAGTCCGAACGACCGAACGGCGCATCCATGAGCGAGCAGGTCACGAGGAAGAGCAAACGAGCAAACGCCGCTGCAGTTCGGGCTTACTGCGCCAGAAAATAGCTAGCCAAAGCATTATTCCGAAGGCCAGCATGTCGTAAAACGGAATGCTCAGAAATGTCGGGTCAGCCTGGTGGAGTTGATGGGCCTCGAAACGCCCCATGACTACAGCGATCGTCGCCCCGAGCAGAACCATGAGACACCGAGTCCGACGCCAAGCCACTCGAGCCGGCGATGTAGCCTTACGCTGCGGCTTCGGACAAGATCATGCCAGCCTTTACAAGCTCTGCGGCGAGGCCCTCTCTTCCACGTGTGAAGACTCGTTTTACCGTGTTTGGCCACGTTTGGCTGTTGACGCCCCGCGCGATCAAATCCTACTGTCTGCTAATGAATAAGAGCGAATATCTCACGGAATACGACCGAATCGTCAAGACGATCCAGATATACGTTGACGGAAGCAAACAAGGCAAGAGCGAGCTGATGCGTCCTGCCTTTCACCCCGAAGCTTCATTCTTCGGCTATGCTGGCGAACAACTCGCCGTCGGCACCAAATTCCTTTTCGACTGGATCGACAAAAACGGTCCGGCTCCCAATATCGAGCCCCGCGTCGTGAGTGTCGACATCCTCGACTCGATCGCCGTCGTTCGTCTTGAGGTCGCGGGTTGGAGCGGCAACCTGGCTGGTTCGGATGTGCGCATGTCTGACCTGTTCACGCTCTTAAAGACGCCCAGCGGATGGAAGATCATCCAGAAAGCGTTTCATTGGCACGCTGCGGAACGAACTGCAGCGGCCTGATTTTCAGGTATACTTCCGCGCGGGAGTTCTGGGGATGCCTGAGCGGAACACTCCACAGAAAACGCTGGAGTCGTGGAAACAGATCGCCGCGTACCTCGACCGCAGCGAACGCACTGTGCGCCGATGGGAGGCGAGCGAGGGGCTCCCTGTCCACCGCCGCGAGCACGAAAGGCAGGACACTGTCTTCGCCTTCCGGCATGAGATCGAAGCGTGGAGCCGCTCCCGTACCAAGTGTCCACGACCAAGCTCAACTGATCTGAGCGAGACGCTCTCCGCAGTTAAACCGCTTGCCAACGCGTATCTCACCGAGCATGATGCGATCACCCGCACCATGCACCTTTATATAGCGGCCGCTCGCGACGGCGACGGCGATCTGATGCGCTCTGCGTTTCATCCTTCCGCAACCATCTCCGGTTACTGTCAGGGAGTCGAATACAGCGGGCCGGTTGAGCACGTATTTGAGTGGATCACCGCGAATGGCCCGGCGCCGAATATCGATCCTCGCTTCGCACGCATCGAGATCATCGAGAGCATTGCCATCGTTCATTTGGAAGTGCAACGCTGGTCCGGCAAGCTGGCTGGCACAAATGCCCGTGCATCTGACGTGTTCACCCTGCTCAAATGCAATGGCGAGTGGAAAATCACGCACAAGCTATTCCACTGGCACGACCAGGCGTTAGTCGGCCGGATTCTGCCTGCTTCTAAACGCGACACTCTGGATGGCAACTCTGATGCCGCAGGGTCCAGTTCAAAAGTAAAAAATGGACATGCCCCGCCGGTTCCTGAAAGAACCAGACGAATGAGCGACCCGAGACATAGGTAACAGATCGTACCGGACACATAGGTTACACTTTCTTCCCTTTCGGGGAGGAAAGTGGATGCCGTGGAAGGAGTGTTCGGTGATGGATGAGAGAGTTAAGTTCGTGGCTCGCCGGCTGGCG
>DATFQQ010000115.1:0-28444 GCA_035264195.1 Candidatus Sulfotelmatobacter sp. | reverse complement strand
ACCATCAGGGCTGTGTCGCTGACGTGGGTGATCTTTCCATCGATTTCAGGCATAAGACTAACCATCATAGCTGCGATAGGCAGCGATTTCACAGGGAACAATGGGAGAGTTTGAAGTCCGGCAGATGAGTGATGAGGCGACAGCTCGGCCAGCTTTCGTCACACCGATGCGATCACTGTGATCGCCCTCTTTCAACAGGCGTCTCCTTTCCGCAGATCGCACGGCGCGAACTCAAAGAAAAACGCCGCCCGAGCTTGCGGACGGCCCTATCAGCCACAATCTTCAACTCAATGCGTGACAGTGAAATTGGTTGAGCTAAAACCAGTCCCTCCTGGTGTAGTCACACCGATTGGACCGGTGACTGCACCATTTGGGACCAGCGCGTCAACCTCGTTGTCGTTGATAACGGAATAGCTTGTTGCTGCGACTCCGCCGAATGTAACTACGGTAGCGCCCGTGAAGGAATAGCCTTTGATCGTGACGGCAGTTTCGACCGGCCCGGTAGTAGGCGAGAAGGTCTTTACCAATGGCACCACCGCAAAGGTGCCTGCGCTCGAGGTAGATCCTCCCGCCGTAGTTACAGTAATCTTCTTTCCCGTGAGTGCGTTCACAGGCACGGTAGCCGTCAATTGAGTATCTGAAATCACAGTAAAGGAAGCAGGCTTGCCACCAATCGTTACTCTAGTGGTCTGTGTAAGGCTCATTCCAGTGATTGTGACTTTTGAGCCGACGGTACCGCTGGGAGTAAAGCTGCTAATCCCTGGCAGGACCAGGAAGGCGCGATTGCTGACCATCGAACCAGTAAAGGTGGTAACGGTCAGAGTTCCTGTCAGTGCACCCGCTGGCACTGTCGCCGTCATATAAGTGTCGGAGCTGTTGTTAAAAGTAGCGGGCACGCCATTGAACGATACTGCGGTAGTGCCTGTGAATCCCTGGCCGAGCAACTCGACGGTGTTTCCGACTTTTCCGAGCCAGTTCACCATCTTCACGAATGGAGCAAGGCCTGTATCGAGGCTGTAGAAATAGCTGCCTCCCAGGGAGTTGCCGCTTGTGCTTCCGTAGAATTTCCCATTTGTGTGTTGCAGAAGCGGAATCACCGGCGAGAAGCCATCGGCACAACCCGTCTGCGAACAAAAGTTGTAGAGAACAGTCACCTGTCCCGACAGTGCAACTTTGTAGATGGTGCCGTCATTGGCCGTTCCGCCATTCAGCGTGGTGCCGTAGAGACTTCCGTCGCTGCCGAGAATCAGTCCGGATCGGGGATAGGCGCCATCCGGCCGGCCAGTAAAACTGTGAAGTAGAGTGTATGTTCCGTTTGACGTTACCTTGAAGATCGTTCCGAGATTGCTCGAACCCCCTAGCCACGTAACGCCGTAGTAGGCACCATCGTTGCCTTCGACCATCGCGCCGATAGGATTGGCTCCATCTTGATTGCCAGCATAACCTGTGAAGTTGTGAAATATCGTTTCTACACCCGCCGCCGTGGTTCTATAGACAAGCCCCAGTCCCTTGGTGCCACCGGAGAGTGTTGATCCGTAGTAGTTGCCGTCCGTTCCCTGCGTCGGAAGGTTCGGATCATTTCCATTCGTATAGTTGAAGTTGATTGGAACAGATTCCTTGTATGGCGGGGTTGCGGTCGGCACCAGCTTATAGAACGCTCCGTAGTCGCCCCCGTATTGCGTGCTGCTCACTCCATAAAAGTCGCCATCGATAAGACTCTGCAGCGGGGGATACCAAGGAGCAGCTCCATCTGGACCATTGTCGAAGTTCCACACCGTCGTTAACGCACCCGCCGGAGTGAGTTTGAAGACAGTGCCCGAACTGAGTGATCCTCCCCACATCGTCGTGCCGTAGAAATTGCCGTCCTTACCCAAGCTTAGTCCACCCCAGGGCTGGGAACCGTCAGCGCACTTGGCAAGCGAGCAAAAGCTATAGATTCGACTGAAGGCTCCCGAGGTCGTCATTTTGAAGGCACTTCCTGCGGCGTTGCTGTTGTCGTCTCCGACAGTGCCGTAGACGTTGCCATCTCGTCCCTGGGTCATGAGCCCGGCCAACCCGATGCCCGTATCGTTGCGGGTATCTTCCGGCCAGGTATAGAGCTTGGTGTAGGTTTGCGCACTGGCGGATACAGCGAAGAATCCGGCCAATGCGAGAACGGACAGGGCCAGCGATCGATTAAAACTGAAGACTCTTGCGAAATTCATAACGCCTCCTCGGGTAGGTCCATTACCGCCATTGACGGGTTCTGGAATCTCAGACCCCGGACGATAGCGCTTTTTGCTATACTCGGGGCGGTTCTGTGGCAACCGAACCCGAGGTATAGCGCCCGAGGTGCTGTTGGGTCGATAGTTTGCACACTCCCCCGTTTGGTGTCCTGACGGAGTTCTAAAGAACTCTAAAGAAAGCTAAATCCATGATTCGCAATGATTCCGCTGCGGGAGTCCGCGATCAATCTGCGCGCCTATGGAAGTTTGCTAGTTGCGAAGTAGACGAATCGCGGCGCGAGTTGCGGGTGAATGGAAGAGCGGCCGATCTTGAGGCGAAACCACTGGAGGTCCTTTTCTATCTTCTTCAACATGCGGGCGAAGTTGTAACGAAAGACGAGTTGCTCGAGTCGGTCTGGCCGGGCACGGCGGTGGTCGACGGATCGTTAGCAACCGCAATCTCAAAGCTGCGTAAAGCGATCGGGGACGAGGAGCAATTGACCATCCTCACCGTGCCACGAACCGGCTACCGTCTTGCTGTCCCGGTTCAGAGCAAGCCGATAAGCGGTGGGTTGTGGCCGGAATTGGGCTTGAAGGCCGGAGACTCTGTTCCCGGAAGAGATCAATGGCGCCTGATCCGATCCCTCGAATTTGCCGGATCTAGCGAAGTTTGGATCGGCGAGAACCCCAAAACCCATGAAGCCCGGGTTTTCAAGTTCGCTTCCGACGGAATTGAGCTTAAAGGCCTCAAACGCGAAGTGACTCTGGCTCGTTTCCTCCGCGAATCACTTGGAGATCGTCCAGACTTTGTTCGAGTGTTGGAGTGGAATTTCGATTCGCCACCGTTCTTTCTGGAAAGCGAATATGGTGGCATTAATTTGGCGGAATGGGCGGAGTCTCAAGAAGGACTGCTGAAAACTCCGCTGGCACTGCGGTTGCACATTCTGGTCGACATCGCCAAAGCGGTGGCGGCCGCCCACGAAGTAGGCGTGCTTCACAAGGATCTGAAAGCTGCGAACATTCTAGTCAGTTCTCAAACTGGAGAAGATCAGGCAGACGATGGCCTATGGCAGATCAAAGTCGCTGATTTCGGCAGCGGTGCCTTGGCCGATCCAGCCCGCCTGAGTGCTTTGGGAATTACGAACCTGGGATTCACTCAGGTGGCCGCGGCAGACTCTCCCCTAACCGGCACTCTCATGTATCTCGCCCCCGAAGTACTCAGCGGTCACTCGCCAACGACTTCATCCGATGTTTACGCTCTGGGCGTGATTCTGTATCAGCTTATCGTAGGAGATTTTCGAAAGCCGCTCTCCCCGGGCTGGGAGGCTGACGTAGCTGATCCATTACTTCGAGAAGATATCGCCGAAGCTGCATGCGGAGATCCCGGTCGCCGGCTCAACAGCGCCGCCGAACTCGCAGAGCGTCTTCAGAGCCTGGAGATCCGCAGAGTTGAGCTAAATCGGATTCAGCAAACCGAGCGGCGGGCTGTGGCGGCAGAGAAGAAGCTGTCCAACGCCCGAGCAAGGCGGCCATGGATTGCCGCTGCAGTTGCGGCTCTCGCAATCGGTTTAGGGGCAAGTCTGTTTCTGTACCGCCGAGCCGTGGTTGAGCGCAGGATCGCCGATCGCCAAACCGAAATCGCCAGTGCGGTCAATCATTTTCTTGCGAATGATCTTCTTGGCCGTAGCAACCCGTTTAATAGCGGTAAGGCAGATGAGACTCTGGTTGATGCCGTCAAACGGGCTTCCCCCGCAATCGACCGCCAATTTTCAAACGAGCCTAAGATCGCAGCTCAATTGCATCAGACTATTGCGCGTGCTCTCGATCTCCGCACCAACTACTCGGACGCACGGCAGGAGTACGAACGCGCTGAAGCGTTGTTTCTTCAGTCTGACGGCGATCTCTCGCAGGATGCAATTATCGTCAATCTGCAGCGCGCCGCGCTGGAGGCGCGCAGTTATCAAGGCGGAACTCTAGATAAGGCCAAGTCCCTCCTCTTGGCTCAAGAAGCGAAAGTCGGGAAGCTTTCACACCCGCGCAATGATCTCAAAGTGTGGCTTTCCAATGCTCAAGGTATGATCGCGCTGATCGACAATAATGCGCAGTTCGCTAAGCAGAATTTTCAGGCTGCGTCGGACTTGGCTCCAAACGTTCCCGAAATCGATGAGAACACTCGTCTGGCTTTTAAGCAGCGGCTTGCTTTTTCGAATATCCGCCTAGGCAATGGCGTGGAAGCAGAAAAACTTTTTCGCGAATTGATTTCAGCATACTCGCGCAGCAGCGGTGCCGACAGCCCGGATGTACTTCGCGTTCGTCTCAATCTGGCTCAGGCATTCATGATCCAGAACAAGAATGCAGAAGCGGTGGACGAAACGAATCACATCTATCCCAGCTTCGTCGCCAAGTTAGGCCGTGATCACGAACTCTCGATGCAAGTCCTGGCCACTCGTGCGCAATGTGAAGGAACGCTCGGCCGATGGGATGATGCGATTCGGGACGGAATGGAACTTCACCAGCTGGCTGTCCAGAAGCAGGGTGCATCTGCATTTTTCTCAATCGCTTCGTTGGCCGATGCTTCCACGGCGCAGTGCCGCTCCGGACATACTGCAGAGGGAGAGGCAAATGCACGCAACGCATACGAAACCGCCCGAAAGTCATTTGGAGATAAAGCCGGACTCACCTCGGCGACTGCTGATGCGTTGGCTGACTGTCTGATCGCGCGTAATCGCCTGGACGAGGCTTCCAGGCTGATTGATGGCATCGACCCGAAAGTCGTTGCGCAATTGGTTGGGGTTCCCGATTGGTCCGCAACGCTCGATCTGAGCCGCGCAGAGATTGCACTTCGTCGCGGGGACTACGCAGCGGCCGAAAAGCATGTTCAGCCTGCTATCTCTGTTTATTCGCGCCCCGATGCGGAACCATATCAGAAACAGAGGCTCCAGAAGGTGCTCGGTGAACTCGACCACCGCTCTCGTGCATCCCAATAGCAACTCTGTCGGCTGTTATTTCGGCAGCACCCCGCGAACAACACACTGCCGCTGCGCAATTTGTGAGGCGTCGTAATAGGACTCGCCAGCGAAGGTGACCGCTCTCATTCAAATACTCCTGGTGAGAACGCCCCAAACACTAAAAACTCAGATAAGGACGATGTGATCGATAGCACAAGAACCATAGAGACGATGAAGATGACTTTTGTTATCAGGCCATAGGGCTCAGGACCTCCGCAGCGCAAAAGACGTGTACAATCGCTGCGATTCTTGAAGTCCCAAACGGGAAAGGGAGACCGACACGCATGAACTGGAAAAGACTTATTCTTGCAGTGCTCACCGCTCTCGCGATGATGGCGGCGACGTATATCCTGCCCAGAGGAGGTGCGCTGCAGGAAGCCTCTCTGGCGCAGTTTCCCATGACGGTCGGAGTATGGGCGATTTTCGTGTTGCTCTTCGTGAAGCTGAAATAACGAGTTACTCCGCTTTCGGAGTCACCCGAATCGCCTTCGGCATGGATGAGGCCGCTACTCAGGAAGTAATCCGCTTTGAATGGCGGCACGGATAGACGGAGCATCCGATCAGGGCGATCTCACTCTGATTTTCTGACCCGTTGATCTTCACGGTTGGGTGTCCTTATTGCCCTTCATGGTGTCATGTGGGGCGGCAAGGATTTTCTTGAGGCGACTATGAATCTTGCTCAATTCCCAGAAGATCAAAACAAGAACAATCACGATCACGAATAGCAAGAATGGGACGTACATTAGTCTCAGGCTCCGAGAAAACGTAATTCTATTGAGGTGAACTGGCTACCGGCGAAAACGCGTTGTTCGCATTGCTTCCGACCATGCGGATCGTGCCAAATACCAATACCAGAATAACGGCCAGCACAACCGCGGATTCTGCGATGTCGTGGCCGCCGTCGTCCTACCACAGGTTGACTAGGAGATGATTCAGGTTCGCCTCCATGACGACGGTCCGATCATACGCTTTTCTTGTTGCGTTTTCCGAACTGTCGCAATCGGGCGTAGTACTCAGAATTCCAATCCCGATGTTTTGAGTGGTTAACGAGATTTTTCACCAATCGACCAGCTCCGGAAGTGGCGATACCAGGCGACAAACGCATATTGACCGCGTTCGTGCTGTCTGACAGGAGGTTGGCACCGGGTTATCTCTTCACCTCGCTCATCAGGGCCAGCAAGTTTTCTTCGGTGTCTCGGAAGAATGTCATCCACAGATCGTGGTCGGGCATGCGTGCAATCATGTGCGGCTCGTCTTCAAAGCGTACGCCTTTCTCTTTTAGTCCCGCGTGTGCGGCTTTGATGTCAGGTACCGCGAAATAGAGAATCGATGCTGCGTGATCGAACTCGGGCTTTTCCGGGCGGTCGAGCATCAGCCGAACTCCGTTACATTCGAAGAAAGCCAGCCCCGGCGGCGCCTTGAACAGCAGCTTGAGCCCAAGCACCTTCTCATAGAAGTCGGCTGCGCGCTCTACGTCGTGCGTGCGAATCTGAATCTGGCCCAACTTTGTGATTCCTGGTCCGTTTGTCATGGTCTTGACCTCGTTATATCGAATTAGTTAGCATAGCTAACTATATTCGGAGTCTAATGTCAACGAAAAAAAGCAGCGGGCGCAAAAACCGGAACACTAGAAGTCTGAGAAATGGTTCGCCAGAAGGAACAAGCAATTCTGAGGGGCTAAAGCCGGCATCCTTGTTGAGCTCTGACGGCACGGCTGAAAGCCCTGCCCTTCCCAAACGTTCCCTACCCGACCCCGTCTCGAATCCGCCAGGGCTTCCGGCTTCCGGCTTCCGGCTTCCGTCTCCGGGATTTGGGATTCGACCTGCCGGGCAGGAGGTCCAGAAGCAGAGAGCCGAAAGCCCGAAGCCGGAAGCCGTTGCGATCGCCGACCGGCTGCACTCTGCGGCTATTCACTTGCTGCGTCGTGTGCGCAAACAAGACGTCGCCACTGGTGAAGGTCCGGCTCGTTTGTCGGCGTTATCGGTGCTGGTCTTTGGCGGGCCGAAGACACTCGGCGAATTGGCCGCGGCGGAGCAAGTCAAGCCGCCGACTATGAGCCGCATCGTGGCTGGACTCGCTAAGAGCCGATTAATCGATATCGCGGTCGATCCAGCAGACGCCCGCCGTATGCAGATCCAGGCTACTGCCAAAGGGAAATCGATATTGCAGAAGGGACGCGAGCGGCGCATCGCCTATCTCGCCTCACAACTGAATCGCTTAACTCAGGAAGAAGTGCGAGCTCTTGGCGATGCTGTTGAGATTCTCAACACTATTTTGCGGGAATGGGATTAGATTTTTCCGGGATTCGTAATCCCGCGTCGATTACTATTGGCACATGGAATTCACAGCCTCGGTCACCGATACTGAAGGGTGCGGTGTAAGGTCTCAGGGCTGTAAGGGGCGTCATTTCCGAAATTGCTGGACCGCTATAAAGTGCGGGTGATCCTTCCCCTTTACGTACATCGGTACAAGTTTGCTGTTTGAAAGGAGCGTAGTGTCGCGTTCCCGCGCCATTGTGGTTGCCGCTGGTGTCTTATGGCTGACGCACGTCGGTGTGTTGTTCGGCTTGGGGAATCGTCCGCCCGGAGGACTTATCTCCGACATAATTCAGTTCGCGCTCGGCGGATTGCTGATCGCAGCTTTGGTACACGCAGCGGCCCGTTCCGAGGGAATGGCCCGCGCGTTCTGGCACCTGGCTATCGCGGCCTATGTGTTGTGGATGACCTCGCAGGGTCTCAGCATCGTCAATGATCTGCATCGCACGACTACGATCCCCTGGATCACGAACCTCATCTTCTGCTTCTGGTTCGTTCCGCTGGGCATGGCGCTGCTTCTTGACCCGGAGCACGAAACCGGGCGCGTCGATTCGCTCATTGCTCTCGACTTCGTGCAGGGAGTTCTGGTTTGCGTTGCTGCGTACGTGTACTTCTTTTATCTTCCGAAGTCCGAAACTCCAGGAGAATTGGCCCATGGAGTGTGGGCTCCGTACTTCGCGGGCTACGGGCTGGTAGCGGGTGCATTCGTCTTGCGCGGAATCATCGCTCGGTCGCGCGACGTGCGCTGGCTGTTTGGTTCAATGGGAACGTTTCTGGCGGTGTCCGGCTGCGTGGACGCGTTGTACTACTACGGCCCGGGACGCGGTTTGCCGACGGGTCAGTGGTTCGATTTGCTCTGGAGCGCACTCTTGGTGGCACCGACAGCGATCGCGACGGCATGGAAACAGGCGGAACCGCCCGAACTGTCACTGGAGCGACCGGTTCGCGAAAAGCGGATCCACACCGAACTGTTTTACATGTTGTACCCGATGGTAGTGCTGTTGATGTCGCTGCGCATCGCACGTGAGCATATGGCCTTGGCCGCCTTGGTAGTGGCACCCTCGTTCCTCTGTTCGAGCGCACGCCTGCTGATTACGCAGCACCGGCTGATCCGAACTCAAGATGCTCTGCGTCGGGAAGCCTCGCATGACAGCCTGACTGCGTTGTGGAATCACAAGGCGATTCTCGACATACTCGAGCGCGAATTGCTGCGCGCAGAGCGCGACCATCAGTCCGTGGGCGTCATTATGCTCGACGTTGACCACTTCAAAGCCATCAACGACAGCCGTGGGCATGCCGCCGGAGATGTCGTGCTTCGCATTATCGCCAGCGGAGTTGCGGCGATGGTGCGTCCCTATGATTCCGTTGGACGGTACGGCGGGGAGGAGTTTCTGATCATCGCTCCCGGTTGCGGCCTTGGAGAAACATGGGAACTCGCCGAGCGCGTGCGCACGCACGTCGCATCGTGCAGCATCATGGCTGGAGGCTCGCACGTGAAGGTCAGCCTGAGCCTCGGGATCGCGACAGGCACCGCGGCGGCGGAAATGGAGAAAGTGCTGCACGCTTCAGACAGCGCCATGTACGCCGCGAAAGGCGCCGGGCGCAATCGAGTCGAACCTAGCGTCAGCCATGCTGCGGGCGCGGGTCAAAGCAAGTCCGGCAGCAACGAGCGCGACTTCTGGATCTGAAGCTTTTCCATCCCAACTGAGCAAACACCAACAGCCAACAATGGCCCAGCGTTTTGTCCGGCGCATTGATCCTCTAGCACTAGTCAACGGTCTTCTTCAAGAAGAAAATTTCTATTAAATCGTTTTTTGCGTGATGCTGGGACTAGCGCGAAGGGCCAGCTTTGTGTAGGATGGCGGCGATAATCTCGCAAGCAGTCCGTCAATTCCCGTCCGAGTGAATTCAAGGAGGGTCAGATGCGCTCCCTTATTGTTCGCCCCCCCATTTCTCGCAATCAGTGCTTGTGGTCTCATTCATCGCGATGGCACTTGTGCTGCCATCGATGCTGTGCGCACAAGCATACTTCGGAACAGTCAGTGGAGAGTTAACCGATGCGACCGGCGCCGTGGTGCAAGGAGCCACGGTGGTACTCACGGATCAGCAGAAGGGATTCTCGTTCACTACGACCTCGGACAGTAGCGGTCGTTATCTATTTCGCTCGGTCGCGCCAGGAACCTACGCCGTTTCCGCGGACGTGAAGGGTTTCGAGAAGGTAGTCAGCTCGCCCTTCAAAGTCGATATCAACCAAAACGCCACCACGAATCTAATGCTGAAGGTGGCGGGTGCGAGTCAGGTAATTGAGGTAGGTGCACAAGCACAGGCCATTCAAACCGAAGATGCCGAGACCGGGCAGGTCGTCAATCGCAAGTTCATTAATGATCTGCCGCTGATTGATCGCAACGTGGTCGTGCTGACCTCGCTGGCACCGGGCGTTACGCCGATGGACGACCAGTGCGACGCCACTTGTACGGGAACGAACTTCGTTTCCAACGGAAGCCGGGGATCGACTGCGGACATTTTGATGGACGGCGCCTCGGTGACGAATTCAGAGCCGAATGGCGGTATTACACAAGCGACTTATGTTCCATCGCCTGAGGCCGTCGAAGAATTCAAGGTGCAGCAGACGAACTTCAGTGCGGAGTTCGGCTTCTCGGGCGGCTCCATCGTCAACGTGATCACACGCTCGGGGACGAACAGGTTTCATGGCAGCGGGTACGAATTCTTCCGCGACGCCATGTTTGACGCGAACGACTGGTTCGCCAACCGGGCCGGCCAACCCATTCCACCGTTGCGCCGTAACAATTACGGATTCACCATCGGCGGTCCCATTATCAAGAACAAGACTTTCTTCTTCTTCGACTGGGACCGGTCAAAGACGACCAGCCTGGATGCGCGCTCCGGGGCAATGCCCAGCGATCTCATGCGTGCCGGCGATTTTGGCGAAGTTTGCGGAGCGCAGGGAGGAACATTCGACAGTACCGGCCTGTGCAGCGTTGCTGCCGGTCAGATATGGGACCCTTATCTGCGGCATAACGACCCGAATGCGGGCGGGCCGGTCGCGAACAGCGCCACAACGTTCATTCCGTTTAACAATATTGCCAACTACATCAGTCCGGGTTGCAATGCTGCGGCTCTTAACGGCAACCCCTGCCCGCCTGCCAGTTCTCTGCCGGTCCCGGGAGTTAAGGGCAATTTGATCGATCCCGTCGCACTCAAGATGATGGCCTTGTTCCCAGAGCCAAACTTCACCGCCGGAGGCATTTACCAGAACTGGGTCGGCTCCGGATCGCGCCTGTCGTATGCGAGCAAGTTCGACGTCAAAATTGACCATCGCTTCACCCAGAACAACATGTTGAGTGGGAAGTTTTCCTACGAATACGATCACGGCACGGGCCTCGATTGCTTCAAGAATTTTGCCGACCCTTGTTCGGGAGCGCCCGGCTGGACTAACGCCCACCTGTTTGCCCTTAACGATACCCACACGTTTACTCCCACGCTGCTAATGAACGTAACCCTCGGGTTTACCCGCGGCGTGTGGCACTACCTCAATTACAGCCCGCACGGAGTTTCGGACCCGCTAAGCAAGTTGGGACTCCCCTCCTATCTGAACAGCACCGGATTCATGGGCGTTCCTGCGATGTTCATCGACATGTACGCCCCGGCCGGCTTTGCCAACATCGGCAGTGACCCCTTTCAGAACATGCTGCTAGGCCAGGATACCGGGCAATTAGCAGCCACGATAGACAAGCTGCATGGAACGCACGAAATCAAGTTTGGCTTTGACGGCCGCATCCACCAGATGAACTACATCCAGACGAATGGTCCCAATGGCTTTTTCGACTTTGCTGAGGATGGCTCCAATGCCTGTCCCTCAGGGATCGACGCCTGCGGTGGCGACGGGATGGCCAGCTTCCTGATGGGTAAGATTACGCAAGCCCCCGCCAGCAACGGATGGGGCTCGTATTACGAAATACAGTCCCGGCCCGCGACCACAAACTACCAGTACGGCTTCTTCGTGCAAGACAACTGGAAAACCACGAACAAACTCACCTTGAATCTGGGACTGCGGTATGACGTGACGCTGCCTCGGACGGATCGCTACAACCACCAGAACTGGTTCGATCCCAACGTAACCAGTCCGCTCAACAATGGAAGCATCACCTTTAACAATGCTGTCACTGGCGCTCCGATAACAACTGCATTGAAGGGTGGCGAGGTATTTGCGTCTTCGAATCAGCGGACAAACTATGTGACGGACTGGAGCGATTTTCAGCCGCGCTTCGGTTTCGCCTACCAGTTTGCGCCGAAGATGGTGGTGCGCGGAGGCTATGGCCTTTACTACGGGCAGTCGCGCTCGGGTGTGACCGGCGTTGTGCCTTACGGTTCACAGGGTTTCAATCAATATACGAATGCCATCCCGACCTATCAGAATCTGGGTGACATTATGTGGCTGCAACTGAGCAATCCATTTCCCAACGGACTGATCCAGCCCCCGGGAAACTCGCTCGGCCTGCTGAACGATGTTGGCTTTGGAGCAAACGGCCCGCTGCGCAGGGCCGGTGCGAATCAGACTCCGTATGAACAAAGTTGGAGCTTGGGCATCGAGCGCCAACTGCCGAGCAACATCCTGATTAACGCCGAATACGTAGGGAAGAAAGGAACGCACCTGCCGTTCAGCGGTTCCACAGCACGAAACTATCTTGGCCCATGGGTGGAGGGCTTGCCCACGACTGCCGCCGACCCGAACAACCCGTGCACAACACTGTCTGTGCCATGTCTCAACAGCTACGTTGCCAATCCCTTTGCGGGAATCATCACGGACCCGAACAGCACACTGTCTGGAGCTGGCGATTCCGTTCAATACTCTCAGTTGTTGCTTCCGTTTCCACAGTTCACCGGGGTGGCGACTGAACCTCTGCTGATCGCTAACTCCATATACCACTCGCTACAGTTGACCGCTGAGAAGCGCTACTCCAACGGGCTGCAGTTCCTGGTCACATACGTCTGGTCGAAGTCAATCGATGACTCGTCCAACGCCGATGACAATGTGACGTGGCTGGGAAGTTTCAGCAGCCTGCAGGATCCCAATAAACCGTGGCTGGAACGAAGCCCGTCGACGTTCGATATTCCGCACGTCGTTCAGTTCAGCTACAGCTACGATCTTCCCTTTGGGCGTGGGAAGTCATTCCTCGGGAACATGCCGCGCTGGGCGGATGCGATTGTTGGAGGCTGGAAGACCAACGGCATCTGGCGCATTTCGGATGGCAGACCGTTGTCTTTCCAGATGGCCGACGGCGTAGCGCTACCCAGCTACGGCACGCAGAGACCCAATATCGTGGGGACACCCAAGCGTAATCACGGGTCGGATTGGGTGGACAACTACTTTGTGGACAACAATGTATTCCAGCGTCCAGCCGATTTCACCCTGGGCAATGCACCGCGGGCCATGGGATCCCTGCGCAGTCCTTGGCAATTTACGAGCGATCTGTCTCTGGGCAAGCAATTCCCGATCCGCGAAGCGATGTACGTCGAGGTCCGCCTTGAAGCCCAGAATGCATTTAATCATCCCGTGTTTCAAGCTCCGGACACGCAGGTGGACGATGGCAACTTCGGCAAGATCACGTCGATGTCGACCGGGCCGCGGCAGGTGCAGCTGGGGGTGAAGTTCAACTTCTAGAGCGCAGATTCTGAACACCTGCCCTTGATGGGAAGTCAACCCCCACCCCCGTCGCAACAAAAATGCGACAAGGGTGGGGGCAATTTTCATTCGGGCTTTTGAAAATATCCCGCCTTGTTGCCGAGGTTCTCTCTGCCGGACAGCCGAGGGCGGCTGTCCCACACTTGCTCAGGCTTCCAGCCCTACGTGGCAGACCCTGCCGACTAAGTAGTCTCCGGCCGATTTTCCTTCCTGCATTGCAATGACCTCGATGGGGCAGTCGTGGTTGTGGGGGCGCAGAACCAGGCGACCTGCGGCGAGTTCGACGTAGCGGACGGCGCAAGTATCGTTTTTCAGAACAGCGTACATATTTGATTCGCCCTTGCGATAAGGCTTGAGTGAGGTGTAATGGCGGTCGATCAGGAGCGTGGCTCCAGGGGTCAGTCGGGGATGCATCGCCAAGGCTTCACGACCGTCGAGCTTGATCAGGACGAAACGTTGCCAGCCGGAACGGTCTCCGTGGGCTTCCGCCTTGATGCGGTGGAGGAAGGACTTTTTGAACTTGACGATCTCCTTGACGTGCATGCTGACGATGAACGGCTGGGTCGCGGCGATGGGAGAATCGGCGAGGACTACGTTTTCGAACTCGTCGGCGCTGGGCGGAAGGATCGAAGCGCGTTTGTTGACCTCGACGGGATCGAGCAGGTCGAGTACCGAGAGATGCTGAACTTGCAGCACCTTGTCCATGCCCTCGAGGCTGAGTCCGCGCTTGCGGTTGAGGAAGTTTGAGATATGAGCTTGCTTGAATCCAGTTTGCTGGGCGAGGCGGAGTCCGGTGAGTTCGCCTGCTTCGATGCGGTCCAAAAGAATTTTGCGGAGGTTTTCTTGCAGGACTTTGAACTTCATGGGCGGAGTATAGCACTGGGTTATGACGCCGGAATAAAGCAAAACATTCGGGAACTAACTGCAATTCGATGGGGATACAAGCTGGAGCTTGCTTCGAGAGCGCGCAGAGAGTTCGGGAAGCGGCGTGTGAAAAGACGCAGGCCTGGCGGCAAACGACACTTGCCGGGAGGGGGAACTACTGAGTGTGGAGTTAGTTAAAGGGCCGAAAGTTTTCCACAGGCGAGTTATGTCCATCCAACCTTGACTGAGAAAATTCACAGCTATAGGATCGCGGCATCTGAGGGACCACAATGCTCTATGGTAAGAGGCCATGATGAGTCAACCAGATAACTTCAACGAAGAAAGGGATTTCGGAGAATTTAGGCGGAAAGTCAAGGCGGCCGAAGTGTTATCGGCATCCATGGAGCGCTTGCTGTTATCGCTTCGCTTCACTGGGAAGGTGAGCGTGGTGATGCAGAATGGGCGGGTACTTAAGTCGGGCTACGAGGAAGGATACTTCCGGCAGCGAGACTAGTGCGGAGTAGACGACATCGCCCAAATTTATGGCAAAAGCAAGGAGGGGGCGGGGCGGATATGAGTAAGTGAGGAGCGGGTGAGCTGGACAAGATCACAATAACTAAATAGCCCAAGCAGGTCATCGTAAGAGAAACGAGCCCTGCGTTCGGTCCGAGGGTACATTGCGGATCAACGCGGGGCTTTTTGTCTTTGAATCGTAATCATGAGCTTCATGTAGCGAGTAGCGCCGATTGTCATTCAATTAGGAGGAGTAATGAGTAAGGCTCATAAAGGAACCGAACGCTGTGTCGGGGTGGAACTGAAGTATTGCGAGCATTGTGGAGGACTATGGGTTAGGGAGCTCGGGGCGGGAGAGGTCTATTGCGAGAAATGCCAGCCTAAGGTAGCGGATCTGCCGGTTCCGAAGAAGAAGCCTGCACGGATCATGCTACCTGCGCAAAAGTGTTCTATCGCGCAGAGATATGGGATCGGAACAATCGAGGAATCGGAGGATCTAGAAGCGGTGGGAGGTGTCGCATGAGCGAAATGATCCTGTCGATTGCGGCGGAAGCTGATGTCACACCAAGTGAGCAGGTTGGAAAGATCACGGGAAAACGTCAGCGAGCGGAAAACGGGCCGATGGCCGATAGCCTTCCTGCACATCAGTTTCTTGCTTACAAGGATCGGGGCAAGGATTCGCGGAGTGAGCAGAATCCACAAGCGGAATTGGATGAGACGACCGTGTCGCAGCCCATCGACGATTTTTTCGCCGAAAAAGACCGGCGGCAGCGAATCTATCGAAATCGAACAGTGGCAATGCTCCGCCGCTATATGCGCTACTCCATTGAAACCGGACGACTGCCGTCGCTGGTGGGAAGAGAATTCTTTCGGAGCAATGTCACAAAGTATCAAGTGACCACCTTCGAGGATCGAGTCATTTTTGTGCACGACATGGAAACGTGCCTGCACCGATTGGACGAATTTTCGCAGCAGGTGCTGGCACGGATTGTGCTCCAGGAGTACGGGCAAGAGGATGCGGCCCGACTATTGGGATGCACGAGGATGACGGTTCATCGGGTACTCATGGAGGCGTTGGACGAACTGAGCGAGATCCTGGTCGGAGTCGAGCTATTAGACGAAGTTCCGTTCAATCCGAGAATTTCTTGTCAAGGGGGTAAAAACGGATATTTCTCGCTAAGTGATTGTGAAGACGACGAATAAAAAGTTGTAAGTCATGTTACAAATACCCTACTCGATTTGTTATTCTGGATTTATAGAGTAGGAAATTATAGAACCTCCTGTAGAGGGCGCGCCTCAACGGCGCGCCTTCCGATTTTTGGAGAGAAGGAAAGAAAACCTTGGAAGTCGGGTATGGCGGCAATGATCAAGAAAAAGGGGAAAAGCAAAGGTAAGAGCGCTACGAAGAAGACGACCAAGAAGGGTTCGTCGAAAGACAAAAGCGACAAGGAGTTGCATCCGGAAGAATGTCGAAAAGATGTTGCACGAATGGTGGAAGCTGAGGTAGAAGAGCTGGCAAATGCTGTGATCGAAGAGGGAAAAAAAGGGCAACTCGCCACAGTCAAGTATCTCTTCGAGGTTGCACACATTTATCCACAGGCACCAGAGGGGACGGTGTCCAGCACGGATGAGGAGAGCATGGCAAAGACACTGCTCGATCGGTTAAACATTCCGGATCATCCGGTGGTGCATGACATGTACGAAAACGGGGAAGAGGTTGTGGTGATTCCGCCGAGAGCGAAAGAGGTGGAGAAGCCTCAACCGCAGGAGAGGGAGGAAGAGAAAGAAAGAGTGATGGCCGGGGCAGAGTGAGCCTTGGTGGAAAGGCTTGTTGGACTGGAAACGAGCAAAATCCCCCATTTCTCCCAATTCATTTGGAGAAGTGGGGAAACTCACTCCCGAAATGCGCTTATGCAAAAGACGATACCGTAGAATGGGGTTGGGGAGTGAGTCGAGAACGAGTTGCGATCTGGGTCGGGGCAAGAACGAGAGCACCAGCCTTTCCCGCAAATAGACCGACATTAGGGGATTCAGCGGCGCAGCCAGTTCCGGGTATCGACAGGAGATCACGCAAGAACGGAATGGACATTACCTGGTTGACAGATCGGATCGCGGTGGGCGGTGGGATCTGGACCGCAGAAAACATGGAGCAGGTGGCGGGACTAGGTATCACGCATGTCATCGACATGCAGATTGAATTCGATGACACGCCGCTTGGAAGGCCGCTGGGCATTGAAGTGTTGTGGAATCCGACAGACGATGACTTTCAGCCGAAGCCACGGGAGTTGTTTGGGCGCGGGCTGAAGTTCGCAGAAAATGCTTTGGAGCGGGAAGAGGCGAAGATATTTATTCACTGCGCGGCGGGTGTGCACCGGGCGCCAATGATGGCACTGGCGCTGCTTGGCTCCATGGGATGGAGTCTGGAAGACGCGATTCAACTGATTGAGAGGCGGCGTCCGGTGGCGGATTTGGCTGAGGTCTACGTAGAGAGCGTGAAGAGATTTTTGGATGGGAATCACGACACCAGGTAACCACCGAGCGAAAGTTCACCACAGAGAGCACAGAGGAACACAGGGGAATTGACAATCCCTAGAGATTGAGTTGGAGGGAGAGAGATGCGTGACGTGGGCCGCCGCCCTATGGGGCGGCTTTTTTATTGGGCGCTGATTGGAGTGATAGCGGCTTTCGGCTTCCGGCTTTCGGCCTTGGGGGCGGTTCCCCAGAATGAAGTGCCGACGACAACAGTGGCGGATACAGTCTATCTCGCGGACGGCACGAAAGCAGCGGGTACGTTAATCATCACATGGCCGGGTTTTGTGACCGTGGATGGGAGCGCCGTGGCGGGCGGATCAACGAGCGTAACGCTGGGTACAAATGGCGCGCTAGATGTAGCGCTGGTGCCGAACGCGGGGGCGACTCCGGCCGGGGTGTACTACACGGTCGTATATCAGCTTGGCGCCGGCCAGGTAAGAACCGAGTATTGGGTGGTGCCGACGAACTCTCCGGTGAATCTGGCTACGGTGAGAACAACGCCGGGAGCTGGAATGGCAGCGCAGCCAGCGTCGATGCAATACGTGAATTCGGCGCTCGCGACGAAAGCGAACGATAACACAGTCGTTCATCTTGGCGGATCGGAGACAATCAGCGGCCTCAAGACATTCGCCAGCGCACCGAATGTTCCCACGCCAACAAGTGCGGGGCAGGTGGCGAACAAGAACTACGTGGATTCGAGTCTGGCCACCGTGGGCGCCGGGAATTACTTGTCGACGGCTGGCGGGACGATGACAGGGCCGATCACACTGGCCGGCCTGCCGTCGGCGCCGCTACAGGCTGTTCCAAAGCAATATGTGGACTCTGCCTCCTCAAACAAGGCTGACTTAATTGTTGGACTCGTCCCACCTAGCGAGCTAGGAACGGGCACGGCGAATGCAGGGACATGCTTACTGGGCAACGGAACATGGGGACCATGCGGGAGTGGCGGGGGATCGGGGAACGTTTCGACCACGCCTGTAGTAAGTCAAGATGTCGTGCAGCCCGCTGGCACACAGTTTTCGACAAACAACCTGGCGAATGCTCGATACGTTACGGCTAGCTGGAATTGGCTTCAATCACCGACGGACAACTTGGGTACAGCCGGCAACAAGACGATTCATCTCACCCCGTGTCCACTGGGCCTGGATACGTCTAACAATCCGAACGCGCAGTATGCCGTCTATATCGCGGGAACTGGAACGGCAGAGGCGGCGCCGGTTACGGGCGGAAACTGCACGCCTGGGAGCGCAAGCGGCACGATTACTGTAACAACTGCCTACCCTCATACCGCGGGATATTCCGCGGGTTCTGGGATTGAGGGCATGTGCAAGAGCAAGTCGGGGGCGGAAAAGAAAGATGCGGCCATGAATTTTCTGGAAAATGCGCTCGCGATGTCGGACGCAATCGCGTCCAGAGAAATCGTTCAACCGGAGCAATTCAAGAATGGAATTTCTCAGATTGTTGACGGGGTAGTTCTCTGCATGAATGCGTCGGCTTGGGCGAAGGGCGGGGCGAAAACAACGGTAACGCTGCCCGCGACTAACTAGTCCCAAGTCAAAATCCGCACTTCTCCCAAGAACAGAGAGAAGTGGGGCACCCATCGACGTCAATCCTTAGAATTTAGCCGACTTCTTCGCTCCACGTTTCCAGATTCTTCTTGACTTGGGCCATGAACTGATCCGCGACTGCGCCGTCGATCAGGCGGTGATCGTATCCCAGAGTAAGGTGAACCACTGAACGGATCGCGATGGAGTCATTGCCGTCTTTATCGGTGACTACCATTGGTATTTTGGTAATGCCGCCAACACCCATGATGGCGGAATTTGGCTGGTTGATGATGGGGAGGCCGAAAACCGCTCCAAACTGGCCAGGGTTGGTGATCGTAAAAGTCGATCCTTCAACATCTTCTGGTTTCAATTTCTTATTGCGTGCGCGCTCGCCAAGATCGGTGATACCGCGTTGCAAGCCGAGGAAGTTGAGGTCGCCAGCGTTCTTGAGGACAGGGACGATGAGCCCCCAGTCGAGAGCGACAGCAATGCCCATGTTGATGTAACGGTGGTAGCGGATGTTGTCACCTTCGATGTTGGCATTGATGATTGGCCACTGTTGCAGAGCCATGACGGCAGCGCGAACAAAGAAGGGCATGAAGGTCAGGCGTGCACCATGGCGTTGTTCGAATCCGGTCTTCAGCTTGTTGCGCAAGTTCACGATACGGGTGAAGTCGACTTCGTACATGCAGTGAACGTGCGCGCTGGTGCGCCGCGACTCGATCATGTGCTTCGCGATCAGCTTGCGCATGTTCGACATGGGAACGAGATCGCCCGGGTAGGGAGCAGGGGTTGCCGGGCGGGGCGCCGGAGCGGCGGCTGCGGGCTGAGCAGGAGATGCAGGTACGGAAGCCGGTTGCGTAGATCCCTGGCTTTCAATGAACTGCATGATGTCTTGCTTGGTGATGCGGCCACCGAGTCCGGTGCCGGTAACCTGGGAAAGACTGACGCTGTGTTCGCGGGCAATCTTACGCACGAGCGGTGAGGAGCGGGCTTCTTCCTCCTCTTCTTGAGGTGGCGCGGCAGGCGCGGGACCGGGAGTCGGCGCGGCCTTCTTCTCTTCTTTCGCGGCGGCGGGCGGCGCGGGTGCTGCTTTGGCCGGGGAAGACTTGGCTGGAGCAGCGGCGGCTTCGCCATCAACGGCAATCGTTCCGACGATCGTGTTTACACCAACCGTTGTACCTTCTGTTACTTTGATTTCTTGAAGAATCCCCGAGGCAGGCGCTGGAATTTCGGCGTCGACCTTGTCGGTCGAGATCTCGAAAAGTGGTTCGTCCCGCTGGACCTTGTCGCCTGGTTTCTTGAGCCACTTGGTAATAGTGCCTTCAACAATGGATTCGCCCATTTGGGGCATGATGATGTCAGTTGGCATGAGTTCCTTCCATAGGCCCACAGACCTCGAAGCAAGGTTGCGGGCAAACGAATATTATAGCGTTCCCTAGAGTCTTCGGTGATGGGCTTCGGGGAGCAAAAGACTAAACCGTCGAGATCGCTGAGAAAAGCCGCAGAGAACGCTAAGAAATTCGGCTGGGTTCCACTAATCTATTGAGCCTACTGAGGATGGGATGACCGGGTTAGTGATGATGTTGGTCGCCTTTCTTCTTTTCGCCTTCCTTCCCTTCCGGTTCCGGTGGAGGGCCGAAGTTGGCCTTCCAGTATTCCTGTGCGCCGGGAGGAAGCTTGTCCAAGTGAGTGAGGAGCATAGCTACTTTCCACATGTCATCGCTGCTGAGTGCCTTGTCCCAGGCAGGCATGCCCGTGTAACGGATGCCAGTGCGGATAGTGTAGAAGATGTGCCAATCGGGGTCGTCTGGCGGATTGGCAGCGAAATTCGGTGGGGGGGGATAAAAGGACGTTGCGAGAAGCGAAGGTTTGCGATCAAGGGTTCCGTGGCAAAGAGCGCAATTCATGGTATAGAGCTTCATGCCATCTTCCAGGTTCTGATCAGTCGGCATGAGAGGGTTGCTGACACGGGGTGCGTGGCGCTCTGTTGAGGCATCGACCGCACCCATCGCGAGGTGACTCTCGAATTGTGGAGGCTCGACATTGGCGGCGGTGGGAAAGAAGCCGAGCATGGCGAAGCCAAGAACGCCAAGAATCAGCGCGAGAAGCGTGACGATTACGCCAAGAAAGAATCTGCCCATGGGACCTCCCGGGGTATTGTGGCAGATGGAACGCTGAGAAGGCTAGCTAAGCGCACAGAGTATAGAGTCGAGACGCGGCTGACGGTTACACGGATTCAGGGCCAGAGTAGAGGAACCAAGGCGGGATCGGTTCGCGCGCTTTGATCCACGACGGTGGAATCGATTCGAGGCCGGCTGACATGACAACGATTCCACCGACAATCGCGCAGGTTGTGTCGCGGTCGCCCAATCCACTGACGGTCGCCCACACTGCTTCTTCGTAGTGATTCAGATGCAATGCAGCTGCCCAGAGACAAAATGGAACTGTGTCTTGAGCACTCACCTGGGGCCGCGCTTCCCAGGGCTGAAGCTGCCTGCTCAACGATAGTGTTCTCCAAAAGTGCCACGGCTTTTGCGATGCGGAGATGAACCTCGCTCATGGGTACTCGTTCGCAGATCTGCTGCAAGAAATCGGCTGGAGAGACAGCAGAACTCTTATGCCGCCACGCCAAGGCGGTAGCCAGCGCGACGGCAATCGCACCTGCAATGCCTTCAGGATGGCTGTGAGTGATCATGGCAGACAATTCAGCTTGTTTGATCAATGTGTCAAGGTCATCAGCAAAGAAGGCACCGATGGGAGCAACGCGCATTGCGGCACCATTGCCAAAGGAACCGCTCCCCTTAAATAGTTGTGGCGCCAGTTCTCTCCAGTGTTGCGGATGATCGGCCAATTCAGGGGAAGTGAGTGCATGGCGGGTCTGTAGCCACGGTGGGGGTCAGCGATGAAGCGTCTACCGAAGTTCTCTGCCAGCCGTTCTGGGTTGATCTCTCCAAATTCCTCCAAAGTTTCGGCGATGGCAACCGCCATAGCCGTATCGTCTGTGTAACGCCACGGAGCCGATGGCACAGCCCTCTGAGTGATCAGCGAATGCGCGACATCCGGATGGACAAAGAAACGCTCTCCAAAGGCATCACCACAACTTAGGCCTTGCAAGGAATGGATGGCACGAGTTAGTCGCTCGTTCGCGTCTGGAGAACGGGCATTCATCGTGACGAATCTTATCAGCACGGAGGAGGCTCGAGAGAGTCGTCGTCTATTGGCCCTGATTCACCCAAGCCAGGGTTAAGGCGAACAGGCCGGTTCCGACAATTGAGAGAACGATCGAGACGAGAACACGAGGTATGGTTCCCAGGAGTCCGGTCGACTTCGAAGATTGCCAATGGAGAAGCGTGAACAGAACCGCGACGCTGGCGAATTCAAGCACAATCACGCTCCAACCATTGAAAGACGCCCGTGAGCCTGCGGCTTTCCATTGTCCGGCCATTTTGGGGATTCCGGTCCAGGCACTGTAGCAGGCTGTCCACCAGAGGTATTTTAGAAAGCAGTTGGCGGCGAATGCCATGAGTGCTGCTGCGAGCAGGGCGCGAAGCGTTTTGTGGGTCATGGAGACGAACTGCATCTTCGCAACTCGTGTAGTACCTCGAAAATAGTGTTCAATATTGCGCTTTCGCTCCGACGTGGCCAAAAGGTTTAACCACTGCGGACACAGAGGAACCCGCGACTTATTCTGCCTCAGTACGCTTTCAATCCTCGCGCTTCCCGGACTACATCTTCTAGCTTCGGCAGATAGTGATGCTCCTGCGGGGGAGAAAACGGGATGGCCGAGTCCAGGCCAGCGATGCGGACGATGGGGCCATCGAGGTCATCGAAGGCTTCTTCGTTGATGATGGCGGAGATTTCTCCGGCGAGGCCTCCGGTGCGTGAGTGCTCGTGGAGGATGATGACCTTGTTGGTCTTTTTCACAGTCTGTGCGATGGCTTCGCGGTCGAGCGGCGACACTGTACGCAGGTCAAGTATCTCAAGATCAATTCCTTCCTTGCTCAGAATCTCGGCTGCTTCCAGGGCTGTGTGGACCATTGCGGCGTAGGTGATGATGCTCAGGTCTCTTCCTTCCCTTGCGATGCGCGCTTTTCCTATTGGAACGACGTAGTCTTCGGAGGGAACTTCTTCCTTAATGCGACGGTAGAGATATTTGTGTTCGAAGAAGACGCACGGATTGTTGTCGCGTATCGCTGCCTTGATCAAACCCTTGGCGTCGGACGGTGTGGCGGGACAGATTACCTTGAGGCCGGGATTGTGGACGAACCACATCTCGGGATTTTGGGAGTGGAACGGACCGCCGTGGACGTATCCGCCGCTCGGTCCGCGAAGGACGAGTGGTGCGGGAGCGCCCCAGAGGTAGTGCGTTTTGGCGACCATGTTTGAGATCTGGTTGAAAGCGCAGCCGATAAAATCCATGAACTGAAATTCGGCGACCGGACGCATGCCGGTGAGGCTCGCGCCGAAGGCGGCGCCGACGATGGCAGACTCGGCGATGGGTGTGTCGATAACCCGCTCGGGACCGAAGCGGTCGATGAATCCGTCGGTGACTTTGAACGCCCCACCATAGATGCCGATGTCTTCGCCGAGGCAGAAGACGGTGGGGTCGCGTTCCATTTCTTCCCAGATTCCCTGGCGGATGGCTTCGAGGTAGGTAAGCTGCATAAGGTCGGGTTTCAATGTTTCAAAGTTCCAAGGTTTCAAAGACAAGAAAACATCTGCCACGGATCTCCACGGATCACTACTTCAAGTGCACTGCGGCTTCGGTTTCTTTGTAGGCTACGCTTCCCTTCTTCACCTTTGGCACGTCGTATTTTGGCTTGATCTCGTGGCAGCCGTTTTCGCAGAAGACGCCTCCTTCCGCTGATTCTGGCGTGGGCATTGGGGAGTTCACTGCGATTTCTCTTTCGGCTTCGATCACTTCGTCTACTTCCGCGATCAGCGCTTCATTCTCTCTTGGGGTCAGCCACTTCTTTGCTTTCACTAAGTAGTTCTCAAAGCGCGAAAGAGGGTCACGTTTTTTCCAGAAGTTGAACATCTCTTTGGGGACGTAGCCGGCGGCGTCGTGGATGGCGTGGCCCTTCATACGCATCATTTTCGCTTCGATCAGCGTGGGACCTTCGCCCGCGTGCGCGCGTTCGACGGCGTCGCGGGCGGCGTCGTAGACCTGGCAGGCATCGGTACCGTCGACGATCACGCCGGGGATGCCGTATCCGATGGCGCGTTCGGCGAGGTCCTGGCAGCGGTACTGCATGTTTGACGGCGTAGAGTACGCCCAGAGATTCGATTCGACGATGAGCACGAGGCCGAGATTTTGCACGGCGGCGAAGTTGATGCCTTCGTAGGTAACGCCGGTGGATTGTCCCCCGTCGCCGATCCAGGTCATGACGGCGATGTTGTGCCCTTGCAGGCGCGCGCCGAGCGCGACGCCGGACAGAACCGGGATCAAGTCACCCAACATCGAGATCGGAGAGACCATGTTGCGCTTCTCAATATCGCCGAAGTGCGAAGTCCCGTCGCGGCCCTTGGTCGGCGAATCGGCTTTGGCCATGTACTGCATCATGGTGTCGCGCGCGGCGAAGCCGCGGACGAGGAGCGCGCCCTGGTTGCGAATCATGGGTGCGAACCAGTCGTCTTTGTCGAGCGCGTAGGCTGAAGCACAGGAACAGGCTTCCTGGCCGAGACCGAAGTAGACGCCACCGACGACCTTGCCCTGCTTGTAGAGATTTTCGAGGGCGATCTCCATTTTGCGGTTGAGCAGCATGTAACGGTAGATCTCGACCGCTTGCTGCTTGCTCAGAAATTTGGAGTCGCGGATGGGCGGGACTGGCGCTTCGAGATCTCCCGTGACTTCGTAGCGGACGTGCTCTTGGCCTTGCTTGTCTTTCTCCGTCAGTTGACGGACTGAGAACTCGGGTTGCTCGAGGCGATAGTCGGGAATTTCATAGGTGCGGAGGTAGTGGTTGCGAGAGCCTGTCGAACTTCGCTCGACCGAACGACCGAGGGCGGCCGCTCCCACAGGATTAGTGGCGGTTCGATACGTTCCGTTGCGCGGACGATGGCCGTTGGAACTCGCTTTGGACTTCGGTTTCTTATTCCCCATGTAAGGCGCGGTAGGCGCGATCTATTGATGGTATCGCGAGCGAGGGAAAAAGAGCTAGGGAGTCGACCACCTGGGCTAACGCCCTCTTCTGCTCTTGCCTAACGCGGCCCTTGAAAGGCTGCTCTTCCACGTCCGCCCGCAACACAAAACCTACGCCCAGGTAAAGTCGTCTTCTTTTCGGATTTGTCGGAGTTCGGATGGTGGCCTCATCGGGACTCCCACCGTGCGGCCCAACAGGGCGTCGAGGGTGTCGACCCAGAGGATCTGGGATTGGAAGACTACGCCGAAGTTGCGGGTGATGGATTCGGCAACTGTGTTGAGATCCACCTCGCGGGTTAGTTCCTTTTGCATCGATGTCACTGGCTTGCTTGTGATGCCGCAGGGGACGATCAGATCGAAGAGGCTGAGATCGGTGTTTACGTTTAGGGCGAAGCCGTGGGACGTGACGGAGCGCGAGATGTGGACGCCGATGGCGGCGAGTTTGGCTTCGGGGGCGGCGGTCGTGGTGGTGTCGGCAGACAACGGATTCCTCGCTTGCGCTCGGAATGACAAAGAGTCCGGGACGGTTTGACTGCTTCGATAGACCTGAGGGACTGGGTCGGTCCACACGCCTGTCAGGCCCGGGACGCGCTTTGCCGGGATGGCGAAGTCGGCGCAGGTGCGCATGATGACGTCTTCGAGACGGCGGACAAATTCGATGACTCCGAGGGTCTTGCGCTTGCCATCGGCAGAAGGAAATCCGCGAAGGTCGAAAATCGGGTAGCCGACGATCTGGCCGGGGCCGTGGAATGTGACATCGCCACCGCGGTCGCATTCGAAAAGTTCGACGCCGCGCTGAGTCAGGAGTTCACGGGACGCGACTACATTGGCAGCTTTTGCATTTCGGCCCAGTGTGATCACTGGTTTGTGTTCCAGCAACAGCAGGACGTCGCCGATTTTTTCTTCCTTCCGCAGGGCGACTAGTTGCTCTTGCAGACGCAGGCCTAGCGCGTAATCGACTGTGCCGAGTTGGACGACAGAGATCAAAACGTATTGAGTGACTGTGCGATTTGCTATTGAGTGATTGAGAATCGCAGCGTTCCGCGGATTCCAATTACTCAATGACCAGATCGCCCAATTATTCAATCCTCCTCAGGCATTGATGGCCATTCCGTACACACTGTTTGATGCATCCAGCATGGCCTCCGCCAGCGTCGGATGCGCGTGAATCGTCCACACCAAATCTTCCACGGTTGCCTCTAGCTCCATCGCAGCGACTGCTTCGGCGATCAATTCTGTCGCTTGCGGACCGATGATGTGGACTCCGAGAATCTCGCCGTAGTCTGAATCGCTGACAATTTTGATGAATCCTTCGTGCTGGCCAACGATGCTCGCGCGCGAATTCGCCGTAAAGGGGAACTTGCCAACTTTAACGTTGTATCCCGCTTCACGGGCTTGGGTCTCGGTGAGGCCGACGCTGCCGATTTCCGGATGACAGTAGGTCGCGCCCGGAATGCGCTCGCGATTGATCGGTTTCGCGGTCTTGCCCGCGATCTTAGCAACTGCCACGAGGCCTTCCATGGCTCCAACGTGGGCTAATTGCGGCGTGCCCAGCACGATGTCGCCAATTGCGTAGATTCCCGGTTCCGTCGTCTGCATCCAGGAATCGGTCTTGATGAACTCGCGTTCAGGCTTGATCTTTGTGCGTTCGAGGCCGATGTTCTGCGTGCGCGGCTTGCGACCAATTGCGATCAAGATCTTTTCGGCTTCGATCTTGTGTTGTTTGCCGTCGACCGAAATTGTGACCGCAACACCTGCCTTTATTTTCTCCACCTTCTCAACCTTTGCACCCGTATGGAAGCCGATGCCCCGCTTGCGATAGACGCGAGCGAGTTCTTTCGAGACTTCTTCGTCTTCGACGGGAACGAGGCGCGGCAGCATTTCGACTATCGTCACTTCACAATCGAACGAACGATAGATCGAGGCGAATTCGACTCCGACCGCACCTGCACCGACTATCACCAGAGACTTGGGTATTTCCTTCAAGCTCAAAATCTCGATATTGGTTATTACGCGATCATTTACTTCGAGTCCAGGAAGCATGCGGGCTTCTGATCCAGTCGCGAGAATGATGTTCTTGGCTTTGAGATGAGTTGACTTGCTGTCATTCGTCAGTTCGATGGTGAACACACCATTCTGCGCAGGTCCGGTAAGCTTGCCATAGCCTTTGATGGTCTCGACTTTGTTCTTCTTCATCAGGAACTCGAGACCTTTGGCATGCTTGGCGACAATCTTTCCTTTGCGCTCCTGAACGGCGGCCCAGTTCAACTTGCGAGAGTCCACGCCTTCAATGCCGAATTCCTTGGCTTCTTTCAGGTGATCCCACAATTCTGCGTTGAACAGAAGTGCTTTCGTCGGGATGCAGCCGACGTGCAGGCAGGTACCACCCAGGAATCCGTCTTTTTCGATCAGCGCAGTTTTCAGGCCGTATTGACCGGCTCGAATAGCTGAGGTGTATCCGGCCGGACCGCTCCCGATGATGGCTACGTCGTAAATTGTTTCTGGCAAGATCGTCCCCTATGAGAAGAGATGAGTAAAGGCAAACTTAGGATTCTAGAACAGGGTGGGCGGGAGCGTCCAAATCAGTGAATCGTGATATTCCGCGGGACTTTGCCGTTTGTGCAGGGTCCACCTCAACCCGCCCAAACACTTACCGCAGAGAACGCAGAGAACGGCCGCCGAGGTCGCGGAGAAAATCAACAACACTGAACCACTTAAGGCACGAAGGTTCACGAAGTAAAACAAAAGGCCGCCCTGGCAAGCGGCCTTCCAATTCTCTAAGCCTAGTTGTTCTCGTTGCTGGCGCGCTTCCACGAGATCAGTTCACCAATCGTGGAACTCGTGCTCGAAACCGGCTGCTTGTAGGCTTCGACTTCCGAGCGCGAGGCTTCTTCTCCGACCGCGCGGACGCTGAGGCCTACTTTCTTCTCATCCGGATTCATCTTGATGATCTTGAAGTCGTGCTCAATGCCCGGCTCCAGGTGCAACGGATTACCGTCTTCGTCGGTCGCTTCGGACTTGTGGCACAAGCCTTCGACGCCTTCGGCTATTTCAACGAAAGCACCAAAAGCGGCGACGCGGAGGACTTTGCCGTGAACCACATCGCCGATGTGATGAGTCTGGAAGAACGACTCCCAGACATCGGGCTGAAGCTGCTTCACACCGAGTGACAGCCGACGTTTATCAGGCTCGATCGCTAGAACCACTGCCTTGACGCGATCACCCTTTTTCAGGACTTCGGAAGGATGTTTTACACGCTTGGTCCAGCTCAGGTTGCTGACATGGACAAGGCCGTCGATTCCGTCTTCGATTTCAATGAAAGCACCGAAATCCGTCAGGTTGCGGACACGGCCTTCGACGGTCATACCGACCGGGAACTTCTCGTGCAGAGAATCCCATGGGTTGGCTGCAAGCTGCCGCATACCAAGCGAGATGCGACGCTCCGTTGGATTGACGTTCAACACCACGCATTCAATCTGATCGCCGACGTTGACCAGCTTCGACGGATGTTTCATGCGCTTTGACCACGTCATTTCGCTGACGTGGACAAGGCCTTCAATTCCCTGTTCGAGTTCGACGAAGGCGCCGTAGTCGGTCACGCTGATGACGCGT
>DATFQQ010000114.1:0-2927 GCA_035264195.1 Candidatus Sulfotelmatobacter sp. | reverse complement strand
GATGCCGGAGTAGGTCCCATCGAAATTCCCGTAAAGTTAAAGGTTCACGATTCCATCTTCGTGCCGCTCGCGAAGTGGCCGATGTTGATTACGGGAAACTATCGTTGTATTCGCAAAGACGACATGATTTCGATAAAAGATGCTGTGCTCGGGGATGGTGGCAAATCCCACGAGATCTATGGATGGGTGTCGAAACTCTGCACCGTCCTGGGCGCCGACTCCGACGACCTTGTTCTCTTCGATAAGTACGCCAAAGCAGCCGAAGGCCTCGGAAAACCCTCGTCCGCAGCGCGTGCGCTGTTCGGCGGCGCCGCATACATCGAACGTGTCGATTGCCTGGTCCGCCGAATCGCCGTTCAGAAAGGGCTCCAGTCCGGCACGCTCGATGAAATCGTGACTGTGGTTGACGAACGCCTGACAAAAAACCGCGCCGCCCGCTGAGTACACACAGGCGGAAATGTTTACTCGCGTTGTGTCAATACGGCAGTCAGACCGATCTCCGACCCAAGGCTACGCGCCAATCGGCTTAGTTAGTTTCTGTCGCGAAACGAGTGAATTCAACAGGCACGCGCCCACCACATACGCGTGGAGCATCCGATATATATGAGTGACGGGTATTTATCTCTGATTTATTCCCTGCCTCAGCCTCCAATTTGCGCAATCAGAGGTCGATTCCACCAATAGCTTCCATCCGAACATGCTGCTCGGACTTGAGAAGACGCTGCCACTTAAGGATTGCTAGGCCGCTCGGCGCTTCGTTGGGCGCCTCTCCAATAGATCGGCGATGCGCATCAGGTTGTTGGCCAGTACCGCCGCGCCCACCAGGATCTCGAACCGCTCGCGGCCCTTTGCCAAACAGCGTTTCATGCCACGGCCACGAAAGAGCACGGAGATGCGGCCCTCTATCCCCGCCCGGAATCGCTGATTCTTTTTGAAACTGCGGCTCCGTTCCAACGCTTCCTGCTCCGCTGTCTTTTGGCCACCTCTCTGCGGTATGCTCACCTGCTTCACGCCAGCGTCCTTGCACTTCTGCACATTCTCAGGATTGTAGAAACCCCTATCGGCAGCGTAGCCCTCCGGCGCCTGTTGGAAGATCTCTTGGTGACGATTCAAAGAGGCTTGCACATGATCGCTATCGATGGGATTTCCCTCCAACACCCGGTAGTCGGTGATCAAGCCATGCGCACTCTCGGCCAGGAAGACCTTGTGGCCGAATTCCACCGGCTTCAACGTCTTGCCCCGCTTGATCAGATCGGTATGCGGTTCGAAAATCGAATATACTTTCTCTTCCGTCGGAACCGTCTCTCCCTGCAATACGCGGCGGCGGGTCTGGTCGACGACACGGTCTGCGAGTTTGCAGTAAGAGCGAATCTCCTTACAGATCCCCTCGATCGCCGCGCGCGTGAATGTTTCCAGTTTACGAACGCGCAAGGCGGCGGCGATCACTTGCCTGGCATCTCTCACCACCTGCTCGGTGATCTGGATGAGTTCGCGATATTTGGGAGTTTGCTGTTGTTCCCGCTGCCGAGCGGTCATGCGTTGGATCGCTTGCATGCGGCGGCGCGCACTGAGCGTGCGACGGGTAAAACCTTTGACTCCCCGAGGTAGTTTCTCATCGAGCTTGTCAATCAGACGCGTGATAGTGCGCACGCTGTCCCACAACAAGGTGGCATCGGTGGGGTAATGGATATTGGTCTCAACGACCGTGGTGTCGACCCGGAGTTGCTTGCCGTCCTCCACTCCCAGCGTCACTGCTACCTGCACGACCACTTGATTGATAGTCCGCAAAGTAGCCGGGGTGAGCCCGTTAAAGGCGCGGTTGAAAGCATCGTGTTGCGGTACCGGGTGACCATCGAACTGCGTGAAACTGCGCAATGTGTACCCATCATTGATACGCTCGCGCAGTTCGCGATAGTCCCAGTTTTTGACGCGCATCAGGACCAGTGAGCGTAAGACTTGGGAAGGCGTAATGCCGTGGCGGCCGGCAGCCGGATTTTTCAGACCGCGTTGCAGATCTTTGCGTACAAGCTCGACCAGTTCCGAATGTTCCTCCAGCAAGCTGGCGATCCGCTGCAAGGTAGGGTCGAGATGGACGCCCTGGTTCTGCAATTGGAGATCGGCGAAGCTGAGTTGGGGAGACAACAGACGGCTCATTTGTGCTTCTCCGCCTGCAACAGTTCCAGATTGATCTCACAGATGCGCTCCAACGATTCCTTGAGCTTGTGATAGTTGCGCAACCACTCCTCCACGATGGGTTTCTGTTCAGGGCGAAGGCTGAACTGTCGGGTGCGGCCACCTGGATACCCGACGGTCAAAACCCAGACTGGATGGCCCTTACCGTCGGCACAGACGGCACAACCGGTGCGATGGCGGATGAAGCGGTGGAGCAAAGAGCCGCGAACGATCTCGGCGGAGAACGGGAAGGCGGCGGCGAGTTTGGCGCGGCGGCGAAGGATGGCGTCCTTGTTCATCTATATTAATGAAACAACAAAACATAAATGCAGTCAAGTGTTTTCGGATCTTCTCGGAGATTTTTGTCTGGCAAGGCTCCTCGATTAATGCACGAGCGCTGAAATGGCCCAGTGGCAATATCGAGCCATTCACCTGCTGCAGCGTCGATGAAGGTAACCGATTCTATTTCAGCAGCTTAGGAATTTCGCGGCAGAAACTATCTAGGACTTTTCCTAGTTGTTTAGGATATAGCCTGGATTGGCGGAAATCAAGAAAAAAAGCTCCTATTCGTTAAATTTTTTTGGCCCGCCCGGCTATCGGTGCCTTTTGGCACTCCTCTTTGTGCCTGGCATTTGTATCGTGATACGATATAAATGTGTCATACGACAATGTCGATAATCTGACGGCGAAGGAGTATCAGGCACTGGCGGAGTTCCGGTACCAGATTCGCCGGTTTCTGCATTTGAGCGAAGAAG
>DATFQQ010000113.1:0-9503 GCA_035264195.1 Candidatus Sulfotelmatobacter sp. | reverse complement strand
GAAGCGAAGCGAGGCGTACCACAGCCGGTACCAAGTTGAAACCAAGGTTGAGCACAACCCTGATCTCTAGAACGCGTCAATCCCCGTAATACTCTGCCCGATGATCAGCGAATGTACGTCATGCGTGCCTTCGTAGGTTTTCACCGACTCCAGATTCATCAGGTGACGCATGATCGGATAATCGTCCGCGACGCCGTTCGCGCCGAGAATATCGCGCGAGAGGCGGGCACACTCCAGCGCCATCCAGACGTTATTTCGCTTTGCCATCGAAACGTGCTGCGGTTCCACCTTCCCCGCGTCTTTTAGTCTTCCAACCTGCAGTACCAGCAGTTGAGCTTTCGTGATCTCGCTGATCATCCACGTAAGCTTGTCCTGGACAAGCTGATGCGACGCAATCGGCTGGTCGCGCCACTGCTTCCGCAGCAGCGAATACTGCAAGGCGCAGTCGTAACACGACATCGCGGCGCCGATCGCTCCCCACGCGATGCCGTAACGCGCCTGGTTCAGGCACATCAGCGGAGACTTCAATCCACCGGTCTTCGGCAGCAGATTCGACTCGGGCACGTGTACGTCTTGCAGTGACAGCCCCGAAGTCACCGATGCCCGCAGTGACCACTTCCCGTGAATATCGTCGGCTTTGAATCCGGGACGGTCGGTCTCTACCAGAAACCCGCGAACGCGGTCGTTTTCGTTCTCGACCTTGGCCCAGATCACCGCAACATCGGCGATCGTTCCCGAGGTGATCCACATCTTCTCGCCGTTGATGACGTACTCGTTCCCGACTTTCTTTGCGCGCGTGCGCATGCCACCGGGATTCGATCCAAAATCCGGTTCGGTCAATCCGAAGCAGCCGAGCTTTTCGCCCTTCTGCATGGCTGGCAGCCATGTATTTTTCTGCTCATCGCTGCCGAACTCATAAATGGGATACATGCACAGTCCGGATTGCACGCTCACGAAACTGCGCACGCCCGAATCACCCCGCTCCAGTTCCTGCGTCATCAGTCCGTACTCGACGTTGCCCATTCCGGCGCAGCCATATCCCTTCAATGACGCGCCAAAGAATCCGAGCTCCGCCATCGGCTTGATCAGTTCCTTCGGAAACCGCCCAGCCCGATTGCATTCCTCGATGATGGGAATCAAATTGTCTTCGATAAATTGGCGCGTGGTGTCGCGCACCAGACGTTCTTCTTCGGTAAGTAGCGAATCGTATTGCAGAAAATCAACACCACGGAATTTGATGGCAGGCATGAAAATCTCCGTTCGAACGGCGCAGGGCAAACATATGACGGTAGCAGGGCGGGACGAAGCCGGTCAATGCGCCAAGGCGCACCTTGCGGTTTTCATTTCTGAAGCTGCCCCGGGTGTATGCTGTTTCGTGTTTTTTCTTAGTAATCAATCGTTTCAATAGAGCCCAGCCACTTCGGCGGGGAGAAGTAGGGAGGCATGTCGTCGATGCATAAGAAAATGCGCCCACTTGTGTCTGCCGCACTCATCAGCATCCTGTTCTTTGTAAACTCGGCCTTGGGACAAAAGGTGACGGTTGATGCCGACCCCGCCCACGTCGCCAACACATACAGTCCCGTGCATTCTCTCGGCGCCGCCATCGATCGCTTGCGCACGGGCAGTCCCGATCACTTGCTCAAAGACCCACTGCTCAAAGAAATCCTCAATGCTGGGTGGCAGACCGTCACCTATCGCCAGAACACCGAACTCATGGTCGAAGCCTGGCACTGGAATCCGAATGGCAAGTGGAGCAATGCCGACAAGCAGGAAGGTTATTTCGTCGGCACCGCGGAGCCGGGCGCCGAGATTCACAGTTCATGGGCGTACCCACTGCCGCATCGCGGATTCAGTCGAGGCGATGGCAACGGATGGTCGCGCCTCACCGACGGCGACATCCATTCCTATTGGAAGAGTAATCCGTATCTGACCAAGGCTTTTACCGGCGAAGACGATTCGCTTCATCCGCAGTGGGTGATGATCGACCTTGGCACCAAGATTGACGTCAACGCTATCCGCATCGCCTGGGCCGATCCTTATGCCAAGCACTATGCTGTTCAGTTCTGGACCGGCGAAATGGAGCCCTTCTACGACGGCACTATGAAGGGTACGTGGCAGACCTACCCGATGGGCAACATCACCGATGGCAAGGGTGGAACGGTTACCCTGAAACTCGTCGACTGGATGATACCCGTCCGCTATCTCCGCATCTGGATGACCGAGTCCTCAAATACCTGCGATACTCACGGCTCTGCCGATAAGCGCAACTGCATGGGCTTTGCCATCAATGAACTCTACGTCGGAGCGCTCTCCGCCGATGGCGCATTCAACGACTACGTCACGCACTTTCCCAGCCGCGACCAGACGATTACGTGGCCTTCTTCGGTGGACCCATGGCACGCGGCTTCCGATCTTGACTACAACCGCGGCGACCAGGTGGGATTCGATTTCTTTTTCAATTCCGGTATCACGCGTGGACTTCCGACGATGGTTCCGATCGCGATGCTCTACTCCACTCCGGAAGATGCCGCCAACGAAATCGCTTATCTCTACAAGCGGCACTACCCGATTTCCTACATCGAAATGGGGGAAGAAGCCGACGGACAGCACATGCTGCCGGAAGACTACGCAACTCTCTACCTTCAGTTCGCGACCGCGATTCACAAGCTTGTTCCCGAAGCTAAACTTGGAGGACCTCCCTTTGAAGGCACCTTCGGCGATGTCGAGGTTTGGCCCGACGCTAATGGCAAAGTTTCCTGGATCGGCCGCTTCGTCGACTATCTGAAATCCCACGGACGCCTCAACGACTTCACCTTCTTTTCCTTCGAGCACTACCCGTATCAGGATCGACCCAGCTACTCATGGGCCGATCTCTATCCTGAGCCGGAATACGTCCGCCACATCATGCAGGTCTGGAAGGACAACGGCGTACCGCCGAACATTCCGTTCTTTATGACCGAGGGCAACATCGGAGGAGGCGCCCCTCCGTCGAGCGTCAAGAGCGGCCTGTGGCTTGCCGACTACGTCGGCAGCATCATGGCCGAAGGTGCCAGCGGCACTTATTACTTCCACTACATGCCCTATCCCAATGGATACAGCGGCTTCGGAAATTTCCTGTGGATCGATCAGAACTACAACATGCTGGGATATCCGCCTCAATACATCGCAGCGCAGATGATCACCAAAGAATGGGTGCAACCGATCGACGCGCCGCACAAGCAATTCAAAGCCACAAGCGATGTAAGCGATGCCGCCGGAAATGTCCTGGTCACCGCGTACGCTGTCGAGCGCCCAGATGGTCAGTGGGCGTTGATGCTGGTCAACCGCGATCAGTCGAACGATCACACGGTCACGGTGGCATTCAACGGTGCTGGGAAGGTGGCATATTTCTCGGGCCAGGTCGATCGCATCACGTTCGGCTCGAACGAATATCAGTGGCACCCAGAACGTACTGGCGGCCACGCGGACCCCGACGGTCCGCCCGCTCGTTCGACGGTCCAGGGAAGCGCCGACGCCTTATATCTCGTCCCGAAAGCGTCGATCACGATCTTGCGCGGAAAGCTCGCGCAGTAACGAGGATTCTGTGTAGGGGCGGACGCATTTCGTCCGCCCCGCCGATGCGAAGCGAGACGTGCCGAAAGCCAATGCCAAATTTGAATTCGAGTTCGGGCAGGAATTGGGAAGGGCACGAATTCATTCGTGCCGATCAACGGCCGAAACGAATTGCGTTTAGCGCCTGAGGTGAGTGGCTCGTTCACCTCTCCAAAATATCTCTGTAGTAATTCAACGCGACTTTCTTCGGTTGACTTGGTAGCAGTGTCTCCACCTCGCGCGTCTTGTTGCCCAGTACACCCACCTGTCCGACACGAACCATCCCTTTGCCAAAGTCGGCAAACACGGGCACCAGCATCACGAAATTATCATCCACATCGCTCTGCGCCACTGACATGTGCAGCTTGAACTTTCCTCCGTCCGCGGGAGACACCTGATATTCGAAGTGATACTTCGGCACCGCTGTGCCGTAGACCCACTCGCGGAAGAACCAATCCAGCCGCCCATTCCCCTGCAGGTCCATCAGCTTTGTCATGTGCTTTTCCGCGACGGCCTTGAATGACTCAGTCGACGCTGGCCGATCCTTATGGCTCTCGACGAAGTCATGCATCATATCGATGAACTGCTTGTCATCGTCGGTAAACATGATCGAGCGCAGCATGTTCAGAACGTAGGCCCCCTTAGGATAAGTCACATTCTGATAGGCGTCGCCGCTCTTTGGTGAAATCAACCGCAAGCCCATCCAGAGCGGGCCGGCATCGTTAGGAGCCACGCCGAAGCCGTTCTTCTCGAGAATTCGCCGCTTCAGCCGATCCCAGAATTCCAGGTAATCCTTATGCCAGTTCCCGCCCATCGCGTGCTCCAGGAAGAGTCCGGCGGAGAATTCGGCGAATCCTTCCGACAGCCATTGATCGTGATACGACGCCCAGCCCACCGCATGTCCCCACCACTGGTGCGCCACTTCGTGAGGTGTTACTTCCTGCACGAATCCGGTGAAGCTGCTGTTGATATGGCCAAAGAGCATCCAGCGCTGCGTCGAATCGGTATAGGCAGAAATGGGCAAATAGACCAAATTTGGCCACGATTGCCCGAAATTGAAGTCCGGTTGCTCCGTGATGTAAATCTCCTGGTACGGACTCTTTCCGAAATAGTGCGAGCACAACTGCATCTGGGCTCGTGTCTGTTCGAGCGCGTATTTTGTCATCGGCGTAGGCGCCATGGATTTCAGTGCGGAGAAATTCGCCAGCCGGTCGGGTAACTCGGTCAGATAGAAGCCCGAGATCTTGTATCCGGTGATCTGGTCATCGATCGTGAGTTTCTTGTAGTCGCCGTAATTGAATCCGGCGACTGCCACCGGAGTCGGCGTGACCCAATGGCTCACGGCGCGCTCATCCTCAATTGCTTCCGACTGCAGTTCCCCAACACTGACCACTTTGTATTTCTTAGGCACCTGAAAGGTCAGGTCATACAGCGCATGCTCGCCAAAGCCGTTCAGGTTCGGATACCACGAAGTCCGTGCTAGAACGTAGTAGCCCCCGGCTCCGGCGTCTTCGAGAACATGGTCGCCCGCGTACTCCACAGTGATAGAAAACTTTTTGCCCATCTCGGTCGCGGTGGCCAAGATGACGTAAAATGACCCGTCTTCCTTCCGGCTCTCCTGCACAAAATAGAGATCCTGCCCCTGCGCATCGACGACTCGCGAAACCCGCAGGTTCGGCAGCAGGCTGAATTTCAGGACTCGTTCTCCCACAAGCAGAGGCTCGAACTCGATCGTGGCTGTGCTGAACAGATGCCCATTCTTCGCAATGACGGTCTCAATCTTGTATCGCCGCGTCGCAAATATCCGTCTGTCCTCCTGCGAACTGGCGGTGTGATTCGCATACTCCGATTTTGTGTGGGACAGATACCACACGCCATCATCCATCGCCATCCCTTCCGGGTTTACATTGATGAGTCCGACCTCCTCTGGCGAATCGATCTGGGGAAGAGCACCCACCCGGGCACGCACGAAATACCGCAGATCCTTGTGCTTCTTTCCGCGGACATAGGCGTTAAAGAACGGCGGATGCGCATGGTTGTAGATCGCTGCCAGAATATCGGCGTCTACGTTGTCCATGCTCTCGCCTTCGAGCAGATAGTCACTAAACCCGATCGCGCGTTCGCGCCGCTGCCGGACCTTCTCCCGCCAGCGCTTCAACACATTGTTGGCCTCGTCCGGCGTTTCGGTCTTTCCTTTCAGCCCGGACAGGAGGTTCAACCTGGCCTCGGTCGTGAAGCGGAAGACCACTTCGGTGAAGTCTTCGTCCACGTCGTCGCTGCCGATTCGCCGGCTTAGTTCACGCACATCGAGTGCCGTCGCAGGCTTCAGGTTGAAATGGCCATCTCCAATGTAGATCGCTCCGGTCACCGCTCCGTTGACCGGGCTGAGGAACGTCAATGTCCCTTTTCCTAAATGGAAGGTCGCGACATCCAAGACCAGCGTGAAATCCTCGACTTGAAAGCTGTCGCCTAATCCAACGTTGCGAAGCTGCCGGTACACCGGATCTGAGTTCGCGTAAGCCCCGGACTTCCCGGGCACTGAAATATTGGTCTGCACCCGAGCAATCTCGAGTGTCAACTGCAACTCAGTCGATCCTTGTAACTCCACACTTTGTTCCAGCGGATCGAACCCATCATGCGTGACGCGCAGCTGATACCTTCCCGGCGGCAAGTCTGGAGACTCGAATCGGCCCAAGCCGTCGGACGAGAGCACGATCGCCTGCGTCAGACTTCCACCGGTAATTTCGATGTGTGCCCCAGAAATCACAGCACCTGACGGATCTTTGACGATTCCCGAAATAGTGGCTGCGAACAATGCTACGGAGCCGATCGAGCAGAATGTGACAAGAGCAAGAACTCTCACGAGATGGGACAGACGGACGCTAATAGAGAACTCTCCCTCGGCGAATGATCTTCATTCAATGCGCCCTGCGAAGAGTCGACAGCATAGCAGGCTCAAGGATGTATCGGAATGGCCGAAAGGTGGGTGCTATAGCCTGAACCTTGGTATCCAGCGAGGCACCCTCCGCCGGTATTCTTCATAAGAATTCCCAAATTGCCGCGTGAGCGTGGGTTCTTCATAGGTCAGCACAAACACATGCGCAATCAAAAGCATCGCTCCCGCATATATCACAAGGTGCAGGCTGCGAAAGATCGTGGCTTCTCCGAAAATCGCCAAGGCCACGCCGAGATACATCGGATTCCGCACATACTGGTGCAAGGCGGTGGTGACGAGATACTTCGTAGGCGCAATCGGCGCCGGTGTTCCCAGGCCCCGAACCGCAAACTCCCACGCACAACGAAAATAGATCGCCGCCCCGCACAAGAAGGTGATAATCCCCAGCCATGTCAGCGGACCGTTCTCCGGCCGGAAGAATCCGCCCAACAGCCACCGAGGAATGAGAATCGCTACCGTACCAGGGACGACGATTGTGAAGAGAATCGTGTTGAGAATCGCCCAGAATCTGCTGTGCATGTCGCAAGACAGCCGCCCCAACCTTACTGTAAAATCAAAAGCGGCGGAAGAGCACCGAGACGCAGCTGCAAAGTCTTCCCGAGTGGACCAGACAATCCCATCCACCTTTATCCGCGCCGTTGATACGCGGATTGCTGCGCACACATTCGAATCATCAGGAGAGATCAATCATGGCCGTAGGCGCCAAGATCGCAAAAACAGCTGACCGTAAGAAGGTCATGGACACCACCAAAAGCACCGATTGCCCCAAGTGCGGCAAGCCCACCCGTATCGTCAAGCGCGTGAAAGACCGCGAACGCGGCGTCCCCGGCGGGATTTATATCTCGTGCTCAGCGTGTGAGTTTTTCGAGAAATTGTAGAACAGGTAAAAATATGCTCACCCTTCTCTTGAAACCATGGGATAGCTGCGTCACGGTTGCTACCTGCAACGATTGCTAGTGTGGTTATTCAAGAGCTAGGGCGATTCGAAGTGCGTGATCTACTTCTTCCACCTTAACCTGCGACAGCGAGCCCACAAACTGAGTTAGATCGGCCTTTCGCATACTCCTCAAATTGTCGCAGACGATCCAGCTGTCGTGCCTCAGACCTTCACCCGTCCCCACAGCGACTTGCGTCGAAAGAGCATCTCCTTCGGTAAAGATTGGTGCGCAAATTACCGTTGAATACGCCGAGTCAATCAGGCGCTGCCTGCTTACGATGACGAAGCTGCGGTGACGTTTGGGATCGCCTTCTGGTCTGTGCACCCGATAGATGTCGCCGCGCCTCATGATGTTCTTACTCTTCCGGAAATTCACCTAATGGAGCCTGAAGGTCCAGGCCGTCCTCAGCATCCCGGTTCAGGCGCTTCGCGTTCCGGTTAATGATCTCGAAATCCCGGGCGTCGCGTTCAGCCCTTGCCCTCTCTCGCAAATGCTCACGCAGGACATTTTCGATAAAGGCCGAGCGCGATTGTTTCGATCCCGCCACGCGGTCAATCCCGGTGAGGATCTCATGTGAGAGTGTGATCGAGGTCTTCTCCTTCATAACACCATCATACTACCAATGGCGGTATCAAAGGAATACCCATTACTCTGTTCGCTGAATTGGAAGAGGGGACTGAAAATTGGCCGTGCGATCCTACCCGCTGATCTGCCCTAGAATCGCCCGCGCCTCAGCCGCAGGATCCGGCGCCTCAGTGATCGGACGCCCCACCACGATATGGCTGGCTCCGGCGGCAATCGCCTCCGCCGGCGTGACTACTCGTACCTGATCTCCTATGCTGCTCCCAGCTGGACGCACGCCCGGGGTCACGATCGCAAAGTTGTGCCCGAGTTCTGCCCTTAAAGTTGAGGCCTCGCGCGCCGAGGTCACTACTCCCTGACATCCATTTGCGAGCGCGATCGTCGCCAGCCGCACGACACTGTCTTCAACCGATCCGCGCACCCCGATCTTCTCCAGATCCTGCGCATCCATGCTGGTTAGCACTGTGACAGCGAGTACCATCAGATCGGGCCGCACCTTGGCGGCGTCAACGGCCGCGCGCAGCATCTTGCCGCTGCCAGCCGCATGCACGGTCAGCATGCTCACGCCAAGTTTCTCTGCCTCGGCTACGGCTGCCCCAACCGTATTCGGAATGTCGTGATACTTCAGGTCGAGAAACACCCGCCGGCCGGAGGCCACCAGGTCACGCACAACCTGCGGTCCTACAGAGGTATAGAGCTGCATCCCCACCTTATACGTCAAGGCAGAGTCGCCCACCGCCGCCACAATCTTCTGGGCGGCGGCGGCGGTCGAAACATCCAGCGCTACGATGAGCCGCTGACGCGGATCACCACTCGGATAGCCTTCGCTATCGTTCGGGATGCGGTTGGGCAGAGCAGCCGACATCCTGGCTAGTGTACGAGTTTTACGGGAGTTGCGCTACAGGGGGATGGTTATAGGCGACAGTCTGGTACGCCGGCTTAGGTTGGTTCGCCTTGGCGACGACGGTCTTTTCGACCAGATCAACACGTACACGTTGCAGCCCGCGCTGCCGGAATTGCAGCGCCTGAGCCGCCCCGTAAGACAGATCGATGATCCGGCCCGGAACGACTGGTCCTCGGTCGTTAATCCGCACGACGACAGCCTTTCCATTCCTCAGATTCGTGACCTTCACGTGGGTTCCCAGTGGCAAGGTCAGCGAGGCCGCGGTCAGGTCGTACATGTTGTACTTCTCACCGCTGGCTGTCTCTTTGCCTTGGAAATCTCTGCCGTACCAGGAGGCGGTCCCGACCTGGTAGGGCTTCTTCCTAACCTGTTTGCGGACTTCTGGTTGTTGGTGAACGGAACTACTTGGAGCCGATTTCGCCTCCGAGATGTTCGGTCCCTGAGCCGCTCCCAGGCAGGCGGTTGCCAAAGCAATCGCCAGTCCATGAGCTATACGTCTTTGCATTCAGTTCTCCTCGCATACTCAAAAGTG
>DATFQQ010000112.1:0-2142 GCA_035264195.1 Candidatus Sulfotelmatobacter sp. | reverse complement strand
ACGAGAACACGCAAGTAAGGTACGGCGATACGCTTTCGATCATTCCATCCGTAGCGGGAGGTTGTTTCGGGTTAGAAAGAAACAGCTGCCAGCCGCCGAGCGACTTTCACCTCAGACAACTCTCCGAAGCGGGGTGACGCGCGTTGCGCACGTCGAGGAGAGGATCAGATAATTGCGCCCCGCAACACACCAAGAGCGCAAAGACAATCGCAGCGGTGGCAATGTGCTTCATCAATGTCTCTCAGCCGTGTCCAGAATCGTTGGCGAAAACGCATTATAAAAGGGCGCTTCTCTAGGAGTAGGTTGTGAGCGCAAGCATCATGACCTACGAAAGGAGCACCCTCGTGAACAGTGAAAAGTATATTGGGCTGGACGTCCATCAAGCAACGATCTCAGTCGCAGTTATGGATTCCAGCGGCAAGTTCGTCATGGAGTCCATCCTGGAGACGAAAGCGGCAACCATTCTTGAGTTCTTTGCGGGATTGCGCGGAACTTTGGCAGTCACCTTCGAAGAAGGGACGTGGGCGGCCTGGCTGTACGATCTGCTCAAGCCCCACGTCGCCAAGTTAGTGGTGTGCAATCCGCGGAAAAACGCTCTCCTCAAAGACGGCAACAAGAGTGACCGGATCGATGCCCGCAAGCTGGCGGAGTTGCTACGCGGCAACCAACTCAAGCCGGTCTACCATGGCGAAACGGGGGTGCGAATGCTGCGCGAGCTGGCGCGGAGCTACCTGAGCCTGGTGAAAGATCTGACGCGGGTCATGAATCGTTTGAAAGCGCTGTATCGCAGCTGGGCGATTCCCTGTGCAGGCCGGGACGTCTACTATACCCGCCATCGAGCGGCGTGGTTGGGCAAGATCCGGGAAGCCGGCGTCCGCCGTCGCGCCGAACAACTCTACCAACAGCTGGACATGCTGCAATATTTACGTCAGCAAGCGCGGCGGGAACTGTTGGCGGAAAGTCGCAAGCATCCCATCACCGCCCAACTGCGGCAGATTCCCTTTCTGGGGCCGGTTCGATCGGCTCTGGCGGTGGCCCTGATCCAGACCCCGCATCGTTTCCGCACCAAGCGACAGCTATGGGCCTACAGCGGATTAGCTTTGGAGACGCGTGTCAGCGGAGAACACTGCTACGTGCAGGGCCAACTGCGGCGCTCCAAGAAACAGATCTCCATTCGGGGTCTGAACCAAGATCACAACCATCATCTGAAAGGTCTGTTCAAAGCGGCGGCAACCATGGCCAGTGTGCGTCCCGGCCCGTTCCAGGACTTCTACCAGGCATCGCTCGCGAAGGGCACCAAGCCAACCATGGCACGTCTCACGTTGGCGCGCAAAATCGCCGCTATTACACTGACGCTTTGGAAGAGAGGAGAAAGCTTCGACGCGGAAAAACTAAAACCGCAAGCCGCTTGAGCGTCTCGGGTGAAGAGCCCCTTTCATCTCCGGTGATCTTTTTTCTGGTGGTGGCCGGTCGGTTCTTGAGCCGCTCGGGTTCGAGGGTGAGTATCCCTAACGCCTGTAGACACACGGTGCTTGGGCACCCAGTCTCTGCGATAACCCTATGCCCCCTCGGACAACCCGAAAAAGCACTAGGCCACGAGCCTCAGATAGAACCATGGTTGACACCGTACAACCGCAGCGCTTGCCAGTTTCAAAAACCGCTCGGCGTTATAGCCACCAATGAAGATGCAGCTAGGAGATGGAACAATGCAAACCCAACCACAGGGGTACGACATCAGACGACTGGCTTCTATGGTGAGAGGGGCTGGATGTCGCGGAAACTATCCGCCTCCAGTGGAGGGAGAAAAATGTTCCTTGACATCCCCTTTTATAGAACAGGCAATATCACAAGTAACCCCGAAAACGGGCTCGATTTGCGACAGTTTACGCTAGAATCGGCTCGTGAACACAACACCTTCGCCCGACATTGCGGGAACCTTGCTCAAACCTTCACAGCCTTGTCGAATAAAGCAGCCGAAACCAAGTCCCCGGCGCCAAGCCTTTTTTCAGCACTATCTCGAAACCGGGAACGGCACAAAGTCTGCAATTCTTGCTGGTTACAGCGAGAAATCCGCCGCTGCGGCTGCATCCCGCCTGTTAACAAATCCTCAGATTATGGGCGCTATGGAAGCCGAACTCGCCC
>DATFQQ010000111.1:0-2033 GCA_035264195.1 Candidatus Sulfotelmatobacter sp. | reverse complement strand
CAGCACACTTACCTACCGCGAAATCCGAGCATCCGCAAATTCCCGGCCGACACTCCGCTCGAGCAGAGGCAGCACCGCCGACCACTCCCCCTATCGAATCGGAAACCAATACTCAGCAACCCGACCGGAACCTGAACGTGCTGGTAAACAGCGCTGCTCTCGCCAGTATCGGTCAAGCCAACGAGTCCCCACCCCTGTCCCCGCGGGCATCACCAAATCGTTCCGGTACGTCCGTTCGTTCCGAAAGGAAAGTTATGCAACCGAAAACTCTGTTTCCGCAGTTCTGGCGCCGTCAACAGGACGGAGAGGCGCCCGCGAAATCCACATCTACGGAGGCTCCTGTGAACAAGCCATCGACCCACGCCACCGACGCAGCGAATGGCCCACGCGGCGATCTGCTGTCTTACGAGGATATCTATCGCGCCGCCGGCATCATGAGTCCCGGCGCTGGATACGGCATTCATAAAATCGTCGAAATGTTGAACAGCGAACGCATTCGCGACCTCGCGAAAGACGTCAAGCGCGCCTCCGTGCTCATGGCGCTAGACGCTGCGGGTATCTCGGTCGACGAACTGCTCACAGATGCCACACGGCGCCAGAATGCGCTGAACGCTTATGAAGCAGCCCAGCGGAAACAACTGGAAGACTTCGAAGCGCACAAGGCGAAAGAGAATTCCCGGATCGAAGAAGAGATCGAAAAGATCCGCGCTCACTACGCTCAACGCATCCAGGCAAATCTCGACCAGGTCACGAAGGAGAGAGAGGCGCTGCGCAACTGGCAAAATGCGATGCAAAGCGAGAGCCAGCGTATCGCCGAGGTGATCGAACTATGCGGCCAACAGCCTGCGCCGGCTAAAGTGAATTCCTTGGCAGCCGCGGTGGGAGCACAAGGCACCGGTGAGAACTCAACTTCGGCCCTGAAGGGTGCCTCTTAAGCTACGTGGTCGCCTAATGATGTCGTTGTTTACTCGGTGGCCTTTACCCTGCGACAAGCGACCAGCAGCTTCGTCCAGGGCTCATCATCCAGCTTGCTGATCTGCACCACCGGATGACTGTTGGTTGTGTCGTGAATAAACTGCCCCTCCCCGATAAACATGCCCGTGTGCGTAATGTCCTTGGCCGAGGATCCGAAAAAAAGCAAGTCACCCGGCTGCAGTTCGTCGCGCTTCACCGGCGTCACGCCGTTCCAGGCTGCCTGCTGATCGGCATCCCGCGGCATAGTGATGCCGCGCGCCCGGATCAGCATCTGTGTGAACCCCGAGCAGTCGAAGCCAAAGCTCGAAGTACCTCCCCACAAATAAGGAATTCCAAGGAAGTGCTTCGCGAGTTCAATCGATTCTGAAATCGATAACAACCTTGGATCAGAGGTCACATCTCCTGTCTGAATCCATGCCGTCGTCTGACCAGGCAACCGCACAAGCAGCCACCCGTCAGGCACCCGTTTCTCCGGCTTTTGGGCTTTCTGTGGCGAGCCTTGCGCCACTTCTAGTCTGGCTTCGAAAGGCACGGTGATCACAGGTTTGTGTTTTGTCACGTCGGGCTCGGCGTAGACGTTCGCGAAAATGCTTTGCACTTGCACGGTCGGACCCGCCTTGGCATAGCCATCTCCTACCAACACAATCCGCAGATAACGGCTCGGAGTCCATCCTCTGTAGCGATCCGGCGTCTGGATTCTCGACCACTCGCCACGCGCCTCGAGCAAGCGGACATTACTTCCATAGATCGCTTGCGAAACCACGTCTGCCTTCTCCGTCGGCTTCGAATACATGTTGGCAACCGGGACCACGACCACATGGATGTTGTTCTTCGCGACTGCAGGTGCGGTAAGGAGAACAAGGACGGCGATTTGCGAGTGGAAAAGAAGGCGTTTGGGAATCATTCGCATGCAGGATTGAACGCTACAGGATACAACGTGATGGCGGCGGAGAAAAACATTTGCATACAAATCGGCGAGGCTACTTCTTTCGCTCTCTTGTGCCGTCCACCGTATAGAAACGGTATGTGTAGGTCCAGGTGAATTCCTTGCCGGAAGG
>DATFQQ010000110.1:0-120089 GCA_035264195.1 Candidatus Sulfotelmatobacter sp. | reverse complement strand
AGAGACGGCGCGCTCGATGCATGATGAAACCCTGCCCGACGACTACTACAAAGAGGCAGCCTTCTGCTCGATGTGCGGCCCGAAATTCTGCTCGATGAACTATTCGTCGAAAGTGGACGAATATAACAAACAGGTCCACGGCATTGAGAAGACGGATTATTCGGAGTTGGTCGAAAAGCTGGTGACGCTGAAGTAAATCCCACCACGTTTTCGCGCCGAAAGTCTCCGCTTACCGCACGCCGCGGAATACATAATTTTGTATCTTCCGCAATGTGATTACTCCAGAAATCTGGAGCCTTTTGTCCCTCCGATACCACCACCCACTAATTCGACTTCGTAAAGGTCATACAAATCTTGACAATGGGCTGTTTCCTTGCGTATTGTGCGCCATCTCTGTTTTGGTGTTTCGTGTGCTAGTTTGGCTGCCGTTCAACGCCTGAAATAGACAGATGCAGATCCGCCTCGCCCGTTGCCGGGGGCGTGCACGACAAGAGAGAAATCACTCAGGAGGTGAAGCCCACCAATGAAAACGGACAAATCCATCCAAATACTCTTAACCCTATTGCTTGTGATAGCCTGCGGTACCGGTTATATCTTCGGGCAGGCGACCGCAACCGGAACGCTTCAAGGTACCGTAGTCGATAAGTCGCAAGCGGTCGTCGTGGGCGCCGACGTTGTGGCGACCTTCAAAGCCACAGGCACCACTCGCACGGCAACAACCAATGACAGTGGCAGTTACCGGTTTGACTTCGCTCAAGCCGGTACCTACCAGGTGAAAATTACTAAGAAGGGCTTCCAGTCCCTAGTTCAAACGACAGAATTGCTGGTAGGGCAAACAGCCACAGTCAGTGCGACTCTGAGCCCCGGTGCGGCCACAGAAGTGGTCGAAGTAACTGGTTCGGCACCGATCGTTGACGTTACCAAGACCAGCGTCAGTCAGGACATCACGCCCAAGGAAGTCGAAGAGCTTCCTCTCGTCGGCCGTGACGCGGCCAACTTGGCTTATCTGGCGCCAGGCGTAAAAGCGACGGACTCCTACGACCCGACCAAAAACCGCTATGCGATTCTCTCCGTCAATGGCTCTGACGGCCGCAACATCAACACCACCGTCAACGGCGTAGACAACAAGGACAATACCGTCGGCGGCGCGGTCATGCAGATGCCGCTCGAGGCGATCCAGGAATTTCAGATCAGCACGCAGCGTTTCTCCGCTGAGAACGGCCGCTCTCAGGGCGCTGCCATCAACATGATCACCAAGTCCGGCACCAACGAGTACCACGGTTCGGTGTTCGGCTACTTCCGTGATTCTGCCCTGAACACTGACGAGAAAGATGCGGCCGGCGACGGTACGTCAACTCCTAGCCATCCCAATTACAGCAGGCAGTTCTTCGGCGGATCGGCCGGAGGACCAATCAAGAAAGACAAGCTCTTCGGCTTCTGGGCTATAGAGCGCCAGCGCGAGAGCCAGGAACTGGCTGAACAGGGCACGTCATATTCTGAGCTTGTTGCTGCACAAGGGGCCGGTCTTGCGGCTCAACCGGCGAAAGCCATTCCTCGTCCATTTCACGAGTGGCGCTACAACGGTCGCCTCGATTGGACAATCAATAACCGAAACAGCGCCTACCTAAGCTACAGCTCGCAGGCGAACGACAGTCTGAACGACCAATCAGACGGAACGATGGATCTCACTGAGGGCAACTTCACCACGAACCATCTCCAGATTGCCAATTTCACCGTGACTTCACAGCTCTCGCCCTCAACGATCAACACCTTCACGGCAGGATTCCAGTACTGGAACAACCTGATCGCTAGCCATGTGAATGCTCCACTGGTCACATTCCCGAGCGCTCAGTTCGGCACCAACGGCAACGTGCCGCAGCAGTCATTCCAGCGCAAATGGCAGTTCAAAGATGACATCTCCAAAACGATCGGCAAGCATACGTTAAGCGGCGGGGTCGACTACATCTGGAACCCGGTTGAGGGTGGTTTCTTCGAGTTCAATTCCACTCTAGAAGTTGATTTCGTTGCCGACCCGAGCGTCATTCTTGGCGATAAAGCCACTTACCCCAACGGTTTCGCTACCCCTGGTGCAGTCGGCAGCATGTCGTTCTCCAATGGCGATCCCTACTTCCTTGTTGCGACCAAGCAGCTTGGCTTCTACGGTCAGGATGACTGGAAAATAACGCCACGATTGACACTTAATCTCGGCCTTCGCTGGGATCGAGACTTCAACATGCTGGGCAATTCGGACTATACGAAGACCCGCACCTACTTGGGCCTACAGGCTATTTCCTCAGACCCCGCCGCTCAGCAGTACTCCAATTACTTTATCCGGAGCCTGCCGCACGACGACACCAAGAATTTCAGCCCGCGTCTCGGATTTGCTTATGATGTTACCGGTCGCGGCAAGCACGTATTGCGTGGTGGTTATGGCCTTTATTTTGGCAACGTGTTCCAGAATATTCCGCTGTTCATGGAGCAACTCGCCAACCCAACCATATTCCAAACCGTGTTGAGCCTGTCCGCCGCGACCGACCCAGTGCCCGGAACCGGCCTTACGCTTGGACAATGGCAATATGGTGTAAGCCCGCTCCCGACCCTGCCGGGTCCGTCCACAACAGCCTCGGACGGCAGCGTCGGCCGTCTCATCGATCCGGGTTACCGTAATCCGGTATCTGAGGAATTCAACGTCGGATATTCTTGGGCGATCAACAACAACTCCGTCTTCGAGGCGGAATACACCCACGTCCTGAACTTACATGAGAACAAGACCATCAATATCGATCAGAAGGTCGTGGACTACGCGGACTTCCCCAGTGGAATCGATCCCAGCACGGGTGATGTGGCCTTGATCCGGCCGCTTTCCAACGCATTTGCGAACGCTGGCCAGCCTGTACTGGCTAGCGTCCGAAATGATGAATCCATCAACCGAAGCACCTACGATGGCGTCAACTTCAGTTTCCGGCAGCGCATGAGTCGGCACTTCTCGCTGAATGCTAATTACACTCTTGCGTGGGCTTATGGCTACGATGCGGGCGGGTTCTCTGCTTTCCGCAACTACGCACGCGATGGCCGTCACCCGTTTGCCTCATACGAATGGGGGCCAATGACCAACGACGAACGTCATCACATCACTCTGGCTGGCATGGTCGAGTTGCCGAAAGGATTTGAGATTGCGCCGATTCTTCAGTTCGGCACGGCTCGTCCCTACAGTTTGACCAATTCAACCAACACGATCAATGCCGGAGGCGGAACGACGCCTGCGGTTGTCGTCCCGAAGGGCGATCCTACGAACTTCCTTGCCTACGCTGGAAACGATACCGGCGCTCGAGTCTGCTACTACATCACCGGCAATTGCACCATCGCCAAGTTTGATCCGCTTCGCGGCGACGCCGTCTTCGAACTCGACGCCAAGCTGGCCAAGAACTTCAAGATCGGCGAGCGGGCAAGGGTCCAAATTGTTGCCCAAGCGTTCAATCTCACGAATCGTGCGAATTATGGCAACAATTTTGGAGGCAATATTTCGAGTGGCGAATTCGGCCATCCGATCGGCTTTATCGCTCCGAACGCTACCTTCATCCCGCGTTCGATCTGGGGTGAGATGGGAGTCCACTTCACGTTCTAACCGTATCACTCCAAGTCCTTGTCCCCGGGCAACTCAGCCAGGGACAAGGACTTTCTGCTTTAACCCATCTCACTGAATTGTCGGACCCTCCCTCTGAAAATAACCGCTACTTGACCGATCGTTGTATAATCTAACTAACTGGTTAATTAATATGGCTCGATTGTTGCAACACCGTCGTCACGATTGGCAAGGCCACATGGGAACCCGCGGTCAGCCCGAAGAGAGCCGCGCCGCCATTCTCAAGGCCGCAGCCCGCGAATTTGCCGAGCACGGCATTGCCGGGGCCCGCACCGACACCATCGCACGCGAAGCTCACGTCAATAAAGCGCTGCTCTACTACTACTTCGAAGACAAGGACACGCTGTATGGCGCCGTTCTCGACAACGCTTTCTCGGGACTCAAAAATACCGTCTTCCAGGTGCTCGACAGCGCCCTTCCCCCGCGCGAGAAGATCATGGCTTACGCGGGAGCCTATTTCGATTTCATCGCCTCGAATCAGCTCTACCCGCGTCTAATGCAGCGCGAGATGATGCGAGCCCGGGAAGGCGAGTCGCAGCACATCGACAAGCTCGCCAAAGCCTACATCCAGCCAATCTTTATGCGCGTCAACCAGGTGCTACAGGAAGGTATTGCCCAGGGCGAGTTTCGTCCGCTGAAGACCGAGCATTTTGTGCCTTCGATGGTCGCAATGATCGTGTTCTATTTCAGCAGTGCGCCGATGATGAAGAAGATCATCGGCTTTAACCCGCTGTCGCCGCAGCGCATTGCCGAGCGACGGGCAGCAGTTCTCGATTTCATTTCAGCAGCATTATTCGCGCCGAAACATCCCACGCAAGGAGCACACTCATGAGTGCGCGCAACCGCTTCTTCATGCTTCTCGGCATCATCTTCGTCATTGCCGCGACTTACTACTACTTCTCGACCGACCATTCCAAGGACCTTGTACTGATCGGCACAGTAGACGCCAATCAGGTCATCGTCAGCGCACAGGTGGAAGGTCGCATTCAGAAACTGCTTGTGGACGAAGGTACTCCAGTTAAGGCGGGAGACCTGATCGCCGTACTTGACCCCTCTGAGTTAAAGGCACAAACTGCCGCTGCCACTGCAACCATTGCGAGTCTGCAGCAGAAAGTTGAGGAGATGCAGCACACCGAGCGCTCGACCAGTGGTTCAACTACCAGCGATGTTACAAATGCGGAGGCAAAAGTCTCGTCTGCGAAGGCGCAGTTGTTGCAGGCACAAGCTTCGCTGGAGCGAATCGAAAGCGACAGCCGTCGAACCATTGAACTGGCCAAGGCGGGGATCGACTCAGATCAGGAGCGCGTTCAGGCGGAGACGAACCTGCGCGCCGCACAGGCGACAGTCCAGGCCCAACAAGATCTTGTGACTGCTGCCCAGGCCGATTTGAAAGCTGCGGTCGCTCGTACCTATCAGGCAAATGCTGCCAAGAGCACGGTCGCAGCCACACAGGCGGATCTCAAGAACGCGATCGCACAGAAGAATCAGGCCGAAGTACGACTTGGCTACACCAGCGTCTACGCTCCGGTCACTGGCACGGTCTCGGTCCGTGCAGCACGACAGGGAGAGGTCGTTAATATCGGCGCTCCGATAGTTACCATTGTTGACCTTGGCGACACGTGGGCACGCGCGGCAATTCCCGAAACCTATGCGGACCACATCGGCTACGGGGACACTCTGCGCGTGCGCCTGCCCGGAGGCACGATCACCAACGGGAAGGTGTTCTTCAAAGGCGTTGAAGGAGACTACGCCACGCAGCGCGATGTCAGCCGCCGCAAGCGCGATATCAAGACCATCGTCCTCAAGGTCCGCCTCGACAATCCGAAGGGCGCCTACGTCCCGGGTATGACAGCCGAAGTACTCGTAGCGCCGGATCAAATCAAAAACGGCAGCAGCCAGAGCGCGAAGGCCTCGGAGCAGCAATGACCGAGAAAAGTACACGACCGGGAAATGGCAACGGATTCCACGAGAAGCCCGTCTTCGATCCCAAAGCCCCATCGGCGATCGAGGTCGAACATATCGTCAAGAAGTACGGGGACTTCACGGCCGTAGATGATGTTTCCTTCGCGGTAAAGGAAGGCGAAATTTTTGGACTGCTTGGTCCAAACGGTGCCGGCAAGTCGACGCTGATTCGCATGATGACGACGCTCATTCCGATCACCTCGGGAAAAGCGCGCATTGCGGGGCATGACGTGGCGAAAGAGCCGAATGCCGCTCGCCGCATGATTGGCGTCATCCCGCAGGCTTTGACCAGCGATCTCGACCTGACGGTCACAGAAAACATGAATATCTACGCCAAGCTTTACGACGTACCAGCCAAAGAACGGCAGGCATCGATCGACGAACTTCTTGAGCTGGTCGATCTAACGAAATGGCGCGACGCGCAAACCAAAACACTATCCGGCGGCATGCGGCGGCGTCTCGAGATTGCTCGTGGGCTGGTGCATCACCCCAGGATTTTCTTCCTCGACGAACCGACGACCGGCCTCGACCCGGTCTCACGCGTAGCCGTATGGGAAATGCTGGGCAACATCAAAGAGAACCGGCAACTAACGATCCTGATCACCACGCACTATATGGACGAAGCAGACCGCCTTTGCGACCGGATCGCGATCGTCGATCACGGAAAGCTGGTCGCACTGGATACGCCGATGGCTCTGAAAGACAGCGTCCCGGGATCCAATGTGATTGAGGCTCAATTCGACAATGCTCCCAGTGATTGGGAAGAGAAGCTGCACGCACTCGAAGATGTCACATCAGTTCAGCACGAGGGCGCAGGTATGTATCGCGTCCTCACCAGCAACGGCTCGCGCACGACTACGCAACTGGTCGAACTGGCCGTGCAGAGCGGCATTCAGGTAAAGACGCTGTCAGTGCAGAACACGACTCTCGACGACGTCTTCGTGCACTACACCGGCAGACAACTGCGCGATGAGTTGCAAAAAGCCTATGCGTTCGTCATGCCGCAAAGGCCAGGGTTACAGCCCTAGTTTTTTATCGGGTGCGTGGACGGCGCGAAAGTAAGCAGAGAAGGATCGTATTTATGAATCGAATGATGGCGATCGTCGAGCGCGAAATGCGCAAATTCTTCCGCTCTCCGGCTCTCATGCTGGCGTCGATGATCTTTCCCCTGGTGCAATTGATCATCCTCGGCAACGCCTTTGGTGGAAAGATCAAAGACGCCAAGGTCGCCATTGTCGATCAGGACGGTGGCCCTCAAGCTCTCAAAATCCGTCAGGCCTTTGATGCAGTGCGCGCGAACATCCGCACCTTCACTCCGATTCCCTACGACAGCGACAAGCAGGCTACGGAAGACGTCCGTAACGGAAAACTACAGGGAGCGGTGATTATCCCGCCGCAATATTCCCGCCGCGTCTACGAGCAGAATCATCCTCAGATCGTTCTGGTGGTCGATAACAGCGACAATTTCATGAGTTCGGCCATCGAGGCAGAACTCAAAGACTTGACGAATGCGCTGAACGAGCCTACCGCTTCGCCACGGATCCTGCCGCAGATAGTGCTCAGTCCCGTTGAACTCTATCCCTACATCGAATACATGAAATATCTGCTTCCAGGCTCGCTGGTGCTGGCCATGTTCGTCTCGGTGATGATCGGCGGGGGGATGCTTTACATCGACGACAAGGCTCGCGGTGTGCACGAGGGATACCTGGTCACGCCGATCACCAAACTTGAACTGGTGCTGGGCCTGAATCTCGCCGGGGCTATCAAGGCAGTCATGACCGGAGTCATCATCGTCGGCATCGGTTCCATGCTTGCCGGAGTCGGCACGATTTTCAATCCGGCAACCATCGTCGGCCTCGTGATTATGATCGTGCTGACGTCGCTCGCCCTCAACACGATGATGTTCCTGCTGATGGTCCGGATCGAGGATCCACTGGTTCCTCGCGCGATGTTCGGCATTCTCAACACGCTGCTGTTCTTCCCCAGCGGCTCGGTCTACCCGATCCAGGCCTTCCCGCCGTGGTTGCGGGCAATCGCAAGGGTCGATCCGTTTACTTATGCGGTGGATGGCTTCAAATGTCTATTGCTGAAAGAGACGGCTCTCTCGGCGGTCTGGCCAGACATGCTGTTCCTGACGATCTTCGCCATGGTCACGCTGGGGATTGCAATTCCTCTGTTCAAAAGAACGCTCTAGGCTGCCCTGTGGACTCGGGGACGCCTAGAGCGGACAGAACAGCCGCTTTTCGAACCCTACTTCTTTATGTCCACCGACGCTCGCGTCGTCTCCCAATCGATGTGCATTGTGCATCCAGTAGATGACTTCTCGAAGGAAATGGTGAAGTTCTCGACTGGCGACGGCAGCTTCGAGACCTTCATGTCCACTCGAGCCAGTTCATCACTTTCATACTTGTAAGGGATCCCCCATTCGCCCGTCTTCTTGTTAATGATCAGGGTCCACTTATCAGCATTGGGCACTGTAAAGATGGTATAGCTGCCGGCAGGCACTTTGGCTCCGCCAACGGTGATGTCGGCGCCCGTTACGAAAGTGGTGGCCTCGTTCGCCCCGGTGCGCCACACTTCTCCGTAAGGCACGAGTCCGCCATAGACTTTCCGGCCTTTCATGCGTGGGCTGGAATAATCCGTTTTGAGCGTTTTGCCGCCTCCCAAGTCACAGGTCGCGGTCGCGGTCGGGCTAGGACGGTTCTGAGCAAAACTGACGCTGGTGAGTACTAGGGCAATAAACGTGAGGAGGACAATTCTCTTTTTCATGGATTCTCCTTGTGAGTGGTGAAACCGCAAATCGTTTGGACGTTTAGGGTTGGATTCTGTCAGCCGCCCATTATGCTCCACTAACCGGCGTTGTTACAAAAGCGGTGCAATCGCTTGATTCGTAGGGCTATAATATGGGGTTCCGGGGGCGGCAATCACAGTTTCCCCACCGTAACGGGTCTCGGCACTCCTATCTAACTTGTTCGGAACTTTCTAGAGGGCAAGATCGTATCAGAGGATGTGTGCCCGTCACCCCAAGCGGAGGGAATCCAGTTTTTGCCCGTAAAATAACGTTTTGGCGGCCTTTCGCCGTTGAAAAACCAGTCTTCCCGGGTGATGGGGAGTTATGAAAGCTTGGAAAAAGATCGCAATTGGAGCGGGGGTTGCTGTTCTTCTCATAGGCATTGTCAGTTTCACGGTGTACCAGAGCAAGAAGAACGTGGTCACCGTGCAAACCGGGAAGGCACAGCGCCAGGATCTGGCAACCGTCGTAAGCGCATCGGGCGAGATTCGCCCTAAGACGTACGTGAACGTCGGAGCGAATGCGTTCGGCAAGATCACGCATCTGTACGTGAAAGAAGGCGACCGCGTGAAGAAAGGTCAATTGCTCGCGCAGATCGAAAACGTACAGCCTGAGGCGGACGTCAATGCCAATCAAGCATCGCTGCAAGCTGCGCAAACTGACGCGATGGCAGCGGATGCCGCGGTAAAGACTGCCCAGGCCGACCTGGTCCGTGCACAAGCCGACTATGACCGCTACAAACTCGATTGGGAACGGGCGCAGAGCCTCTTCAAAGACGGCCTGATTGCGAAGTCGGATTTCGACAGCCGCAAGAACGCCTGGGCCACGGCAGACGCCGGACTCACTCAGGCTGAAGCCCGGCTCGCGCAGGCTAAGGCTCAGAAGGATTCGGCAGAGCGGCATATCGCACAAGCCCAGGCTATGCTGATTCGCTATGCGGACGCGCTCAAGAAGACGACGTATCCTGCGCCTTTCGATGGCGTGGTAACTAATCTTCCGGTGCGCGAAGGCGAAACCGTGGTGATCGGAATTCAAAACGCGCAAGGCAGCACGCTGATGACCATCGCCGACATGTCGGTGATCACCGCTGAAGTCAAGGTCGACGAAACCGACATCGTCAACGTGCGCCTGGGACAACCAGCAGACGTCACAATCGACGCGATTCCGAAGAAGGTTTTCCACGGAACCGTGTCTGAGATAGGAGACAACGCGATCGTTCGCTCCAGTGGCGTGTCAACTTCGCAGCAGACCACTGCCAGCGAGGAAGCCAAAGATTTCAAGGTAGTGGTTACTCTGTCGGACGCTCCCGGTGAGTTGCGACCGGGACTATCGACAACTGCAAAGATCACGACCGCAACCCGTAGTAGCGTCCTGTCCGTTCCAATTCAGGCGCTCACCTTGCGCACGAAGCAACAGATGGACCAGCAGAATAGTGCGCCGGGATCGGTGCAGGCGGCGGCACCTGCCAAGGAAGTCGCATCCAAGTCTAAGAAAGACGACGAGCTACAGGGCGTGTTCGTGATCAGGAGCAAGAAAGCGATGTTCGTTCCGGTTTCGACCGGAATTACCGGGACTACCGATGTCGAAGTACTCGATGGCTTGAAAGACGGGGACGAGGTCATCACCGGCAGTTACAAAGTGCTACGTACCTTAAGGCCCGGAAGTAGCGTAAAGATCGACAATACGACGCCGAAAAAAGTGGAAGAAGAATCATAACGTTAGCCGGATTGAAGCGTCCAAAAAGGAAAAGCCGGTAGAGGTCTCAGAAATCGGAGCCCAAAAATAGTAAGGAACTGAGCCAAAAGATCGGAGAGGTCAGTGGCACCGGACCAGGAGAAAAACATGGCAACCGCAGAAGTCATCAGCATGCCCAACACCACCATCCCGAACCCCTCGGTAGATGCCCCGCCTGAATCGTGCATGATTGCGGCCGAGGACCTTTGGAAAACCTATGACATGGGCTCTGAGCAGCAGGTACACGCGTTACGCGGCGTCAACCTGCGCATTCAGCGTAACGAATATGTGGCCATCATGGGACCGTCAGGTTCAGGCAAATCGACGCTGATGAACCTGATCGGCTGCCTCGATACTCCGTCGCAAGGCAAGTATTGGCTGAATGGCCAACTGGTCAGCGAGCTCGATGATGACGAACTGGCCCGCATCCGGAACAAGGAAATTGGTTTCGTCTTTCAGACGTTCAACCTGCTGGCTCGTGCCACAGCGCTCCATAACGTGGAACTGCCTTTGATCTATGCTGGTATTCCGACTGAAGAGCGGATGGAGCGCGCCAAAGGCGCCCTGACCGCTGTCGGCATGGGATCTCGTATGAGCCACAAGCCGAACGAGCTTTCCGGCGGTCAACGGCAACGTGTGGCCATTGCCCGTGCACTGGTAAATAAGCCGTCAATTATCCTGGCCGACGAACCCACCGGCAACCTCGACTCGCAAACCGGTGTTGAGATTATGGCGCTTTTCGATCGGCTGCAAACTGAAGGGAACACAATCATTCTGGTCACGCACGAACACGATATCGCCGAGTATGCGCACCGCGTGATTCATATCAAAGACGGCGTCATCGCTAGCGACCAGAGAAGCAGAAACAGCTCCAACTGATTAGAATTCGGATTCAAGAATACGCCCAGCCTGAGGCTGGGCGTTTTGATTTGGAAAACATGTTGCGTCCCAATCAGCGCATGTTGTTAAGGCACAATTTCAAAATCCAGCCCTCGGATGTAACGACCGCCGATGAAGGCGTCGTCATACAAGTTGCTCTTTCCATCCATGACCAATCCTCCTGGAAAGGCGCCGTCGCCCCGGCCTTTGAAGGCGGGCAAAAGGGGATTCCTTCCATTGATTGCGAACTGGTAAGCTCGCGACGTCAGCGAGAGGTGTAGCGAGCGGATATCTGGTCACCGTTTGGCTTAAGTTAAACGCTTGGCGCTGCTTGCACTGCTGGCACATCGGCCACTACGACGCGGTCGCGTCCTTCTCTCTTCGCTCGGTAGAGCGCCGTATCGGCCGCCTGAAGCAGTTCTTTTTCGTTTGTCCCTTGGTCCGGCAATGCAGCAACCCCGATGGAGGCAGTGATTATTCCGAGGGACCGCCCGTGGTCCATGACGACGAGATCCCGCAGCTTTTCCCGAATCCTTTGCGCCCTCGATTCAGAAGCGCGCAAGTCAGCGGTGGGAAGGACAACAACGAACTCTTCGCCGCCATAGCGGCAGACAAAATCTTCAACGCGGACACTTCTTACCAGCAATGACGCCGTTTCCCGCAAAACTGAGTCGCCAGCCTCGTGCCCGTAGGTGTCATTGAATTTCTTGAAGTGATCCAGATCGAGCATCAGGATTCCGAGGTGCTGCTCAGACCGGATCGAGCGCCTGACTTCGCGCTCAAGCACTTCCTGGAGATAGCGGCGGTTGTACAACCCGGTGAGCGGATCTTTGATGGATTGCGTTTTCAGAGCGTCTCGCAGCCGGATGTTAGCCACTGAGAGCCCGACTTGAGAGGCAAAAGTGGTTTTGAACGACAAGTCCACTTCCCCAAGGCTGGGGTCTTCGTCGGTCGCTTGAACATGCAGGATGCCTATGGCTTCTCCCTGGGCCAGAATGGGGATGCACAAGTACGTATTCGTGACACCGATGGCGTGTGCACAGCGTGCCGTGTTATCGCCGGCAACCACAAGGTGAGGATGCCCCGCTCGTAGTGCCCAGCATGATTCGGCTTCAAACGACGGTGCCGGCAGCCGGCAGTCGTGCCACTGGCCAGCGACCTCAACAAGGCTGCGCGACGCATTGAACAAGGCAATTGCTCCCCTTCGATCGGGAAAGATTTTAGGAGCAAAGCCAAGAGCCGCGGCAAAGACTTCTTCCCGTGTAAGACAACTCTGCAGGAGTTCTCCCATCTTGGCCAGGAGAGTCGCCCGCTGGGAACGTTCCCGGAACACCTGCAGCATCTTTTCATTCTGTTCGTCCAGCGTTCGGCGGGCTAAGTCTTTCTCCCACATTTCCTGTTGCAACTGGGTATTGGCATCTGCCAACTCTTCGGTTCTTTCCTTGATTTGTTTTTCGAGAGTCTGCTGATAGAGCTTCTGTTCTTCGATGTCGGTGCAAGTGCCAAACCACTGCTGGACGATGCCCTTATGGTCGCGCAGAGGAACCGCGCGATCGAGATACCAGCGATACCCTCGCACGGCGTCATGCACGCGGTATTCGATCTCGAAGGTCTGACCGGACTGTAGAGAGGATTTCCATTTTTCAGCCATCACTTGACGGTCATCTTCGTGGATAGAGTTCATCCACCCGCTCCCGACTTGCTCTGCGGGATCGGCGCCCGTTAACTCGTACCAGTGCTTGTTGATATAAGTGGTCTGCCCTGCCGCATTGGCGATCCAGACAATGCCAGGAATCGCTTCGGCGAGATTATTAAAGAACGATTCACGTTCACGGGCCTTTTCGAACATCTCCTCCTGCGACGAAAGCACCCGGTGAAGCATGACGATGAGAATAGTTCCCGAGAGCAGGGAAAAAGTGATGCCAGTCAGAAGTGCGAGGTTAGCGAAAGATCCCGAAATGGTGTGTGTGGAGACGACTTCGACTGACGTCGAAGAGAATCGCACAGCATGTGAAGTCGAGTACGGCAACGCAACCAGGGCAAAACCTACGACACTACTACTGAGCAGGCGCCGCAGAAAACCGGGCGTTTGACTCCGCAACACTCCGTTGGCAAGGACCAAGGCTAAAAGAAAAACCAGGACGCCGAAGGCTACTGAGACCAGAACAAGTCCCCACCGATATTCCACGACTGCGGACATGCGCCAAGATCTGAGGCAAAGGTAGGAGACCGCCCCTCCGCTTAGGCCGACAGCGCAACTCGTGGTAATGGCCTGAATGATGCCTTTGTACTCTCGGATCGCGGCAAAGACTCCGCCGACACCGCTGAGGATGCCCAGCAGCAGGCTCAATAACAGAGTGGGATAGTGATAACGAACTGGAACCGGGAGCCTTAGGGCAAATATCCCACAATCGGGCGCCGCGCTGAGGCCTATGCCCACCGCCGTGCCACCAACGAGAATCCAACCGCGGCGCGTCAGGCCTAGAGTTGCCCGCGCCCGTTCCACCACCTCGAAGGCGGCATACTGCATCAGGATCGCCAGCAAGGCAGAGATCCCCAGCAATCGGAAATCGTAAACTCCGTTCACAGCAACCAGTTCAGGCTTCACACACTCCTCTGCCTTCGTCCCGCAGATGGACAACTATGGCCTTCCTCGATAAATATCGGCGGATTCCCGGCTTATGTTTCGTTAGGCGGGTCTAATGACATCCAGATTTGTGTTCAATACGCTTGAATCTCGACCAAAATGAAAGGGCCTCTCGCGTGTGAGAGGCCCTTTCAACAACTCAGTAAAATCTTATGGGTTTGTGCTGACCGTCTTCACCGCAGCGGTGTCAGATGGGAGTCCGTGACCAGCAACGAAGAAGTTGTGATCGTACATGTTGCGGTACATGCGACCCGCAATCTCTGCCGCTTTGGGTCCGAATGTCGGGCGGCCGCCTTGGAGGAAGATCACCACCACCACTCGCCCCACACTTGTGTTGGCGTAGGAAGCGAACCAACCATAGCGGGTTCCTTCGTGCGAACAGGTGCCGGTCTTCCCCAGAATCTCTTCCTCGTTGAAGTTGAGCCGCAGGCTGCGGGCTGTCCCGTACTGCACTGCACCTGCCATCCCGTCAGAAAGTTCGGGAATGACTGGAGCGATATCCAGCTGCCGCTTGACGCGCGGCTGAAAGGTCGAGACTTGTTCCGCACTCGTCGGATGCTGCAGATAATAGAGTGTTCCACCGTTGGCGATCGCCGAAACCATCGCGCCCAGCTGCAGCGGAGTCATGGAGACGCCTTCGCCGAACGAGCACATCTTACCAACACCGCCGAGCTTTTCGGGTATCACCGCATCTGGGTACTCACCGAGTTGCTCACCAGGAATGTCATATCCAGCCAATTCGCCAAGACCATACTCATGGGCATAGTAGGCCACTTTCTCAAAGCCGAGCCTGCGTCCGAGAGATTCGAAGTACGCATTGTTGGAATGAGCTAGCGCTTTAGTGAGGGTCATCCGATAGCGGCCACCAAGGGAAACCGGCGTTTCTTTCGAAATCAGTCCCTCGCTCAGAGCAGCCAGCGCGACCGAAAGCTTAATGGTCGAGCAAGGTTGAGCTCCGCTCGAAAGCGCAAGCTTCTGGTTCACCATCGCCAGCACGCGTCCGCTGGTAGGCTCGATCGCTACCACCGTGCCGTTCATGTTCCCGAGAGCATCGATCGCAGCTTGACGCACGATCGGATCTTCGCCCGCCGTCATGTCACCCGCCGTGATGTCATCCTGCACGAACGAACTCATGTGAAAACGCTCGTAGTAGTGATGCCGACGGCGCATTGTCGTGGCAGAAACCGGAATCGGCTTCGCACTGCGGCTGCGCGCCAGGCGATGATAGCGGCGCCGTGTCCGCGAGTTTTCACTGACCTTCTGAGATTTTTTGGTTGGCGTATGGGTGTTGATATGGGCTGCCCAGCTCACGCCTACCAGCGACAGGAATGCACAGAACACAAGAACGAGACGAAGGTGGCTTCTCCTAAACATCTTCCGAATAACTCCCTTGGAATCTACGTACTTCGATGCACGCTTGCTGCCAGCTGGCGGTAACCCTGCACCATCGTCGAACTGCGTTGATAGTACGGGACTTATCACCGTCTGGCAACTGTTAAAGTTTCCATCGGCAAAATCGGTATTTCTGATCTAACGTACTCCACAACAGCAAGATACGCGCAGATTACCCCGGTTCGTACCCTTTCGGTAATCGGTTACGTAATTCTAAGAGTGCTATCGACAATGTGCAGAGTTTTGCGCATCTCCCGTTTCACTCTCATACAGATGCGAGGCACCGCTAGCACTTCCCAGAAAACCGGAAATCGCTCCTCACATCACATCGTTGCGCTTACGCAAAAAGGCAGGCACATCAAGATCGTCCTGCTCGAAATTCGCCGCTATGTTCGAAAGCACGCTGGTGCGCATTGAGTCGAGCGAGACTACTTCGGCCACCTGCTCTGCAACCGGCGCGACGGAGGGCGCCGACTCCTCCATAAAATGGCGGTCGTCGGCCAGCTCCCGCGATATGTCCGGCTCCGACATGATGTGCTTTGGGGGCGCCGGCATCGAGTCCCTCGGCTCAAATGCCTCCGGAAAATCCATCGCCTCGTCGTGTTGTGTCGCGAATGAAGTCCGCACTTCCTGATGCCGATGCCGAGTCGTTGGAGCTTCGCGGAATCCGGTCGCGATCACGGTAATCTTGACCGAATCCTTCATCTTCTCGTCCATCACCGCGCCGAAAATGATGTTGGCGTCTTCGTGCGCGGCACTCTGGATAATCGAACAAGCCTGTTGAACTTCGGCCAGCTTCAGCGAAGTGGATCCCGTGATGTTGATGAGAATGCCACGAGCGCCGTCAATGGCTCCAGCTTCAAGCAGCGGCGACGCAATCGCACGCTGAGCCGCGTCGATAGTCCGCTTCGCTCCGCAAGCAGTCGCTGTTCCCATGACCGCGTAGCCCATGCGCGCCATGATCGTCTTCACGTCGGCGAAATCACGGTTGATGATGCCGGGAATCGTGATGATGTCTGAGATTCCCTGCACGCCTTGCCGGAGAATATCGTCGGCAACCCGGAACGACTCGAAGAAGCCTGCGTCTTCTGCGACTGCCAGCAGCTTCTCGTTCGGAATCACGATCGTCGTATCGACCGACTCCATGAGCTCCGAGATGCCCCGCTCGGCCTGCTGCATGCGCCGTTTGCCTTCGAATGAGAACGGTTTGGTTACGACCGCAACGGTCAGCGCGCCCATCTCACTGGAGAGCGATGCAATAATCGGGGCGGCTCCGGTGCCCGTACCTCCACCGAGACCAGTGGTAACGAAGACCATATCGGCCCCCTCGAGCGCCTCAATGATCTTGTCCGAGTCCTCAAGCGCGGCTTTGCGTCCAACTTCCGGGTTCGCTCCGGCACCAAGTCCGTTCGTGAGTTTCACGCCGAGTTGCAGCTTCACGGGAGCATGCGACATGCGCAGCGCCTGCAGATCGGTGTTGGCAACGATGAATTCAATGCCCTCCACGCCGGCGTCAATCATGCGGTTGACGGCATTGCCGCCTCCTCCGCCGACTCCGATAACTTTGATTTTGGCGTCGTTCCGGGCTTCCTCGTTAAAGCTGATGCGAATGTCGTTGCTCATATGTTGACTGCTCCTTGGAATACGGACTTCGTTTGCCCAGGTTTCAAAGTTTCAAAGTTTCAAAGACAAACCACGACCGCTTCAACTTTGAAACATTAAAGCCTTGAAACTCTGAAACTTTGCCTTCATGCTCCCTTTCCCACAAACATCGCCTTCAGTCGCGAACCCAGCCCGCCCTCTTGAAAGCCACGGGCAATGCGCGCTCGATGGCCGTAATTCACCATCCCCAATATCGTCGCGAACTCCGGCTCGGATAGCGTCGACGGCATCTTGGCCAGCGGAGCAGGCCATGAGAGCCGCACGGATCGCCGCAACACTGACTCCGCAACGTCGAAAATCCCCGGAAGGCGCGACGCACCCCCCGTCAGCACAATTCCGGCGATACACATTTCGAACATCCCGGACTGGCGCAATAGATCGCGCATCATTTCGAAAAGCTCGCGAGCACGGGGCTCGAGAATCTCAGCGACCAGTCGCTGCGGCATGAGCCGCGACGGTCGATCCCCCACTGAGGGAACTTCCACTTCATTACCCTCGGGTATCAGCGTCACGATGGCGTTGCCGTAGACTTTCTTGATCTTCTCCGCGTCGGCCAGCGGCGTGCACAAGCCCACCGACAGATCGCTCGTGAAGTGATCTCCACCGACCGGGATCACTCCCGTCCAAGCAACGGCGCCCTGTTGAAACACGATCAGCTCGGTTGAGCCAGCCCCGATGTCCGCGAGACAAACGCCAAGTTCGCGTTCATCGGAGCGCAAGACTGAATCCGCAGCAGCAAGGGGCTCAAAGACGGTGTCATCCACGTGAACGCCCGCCTTGTTCACCGCGGTGATGACGTTTTGCGTAGCGCTGGTTGCGGCCGTCGCTATGTGTACGCGAACTTCGAGGCGCGCCGCCATCATGCCTAGCGGATCGTGCACACCTGCCTGCTCGTCGAGAATGAACTCCTGCGGCAGCAGATGAAGAATCTCGCGATCGGCGGGCAACGGAATCGCGCGGGCGCGCTCGACCGCCTGCTTGATTTCGTCCCGTCCAATCTCTCGCGGACGGGTACCCAGACTGATGCCGCCATGGCTATTCACGCCGCGGACATGAGCACCACCAACGCCGATGATCGCGTGCTCAATAGGAGCTCCGGCCACATCCTCAGCAGCCTCGACCGCCTTTTGAATGGAGGCGACGGCTTTGTCGAGCTCGACGATGACGCCCTTGCGCGAGCCACGCGAGTCGGCCACACCGTGTCCGCGATAGCGTAAGCCAGCGTCGGTGAGCTCAGCCACAAGCGCGCACGTTTTAGCACTGCCAACATCAATTGCGGTAAGAAAGCTTCCCTGCTGGTTCCCCATGTTTATAAGTTCCGCACTTCAAAACTCAATTCGCCGGCGTGCCGGGGAAAGGCTTGGCCACGGCCGCGCTCGGTTTCGGAATCGTATTCGTCGCAACAGAGGTCGACTTTTTCACGGCTGACTTCTTTGGCATCGTGCGACCGGGCGCTGCCTTTGGCTGTGTCGTTGTCGTTGCGTGCTTCGCCGTTTCCTTCTTCGGTGGCGTCAACTTCGCCGATCTGGCTAATGGCTTCTTCGCCTTTGGCCTCGATGCCACCTTTTTTGCGGCAGCAGATTTCGGGTCAAGCTTTTTCTCCGTCAACTCAAACGCAGGCTTCGGAATCGTCTTGTCGTGCGGGTTGATCTTCGTGATTAGAGCCGCAGGTTTCACCCCCGACGCAGCCGCCGCCCTGGCCGCGGCCAGAGTCAGTGCAGCCTGCTTCGGCTTCCCTTCCAAATCCGGATTGACGATCACTTGGTTGTCATACCGCAGGTTCACCGATTCGAGTTTCTGGAACTGCTGGCGCCATTCCTGGACGTGGCTCACGTACGTGCGATAGCGCTTGAGATAATCCGTCGCACCCAGTTCCACAAGAACGTCACCAGCAGGGTCGTTGACCCGAACCTTTACGTTGTCGAGATCCGAAACATCCACTTCGCTCAGGTCCTGCGAATAATGCGCGCCGCTTGAATCCAGTTCCTGGACAAGATCGTTGTAAGCCCGCATCCGCGGAACGCGCGTCGAGAGAGGCTCGCCCGGATTCATTCCCAAAATCACGGGAAACGAGTATTTGTGCTTGGGGGGAAGTTCCATCAGCGTGCCGCCGGCATCGATCAGGAAAATCTTTGGACCAACGCGCGCGAAAGCCACCGGCGTCCGCTCGTGAATTTCAACTCTCAAACGGTTTGGCACAAACCGCATCACGCTGGCAGACTCGACCCAGGCAATCTGTTCCAGCTGCACCTGTTGTTGCGATAGAGGAATGAAGAAAATATTGCGGCCGATGTCCGCGCCCATGACCTCCATGATTTGGGCCTTGCTGACGTTGTCGATGCCCACAACTTCGATGTTGTCGCTGGAGTCGATGCGGAAGCGCCACGAACGTTCCCCGTATTGGTAGATCACCGCGGCTGAGACTGCGGCGACGCACAGAATCGCGAGGGCGATACCCGCCCTCAAAAGCCGATTCGCAGTTTTCTTTGGGATCGAGGCGCGGCGGGCCGAGACACGCTTTTGTCCTCGGAGGAAAGGCGATTCTTCATCTACATCGAGGTCGATCAGGCGTGCGTCATCGAGTTCCTCGCGCGGCAATGGCTCGCGCGTGGGCCCCGTCGGTGGGTACAACTCCTCCTGCAAGATGGTGGGACTCTTCCGCGCCATCACTTCAGGTCAGTTGTCGCCGGGGAATCGCTGAGCCTCTTCACTATAACGGCAAATCTCGAAATGAGATAGACCAAAAATCAAGCGATTTGCACAGACAGGAACCGGGTTGGGTACGTCTATCGCCAATTCTCACTTGAATTGAAGAAAGTTTTGTCATTGCCGGCGATTCGCGAAGCGAAGAGGAGGAATCTGTTGTCTTGAGCAGCTTATGAAATTGTGGCCCGTGTACGCCACCCACAGCACTGTCATGTCGAGCGGAGCCGAAGTGCAGCGAAGCGGAACTCCGGCGGAGTCGAAGCATCCCTCCTCTGGCACAAGCCGCAGGTCTCCAGTTCGTGGCCTACGATAAGCGGATTCCTCGTCGCTCTCGCTGCTCGGAATGAAAAATATTGGGAGCGGGTTCCACAAAATGCAAAGGGCGCGGCTTGTTTTCCGCGCCCGCTTGCTTCCAAGGAGAGAGAGATACTCGAAATCTAAACTGGCCCCGCTCCGGAATACTCGACGTGCACTACAGGCGTCGAGGGCATCTTCATCATCGGCATTCGGGGAAGGCTCACGCGCACTCGCGGGCAAACCACCCTTGGTACGTGGACAGCGACAGGATTGAAATTCGCCATGTTCAGGCGGGCAATCTGGGCCTCCATGCGGACACGACGGGCTTCCACGCGGGCCAAGGCTGCTTCCTCACGGGCTGTCATCGCCTCAAAACGCTCCTCCTCGGAATGCATCGGAGCAATCGACCGCCGCACCGCTGCCAAAGCCGCGCCAAAAGGGCAAGAATGCGAATTCTGCGCGCTGGCCAGCTGTGCCTCAGCCAAGAACCGGTCCGCGTTTCCAGTCGCCAAAGCCAACACTGCACTCGTGTTATGTTGCACGCGGTCTGCAACACGGTGGGCCCATTCAAGGCCGCCGTTGTGGTAGCTCGAGTTCAATCCAGCGGCGAGAACCGCGATGGTCAGCCATCCCCATGCTTGTGTTTTCATTGCCTTTAACCCCTTATGCCAGATAGACGAAGGCTGTTTCGTTCTGTTAGCAAGAAAAGATACGCAGGGTATGGGCCGGAAGTTCCGAGGGCATGGTCAAAATGAGAGCAGCATCTGCCCCAAACAACACAGGAACAGCTCGAAATCCGGCAGCCTCGGAGGCGTACCAAGGATAAATCTGGTCCTCTTGAAACCACACATGCGGGAGTCTAACCTCTCCTCTAGCGGAGGAGGATACGATGCGAGATCAACAGATACGTGCGGCACTGGGTCGGCATTGGGCGGCCTCCGATGCCAACGATTTTGAAGCGGAACACCGCATCTATCACGAGGACGCGGTGCTGGAATACCCACAATCGGGCGAGCGCATACGCGGTCGCCTCAATATACAGATCACCCGCACGATCCAGCCGAACAAGAAGCGCTTTACCATCCAGCGACTCATTGGCGGCGGTGACCTTTGGATCACCGAGTTCATCCTCTCCTATGACGGCAAGCCATCCTATACCGTGAGTATCATGGAGTTCAGAGGCGACAAGGTTGCGCGAGAAACGCAGTACTTTGCGGATCCATTCGAAGCCAGCCCCGCTCGCGCCCAATATGTGGAACGGACGGACGTGCAATCTCGAACCGCAGGAACTCGCTAGTCACACCAGTGTTCGAGCGTCATCATTTTGTCGTCTCTTCCAGCAATTCCTTCAAATATCCCTGCCAGATTGCCGCCCAGGTATGCGTGCCATGACCGTGCGTCTGCTCGGATGCCGGAATCAGCATAAACTTTCCGTGCTTCACCCGCTTGATCTCCTTTTCCGCAATGCCTAACTCTGGCGGATTGATGAAATCATCGGCGGAGTTCACGAACATCACCGGCGCCTGGATCGTCTCCAGCTTGGGCGACGGGTCGTAATTTCGCGAAGAGCTCACAGCGAAGAGTAAGTCGTTCGCATCCAGCGTCGCCATGATTCGCCGCGCTGAATCGTCGAGATACTTGTCGACCGCATCGCGGGTGGGCAGACTCTTCTGCATCGGGAGAGGAGCGCTGCCGGCAATCAGCAGGAAATCCGCCGAGATTTGCAGCGCCGCTCGCGGTTGTGTGGTGTAATCGCCGTTCTTCCAGTCGGGATCCTGACGAATGCCCTCGATCACCATCTTCCGCCACAACCGATTGCGCCCGGCGATCTGCACCGGCAGGCATGCCAACGGCATCAGCGCATCCATGAAGTCGGGATAGGTTTCTCCCCAGACCCACGAATGCATGCACCCCATCGACGTACCCATGACCAGGCGTAGATGGTTCACATCCAAGCCCTTCTCTAGCATTTCGTGCTGCGCGGCGACCATATCGTCGTAATCATATTGTGGAAAATGGGCGCGCAGGCCGTCGCTCGGCTTGCTCGATTTTCCGTGCCCGATATTGTCGGGAAGGATGATGAAATAACGGCTGGCATCAAGAAGTTGTCCGGGTCCGAAGAGCACGTCCGCAAACTGCGGCGCGAGAAACTGGTGGCCGGTCCCTCCGGTACCATGCAAGATCAGCACGGCGTTCGTCACCTTCCCGCTGGCATCGCGTTCCGGCTTGCCAAAGGTCGTGTAATGCAGCCTGAGTTCGGGCAGCGCCTCACCCGACTTGAAGTGGAAGTCGCGGCTGACGTAGTCACCTTCGGCGGGAGTGGGCTTTGTCGACGAAGGCGCCTGCGCCGAGCACAATCCGGAGTGGATGAATGCGAGGAGGAGGAATTGGATAAGCCTCTGGGATCTCATAAGAAGAACAGTCTAGTTCAACTGGCAGGGCCGTTTGGGGTCGCTGCACGAAAATAGGAAAATGGGGGCGCCGCCTGTATGTCAGACAAATCACTCCGCGCGCAATGTCTCGACGGGATTCACGGTCGCAGCACGGCGTGCCGGAAGATAGCTGGAGACCGCCGAGGTCGCGATCAGGCCAAACGAAACCACCGCATAAGTGACAAGATCAACAGGCTTGACTCCGAAAAGCAGTGACGACATCAGGCGCATGACTGCCCAGGCAGCACCGATCCCAAATACAACTCCCACCGCGGTAAGTGTCAAAGCATGGCGCACGAACAACCCGACCAATTCTTCACGACGAGCGCCCAGCGCCATGCGAACGCCCATCTCGCGCCGCCGCTGCGAGACCGAGTAGGCGACGACGCCATAGATGCCCACAATGCCGAGGAGCAAGGCCATGCTTCCCGAAAGAGCCAGCATCACCAGGGTAAAGGAGGTTCGTGCCATCGATTTACGGTAGTAATAATCGAGTGTGTGGACTTCCGCCAGAGGGAGATTTGCATCGACCGACCATACGGCGCGGCGGACGTCACTCATGAGGCTTTCCGAACCTGCCCGTTTCGTACGCAGGGTAAAGGCGATCCCGCGGCTCACCTGGACCGGATTTCCATCGAAATTCGAGAGCAGCAGCGGCCAGTACACGATGGAGGGAGCATTCTGGTCTACGCCATTGTGGCGAACGTCGCCGACCACGCCCACGATTTCCCGCCAATCGTCAGTGTTTGCACCGCGAATCTGCTTACCTAGTGCATTGGAGGGGTCGTGCCAATACTCGCGAGCCAGGTTCTCGGAGACGATGGCGACTGGCAGTTTTCCATAGGCATCACTCCAAGTCAGATCGCGGCCGGCAATCAGGGGCATACCGACAGTTTTAAAGTATCCCTGTGAAACGAACTTGAACTGACGGAGCGGCGGGACGGCACCTTCGGAATCAGCGCGATCTTTCGCGTGTATCGGATCCATCCAGCCGCTGTCGTCCATGGGGATGCTGGTGGAAATTCCGGCCGAGGAGACGCCAGCGACCGCGGCTAAATTCCGTAGGACGGCTTCCTCAGTGCGGATCACTTGCTCGGGATCAGGAATTTCGGCGTCGGGCATCATCACGCGGAACGTTTGAACTTCAACCGGGCCGGAAAAGCCAGGCTCAACGTGGGTCAAGGCGTCAAAGCTGCGGATCATGAGACCGGAAGCGATCATCAATACGAGCGCTAGTGACACCTGAACAATGACCAGGCTGTTGCGCGCGCGATGGCGCTCCCGGCTTACGCTGAGAGATCGTCCGCCCTCTCGAAGCCCGGTTTGAAGTCGGGTGCCTGAAAACTTAAGAACCGGAACCGAACCGAATAACAGGCCTGCGACGACAGAAATAGCAAAGGTAAAGAGCAGCACAGGACCGTCGAGAGCAATCTCGTTCAAGCGGGGAAGACCAGCGGGCGCCATCGCGACGAGTACGCGCAGAGCCAATGCTGCGAAGGCGAGTCCAAGCGCTCCTCCGAGTAATCCGAGAGTGAGGCTCTCGAAAAGCATTTCTCCCGCGAGACGACGGCGGCTGGCGCCCAGCGCAGCGCGAACCGCCAACTCCTGCTGACGACTCTCGGTCCTGACGAGCAGCAAGTTGGCAATGTTCGCGCACGCGATCAGCAACACCAGCCCAAGACCGCACATCAGCACCCATAGAGCCCCCGCAACATCCCCCACTACGTCCTGTTTCAGGGAATGCAAGTTAGGGCCGAAATGCGCCTGTTCAAATAACGCAAGACTGAAACCCGGTGGAGGACCAAAGCTCTGCAGGACGAGCGGTAGCACGCGTGCGATATCAGTGCCAGCATCAGCGAGGGTCATGCCGGACTTGAGCCTGGCTACCCCGTGATAGCTGTAGTTCCCCAAAAATGTCTTTGCCCGATCGAACTTAAGGGGAAGGATCAACGCGGGATCCGGTTCGTCGAGAAACCGAAAATCGGCGGGCAATACGCCGATGATCTCTTCGGGCTTGCCATAGACGGTGATGGTTCGCCCGATGACAGATCGGTTCTCGGCGAATTTCCGCCGCCAATATCCGTATCCGAGAATCACGACATCCTGGCCGCTCGGAGAATCGTCTGCAGGTGTGAATCTGCGGCCGAGCACCAGGCGAACTCCAAGGATTGGGAGAACACCATCGGTCACTTTCAATGCATGAACCCGTTCCGGTTCACCCACACCAGTAACATTCGCTAAATAGGAGTCGTAAAGACCGATATCCTCGAAAACTCGGCCTCGCTCGCGGAGCACGAAGTAAGTGGATGGAGCGAGGGGGACCTGGTACAAGTTCATGCCTGGCGCAGTGAGGCGCACGGCCACCAGGTTTTCCGAATGTGGATATGACAAGGGCTTAAGCAAGATTCCTTCAATCACGCTGAAGATTGCAGTGTTGGCACCCACCCCGATCGCGAGGGTAATGAGTATGACAGCCGTGAATAGTGGGGTGCGAGTGAGCCGCCGCAGTATCTGTCCGACCGGGGCAATCAAGGGGCCCATGGAATTGCCTCCTCGTGACGATAGAGGACCGAGCGCAGCAACGGATGGGAGACGATATCACGGAAGCGCCGCAATCGTGGCCAAATATGCGATCGCCCTCGGCGAGAGCGGACGAGGAGGCGCCCCTACACAGGCGCAGGTTCACGTTCTTTCAATTTCTCAAGAATCATCGGGCCTAGCTGTGAGACGCTGCCTGCGCCCAGGGTCAGGATCATGTCGCCTTCTTGAGCTACATTGCTGACGGCGCTCACCGCGTCTGCGAATGATCCGACATGCTGGACTGGCTGGCCGCTCTTCTCCGAGATACGATTCACCAAAACTTGTGCCGTGACGCCTTCAATCGGCTTTTCGCTCGCGGGGTAGATATCGAGCAGAAACAAAGAGTCTGTCTCAGCAAACGCTGTGGTGAACTCTTCCATCAGATCGCGCGTGCGGGTGTAGCGGTGCGGCTGGAAGATGACGTGAATCTTGCGAAAGCCGCATTGCTTCGCCGCGGCCAAAGTAGCTTTGATTTCGGTGGGATGGTGTCCGTAATCGTCGATGACGCTGATGCCCACCGCCCGCCCACGCAATTGAAAACGCCGATCAACACCTCGGAATTGATCGAGTGCTGTACGGATCGCATCCACACTAATGTCCAGGCCGACTCCTACAGCGATCGCCGCCGTGGCATTGAGCACATTGTGTGCCCCAGGCACATATAGCGTGAACTCGCCAAGGTCACGCTTCTGATAGGTAACGTGAAAGCGGCTGTAGGGACGCGAGTCAGCGCTGCTTTCCCGCTTTGTTACCTCCGACTTAATCAGAAAGTCTGACCCACGCTTCGTGCCATAGGTCACTGTGCGCCGCTGCACTTCGGGCAAAAGTCTGCGCAAGATTGGATCGTCATTACACGCGACAATCATCCCGTAAAACGGCACCCGGTCCATGAAGTCAAGGAATGTCTTCTTCACGTCGCGCATGTTGCGGTACGTGTCCATGTGCTCACGATCGATGTTGGTGACGACGGAAAGGATCGGAGAGAGTTTCAGGAAAGACCGGTCACTCTCGTCTGCCTCGGCGACAAGATATTGTGACTTGCCGAGCCTCGCGTTCGAGCCCATGGCATCTACGCGTCCACCAACCACGACAGTCGGATCAAGCCCTCCCGCTGCAAGCACCGCAGCCACCATCGACGTAGTCGTCGTCTTTCCATGCATTCCGGCAATCGCAATCCCGTACTTCAGTCGCATCAATTCCGAAAGCATCTCGGCCCGCTGAATAACCGGGATATGCAGTTCGTGCGCCTGAGCCACCTCGGGATTGTCTTTCGAGATGGCGGAACTCGTGACCACCACTTCCGCGCCGACGATATTCTCGGCCCGATGTCCTTCAAACGTGATCGCTCCAAGACTCGCGAGCCGCTGCGTAACCGCGGAACTCTTCAGGTCCGATCCCGAGACCTTGTAGCCAAGATTCAGCAGCACTTCGGCAATCCCACTCATGCCGATGCCGCCGATGCCTACGAAATGAATACGTTGGATTTTCGCGAACATAAAGTCAAATGCTTCGCCACGGATTTATGCGCGTTTCTACCTGCGCCTCAAAGAAAAGCGGACCAGCCAAATTCCAGCTGCTCCAACGGCGACGCACAGAATGAGCAGCATCCCCTGCTTCCACGGCGCCAGAGGCACAGCGTACAGATCAGGTGCATAAATCGCTAGAAAAAGGTCCAGACCGACAATAGTCAAACCTACTCCGAGCGTGCCGATCAACAGTCTGCGAATCGGAGCCATGTTCCGCCCTCTCAAGGCCTCTGCTGATCTTCTTCCTCAATTCCTGCTACTCTCGCTGCCATCGCTGCAATCTCTCGTGAGGCATTGGGATGCGCCAGTTCCCGGGCAGCATGGCTCATGCTCTGAAGCCGCCGCGGATCCTGCAGCAACGCCGCAATGGTTTCTGCCAGCCAGACTCCTTCTAGGGACGGTTCTTCCACCACGACCGCGGCTCCGTGCTTTGCCAGCGCCTCGGCATTCACCCGCTGGTGATCGTCAGCCGCGCGCGGAAACGGAACAAAAACTGCCGGCTTCCCCGCCGCCGCGATCTCCGCGACTGTGCTTGCACCGGACCGGCAAACTACCAAATCGGCGCGTGCAAAAGCTCCCGGCATGTCCTCGATGAACTTGAAAACCTCTGCAGCCTCTCCGAGCGGCTTATACGCTGCCAGCGCGTCATTATAGTCGCGCTCTCCCGTCTGATGAATGATGTGAATTCCCGGTGCCTCGCGTTGCAACACCGGCAGGCACCGGATCATGGCCTGATTAATCGCATGCGCGCCCTGGCTTCCTCCGAACACCAGAACAGTCGGCGTGCCTCCTCGCTTCGGCGGGATTTCAAAAAACGCCTGCCTCACCGGAACACCTGTCACCTCCCCATGGCGAAAATATTTGGCCGTCTCTTCAAAGTGAACCGCAGCGCCGGAAACAAAATGCGCGACCAGTCGATTCGCGAATCCCGGCACAACGTTCGGTTCGAAAGCCAGGGTGGGAATGTGCTTGACCACCGCCGACAACATCGCCGGCCCCGAGGCATAGCCGCCAACTCCGATCACCACATCAGGAGCGAACTCATTGAGCATGCGCCCGGCATCCCAAAGCGCCCGCGGCAAGTCGAACGCAGTCTTCAATCGCGTAGTGAAGCTGACATTTTTCAACGCGCCGACGCGGACAAGTTGGAGAGGATATCCGGCGCTCGGCACTAGTCGATTCTCGATGCCACGAGCGGTACCGATGAAGAGGCACTCGGCGTTGTAATCCCTCTTGAGCTGATTGGCGATGGCTAAGGCCGGGATGACGTGCCCTCCGGTCCCCCCGCCTGCCAGGATTGCGCGCATGCTGTGACTATAACCCATCTTTTTTCAATTATCTACGGATATATTGATATATCTTGATTTATCAAGATACCCCGTCTAAAATTGACGGTTGAAGATCAATGCAAAATGGCAACAACAAAAAAATTTACTCCCGAGATTGACGCCGCCCTCTATAACGAACTGGTCGAGACGGCCGAGCGCAATGGGCAAACCAAGCGATACGTACTGGAACAGGCTCTTCGCTTCTATCTGCACAATGTAGTGCCGTCGCAGCATCTCGTGCGCCGCGAGGTCATGGACGCATTTGAGCAGTCGGTGGCACGGAACCGTGAACTGCTCGAACGCTTGGCCAAGTAATGCGTGAATACCTGACGGTAGCCGAAGTCTACCGGATGCAACATCGCCTCATCGACCTGTTCGGCGAACTGCACGGTGTGCGCGATACGGGCGCGAACGAGGCGGCGGTGTTCCGTCCACAGACAGGTTATTACGATTCCATCGAGGAAGAAGCCTCTGCCCTTATGGAGTCGCTCGGAATGAATCACGGTTTCATTGATGGGAATAAACGCATCGCCTTTGCCGCCGCCGACGTCTTTCTGCGAATCAATGGTTCCTATCTGGATGTGGCTGCCGACGAGGGATACAGTTTCGTCGAGGGATCGATTGCGCGAAGCGAGTTCCGCTTTGCGAAAATTCTGGAATGGGTTCGGGGGCACGTAAAGCGCATCGAGTAAGCCTTCCTTATTCTGCCTGCTTGGTGATGTTTAGCAGTACGCCGATGCAGGCCAGCGTCACAAAAAGCGACGACCCGCCGTAGGAAACCAAGGGAAGCGGAATCCCCTTGGTTGGCATCATGCCGAGCACCACGCTGATATTGATCAAGGCCTGCAGCACGACCATGCTCGTAATTCCAACGGCGAGATAGCGCCCAAAGAGATCTTCTGTCCGCCACGAAGCTCGCATCCCACGCCACAAAAAGATCGTGAACAACACCACGACGAACATTGCACCCACAAGACCAAGTTCCTCAGCGGTGACGGCGAAGATGAAATCGGTATGCGGCTCGGGCAGGTAGAACAATTTCTGTTTCCCTTCCATCAGTCCAGTGCCCGTAACGCCACCCGTCCCCACCGCGATCAGCGATTGAATGATGTGGAAACCGGCCTTCTGCCGGTCGGCGTAGGGATTCAAGAAAGCGAAAATGCGATCACGGCGAAACTTGACGTGGAAAATCAAGAAATAGAGGGGCAGTAGCGACGCAGCAAAGGCATACCCGAAATACCGCATCCGCATGCCGGCAACATACAGAATGCAAGCGGCAATGCCGGCGCACGCAATCGCCGTCCCAAGATCGGGTTGCGCCACGATCAATCCCAGAAAGACTAGGACCGGAGCTGCTGCCGGAAGCAGCGTGTTGCGCACGTCGTCCATCGTCTTCGACCGGCTTTCAAGGAAATACGCAAGAAACAAAATCAGCACAGGCTTGGCCAATTCCGACGGCTGAAACGAGAATCCCCCGGCATGGATCCAGCGATGCGTATTGTGCGATCGGTCAAGGAAGAAGACGGAGATCAGCATCAGTGTCGTCACACCCATGAACGAGAACACAAGCGCTGGATGCTTGTAGCGCTTGTAGTCCAGTTGCATGGTGACCACCATTGCCACCAGGCCGGCCACAGCCCAAATCAACTGCTTGGAGAGAAATGCGTAGGGTGAGCCGAACCGCTCGCGCGCCATGACCGCGGAAGCGGAAAACACCATCACCAGCCCGAGGAACACAAGCAACATGGTGACGGTAAAGAGCCAGCGGTCGACACTCACGCGCTTCGCCATGGGACACTTATTTCATCACGGAGCTGGACAGTGAGATTGTTGATTGTTGAATTTTGATTGTTGATTGTTTTGGTTCGGGGAGGAGTCTACCCGCTGCGCGACCTGCCAAAACTCTTTACCGCTGAGATCGCCGAGAACTGCCGCAGAGCTCGCGAAAGGAACCAGATAAAGGGCCGAATTCCTCGACGTCCTCTGGGGAAATTCTCAGCGCCCTCTGCGGTCAAAAGCTTTTACTGCCGAAATCGCCTAGAGCGACGCAAGTCCGCGCACGATCTCTTTGAACAGTCTGCCCCGGTGTTCGTAGCTCTTGAACTGATCAAAGCTGGCGCAGGCGGGGGCCAGCAGCACCACGTCGCCGGCCTTCGCAACAGCATGAACCTTCCGAATCGCATTCTCCAGCGTCTCGGCATGCACGACCTCAGCGCCTTTCACCTGTGATTCGATCTTCGCCGCCGCTGCCCCGATCGTGTAAATGCGCTTCACGCGTTGCCGAATCAGGTCGTTGAGCACGGTATAGTCACTGCCCTTGTCTTTGCCGCCAAGAATCAGGTGAATATTTGCCGGAAAGGACTCAAGCGCCTTGATCGTCGCGTCGACATTGGTAGCTTTGGAATCGTTGTAGTAGTCGACACCGCCGACGGTCGCCACAAACTCAAGCCGGTGCTCAACGGCCTTAAAGTCATGCACCGCCTGGCGAATCTTCTCGGGACCGCAGCCCATCAGGGCTCCGGCACAAACGGCCGCCAGCACGTTCTCAAGGTTGTGCGCGCCTTTAAGCGGAATCTCGGATACCAGCAGTACCTCGCGTTGCCCCGTCCCGTCACGAAACAGAATGTTGCCATCGCGCACCCACGCGCCGCGTTCGACCTCCTTCTGTCGACTGAACCAGAAGACCTGGGCCTTTGTCCGTTTCGCCATTGCAACGCAAGTCGGGTCATCAGCATTCAGGACCGCGAATTCGCTTGTTTGCTGATTCTCGAAAATGCGCGCCTTGGCATCAACGTAGATCTCGAATGTGCGATGCCGGTCGAGATGATCGGGAGTTACGTTCAGAACTACAGCCACCTTCGGACAGAATGTCTGAATCGTCTCGAGCTGAAAACTCGACACCTCGAGGACGATCACCGTATCGGACTTCGCGCGCTCCGCTAACGAAATCGCCGGCGTGCCGATGTTGCCACCGACCAGCACCGGGAACCCAGCCGCAGCCATGACCTCTCCCGCTAGCGTGGTGGTCGTGGTTTTACCGTTTGATCCGGTGATCGCTATGACCGGCCCTGGCAAGAATTGCGCCGCAAGCTCGATCTCTCCGATTACAGTCTCGCCCAGCGAACGCGCCTGCACCAGCGGCGGCGCGTCAACCGGGACGCCGGGAGAAACGACGATCAGGTCCTGCCCACGGAAAGTGCGATCGCCATGTCCTCCGGTCTCGACCGTGATCCCGTGGTCCAGCAACACGGGAATCTCATTCCGCAATTCGTCCCCGCTCTTGGTATCGGAAACCGTCACGCGTGCCCCATGCGCCTTCATGAACAAAGCAGATGCTACGCCGGATTTCCCGAGACCCACCACCAACGCGCGTTTTCCGTTTAGTTCCATCAGACTCTATTTCATCACGGAGACGCAGAGTCAAAGAGAAAAAGAATAACTGTCTTCTTCCGTGTCTCTGCGTCCCGGTGGTAATTAACAAGCTATCTCAGCTTCAACGTTGTCAGTGCGAATAACGCAAAAATCAGAGACGCGATCCAGAAACGCACGATGACCTTCGACTCCGACCATCCCAGAAGTTCGAAGTGGTGATGAATCGGCGCCATCTTGAAGATTCGTTTCTTGCGCAGCTTGTAAGACCCCACCTGCAGGATCACCGAGAGCGCCTCAATTACAAATATTCCGCCGATAAACGGCAGCAGGAGTTCCTGCTTGATGATCACGGCGACGGTGCCGATGGCACCACCCAACGCCAACGAGCCCACGTCACCCATAAAAACATCCGCTGGATGCGCGTTGTACCACAGGAATCCGATCGATGCGCCGACCATCGCTCCACAGAAGATCGTCAATTCGGCGACCTGGGGCATGCGTTGCAGTTCAAGGTACGTTGCAAACGTCGCATGTCCGCTTACGTACGTCAGCACGGTCAGCGCGCCTGCCGCAATTACCGTACATCCGATCGCCAGCCCGTCTAAACCGTCCGTCAGATTCACCGCGTTGCTTGAACCGACAATCACGAGAGCCACAAATGCCATGAAGGGCAAAAATGCCAGAGGCCACAAATGCGGATGCCGCTCAAGCGATCCGATCACCAGATCCGGATGGAATTGCTTAAAGAACGGCACGATGAGCTTCGTCGAATACATGCCGTAGGTCTGCATCGCGATCAGCATGGAAGCCACAATAATGCTGGCAGCAATCTGCAAACCGAATTTCGCCCGGCTGGTCAGGCCGAGATTCCGACGGTGCGTCACCTTGGTGTAGTCATCGGTGAATCCGATGGCCGCAAACGCCACCGTGGAAAACACCGCGATCCACACAAAGCGATTGCTGAGGTCTGCCCAGAGAAGAGTCGGCACCACGATCGCGATGACGATCAGCAGGCCGCCCATAGTCGGTGTTCCGGCCTTCTTCTGGTGTGCCTTGGGACCTTCCTCGCGGATGTATTGTCCGATCTGGAAATCCCGCAGCCTGCCGATGACCAGGGGTCCAACAATCAGAGCAGTAAATAGGGCGGTAAGGCTGGCAAATGCCGTGCGGAAAGTGACGTAGCGGAAGATGCGGAAGGGCGCAACGTAATGTTGCAGCTTCAAGAACAACAGCCAATAGAGCAATCAGCCTCCCGAAGAGTGGTCAGTGGCAGGTGATCAGTGGTCAGCTGTTTCCTGCGATTTCGCTGACCACTGGCCACTGATCACTAACCACTGATTTTCGCCTTCCATGTCTCCAGAGCCTTCTCCAGCTTCACGCCCCGCGAAGCCTTTAACAGGACAACGTCTCCATCGCGCGTTTCTCGCGCCAACCACGCACCAGCTTCCTCGGGAGTGGCGACAAACTCCGCCCAAGTCCCAGCCTGTTTTGCGCCCTCCACCATTGCCTGGGCGAAACCACGCACTCCGATCAGCACATCTATATGCTGCCCACCGATATGCCGTCCCGAATCGCGGTGCATCTGTTCGCCCGCCGGGCCAAGCTCCAGCATCTCTCCGGCAACAACGATGCGGCGTGCGCCCTTCATCGTAGCCAACGCATCTACCATCGCGTTTAATGCCTTCGGATTCGAATTGTAACAATCGTTCACCACCGTGATGTTACCCAACTGGAGAACCTGGCCCCGCTTATCGGCCGCCGCGAGCGTTGCCAGTGCGGCAACCGATTCCGCAGGCTTCATACCGCACGCAAGCCCAACGGACACCGCAGCCAGCGAATTTAGAATGTTGTGTTCTCCCACTAGGGAAAGAACCGCATGCTCGCGCGATCCAGCAACAACGATATCGAACTCAGAACCTTCCGCCCCACGTGACTTGATGTTCTCGGCTCTCACGTCGGCCATCGATTTAATGCCGTATTTGATGACCTTGCCCCTGAAATCTCGCCCGAACTGCGAAACGTATTCGTCATCGGCGTTCAGGACGGCGGTCCCTGTGGAAGGAAGCGACTCCACCAGTTCGTATTTCGCGCGGGCGATTCCTGCGATCGAATCGAAGAACTCGAGATGAACTGGCGCGACATTAGTGACCACACCAATTTCCGGCTGCGCAATCTTGGCCAGCGCGCGAATCTCCCCGGCATGCGACATACCCATTTCAATTACCGCCAGATCGTGCCCAGGCTCCAACTTAAGCAACATGAGAGGCAATCCAAAATGATTATTAAAGTTGCCCTCCGACTTAAGCACCCGGCTCTTGGAACCGAGCACATGCGCAACCGCTTCTTTGGTCGTCGTCTTCCCTGCCGAACCGGTCACGCCGATCAGCGGCTTGCCCCAAACTTTTCGCACCGCAGTAGCTAGCGTCTGCAAGGCTACAAGCGTGTCCTCGACAAAAAGCAGTCGTGACTTATCGAGAAATCGCTCGGACTGGTCCATGCGCACAACCGCACCAACCGTACCTTTTTTTAGCGCAGCCGCGACAAAGTCATGGCCATCGAGCCGCTCGCCCTTCACCGCAATGAAGAGTTCTCCGGGCCGGACCGTTCGCGAATCAATGGAATAAGCTTGTGCAACTTCGTCTTTTGGAAAATCTCCTGACGCGGAAATAAACTCCGCGATCTTTGCCAGACTCAGCTTCATCCTTGCTTCTCCGCGCTCGCCGACGGTTCACACTCAAATCCGCTCGCCTTCAAAACCTCTCCCGCCACTTCCACGTCATCAAACGGATTCGTCCCCTCGCGCGTAACCTGGGCCTTCTCATGTCCTTTGCCCGCGAGCAGCACGATGTCTCCCGGTCGCGCCTCTCCGATCGCTAGCGCAATCGCTTTCCGCCGGTCAGCCTCAACCGCGTACTTGACTTCCGTCTTTTGCAGGCCCACGAGCGCGTCATTAATAATTGCTGCAGGATCCTCGCTTCGGGGATTGTCGGAAGTTAGCACCACGAAATCGCTGCCGCGCCCCGCAGCTTCTCCCATCATCGGACGCTTGGCTCGATCGCGATCGCCGCCGCACCCAAATAACGTAATCACCCTGGCTGCCAGGCCGCTACGCCTCACAAATTCTCGTGCGAGCGACGTCAAGTTCCGCAGGGCATCATCAGTGTGCGCATAGTCGACCACCACCGTAAACGGCTGGCCACAATCCACACGCTGGAATCGACCCGGCACATGTGTCAATTCAAGAACACCTTTTGCAATGGATGCAATCGGACACCCGCGAGCAAAACAGGCCGCACTCGCCGCAAGAATGTTGTATACATTCACTCGCCCAATCAGCGGAGAAAATATCGCTAGCTTCTCCTTCGGCGTAACCATGTCAAAACGTGTACCGCGCGGGGTAATATCCGCGTTCTCTGCGTGAAAATCTCCGCGCGACCATCCATAACTCAGTACCGTCGAACTACGTTTGCGGCTGAACTGCGCCAGTTTCGACCCGTACTCGTCGTCCAGGTTCGTAACGGCCGCTCGCGGCGCATCCGTGCCGCATCCCTCGAATAACACCCGTTTTGCAGCGAAATACTCCTCCATGCTCTTGTGATAGTCGAGATGATCCCGCGTGAGGTTGGTAAATACCGCAACGTCGAACGGAATACCAAAGACGCGCTCTTGCGCGAGCGCATGGGAAGACACTTCCATCACCGCATCAGTCGCACCCTGTCCCAACGCCTCGCTGAATATGAGAGCCAACTCGAGTGCCTCCGGGGTGGTATGCGGCGCAGGATAGACTTTCCCGGCAACGTGATACTCAATCGTTCCGATCAGCGCGCTCTTTCGCCCAGCAGCTGTCAGGATCGATTCAATCAGAAAAGCTGTCGTGCTCTTTCCATTCGTACCAGTGATGCCCGTGACCGCAATCCGTTCCGCCGGGCGCTTATAAAAATTCTCACTGATCCGCGCCAGAGCACGTCGCCCGTGTGGCACCTGCACCCACGCCACATTCTGCCGCGGGTTCTCTGTTGAAGAATCGGTGACAACCGCAACCGCTCCCGCCTGAATGGCCTGATCGATGAACCGATTTCCATCGGAACTCTCGCCGCGCATGGCCACGAAAACACATCCCGGCTTTACCCGGCGCGAGTCATATTCCACTCCGGTGACGTCAGGGTTCCCGTTCTGACTGAGAAACTCCACGCCATCCAGCAGATGTTGGAAGGTCATCGTTCGAAATTATAGGGCACGAAGAATCAGCACGTTGTGGATTGCCGCTGGCAAGATGCGTCCAGCCAATTACTAACGTCATTACTTGTTAGGCAGGCTCCGGAGCTAAATTAACCCCATGAGCACCGCAACCGGTACCGCCAAATTTCGCTGCGCCCAATGCGAACAATCCGAAGCAAATTGCATGTGCGAAAAGTATTGCTGCCTCTGCCAGTCCGTGATCGACGTCAGGCTCTGTACTGACGGCCTCATGTACTGCGAGCCTTGTCGCACCGCATGCGACTACAAAACTTCCTCCGACTAGTGCAGTCCTAATCATCGGCTTGCGACGGGTGCACGCTCAAAGCCTGAATTCTGCCGTTCTCGATCGACAACTCCTACGTGTTAGTTTTGCATCTCTCCTAGGTGGTGCGTCGGCATGGCGTAAGTGCTTTGGAATATCGTTTTGCTGGCGGAAAGTGATCCCTTTCCTTGGCAAGCCAGCAGTTTTTAAGGCAGAATAAAACGTTTTGGCTCGATACAAGTGTTGGGCGACTCCCAGGAGAATTACCTATGGCTACCACGATGCACGTGAGCGACGTAGCCGATTTGCTAAGCGAAGGGCGAACTTATTTCAATCTCTCTCCAGCATTGCTGGTGGAGCACTCCATCCGCCGCAACGAATCCAAACTGGCATCCAACGGGGCCATCGTCGGCTATACCAACCGCACCGGGCGTTCTCCCAAAGACAAATTCATCGTAAGAGACGAAATGACGGACCACACCGTCAACTGGGGCGCTGTAAATGCCCCCTTCGAACCAGAAAAGTTCGACGCCCTCTACACCCGTGTGATGGAACATCTTCGTGGCCGCGAACTCTACGTGCAGGATCTTTTCTGCGGTGCTGATCCTGCCTATCGCTTGCCTGTCCGCATCGTCAACGAATATGCCTGGCACAACCTCTTTGTGCGGCAATTGTTCCTTCGCCCGACATTCGAAGAACTGAAACATCATCAACCTGAGTTCACGGTGATCTCCGCACCCGAGTTCAAGGCAGATCCCAAACGTGACGGCGTAAACTCTGAGGTCTTCATCTTGTTGAATTTTGTGCGCCGCACGGTGCTCATCGGCGGCACATCGTACGCCGGGGAAATGAAGAAGTGCATCTTCAGCGTAATGAATTTTCTCCTGCCACCGCGCAATGTCTTCCCCATGCACTGCTCGGCCAATGTCGGGCACAACGGCGTCAGCGCTTTATTCTTCGGCCTTTCGGGGACCGGCAAGACAACGCTCTCTGCAGATCCGTCACGCGATCTCATCGGTGACGACGAACATGGATGGAGCGCCGACGGCATCTTCAACTTCGAAGGCGGATGCTATGCCAAGTGCATCAAGCTCTCGAAACAGAACGAGCCGCAGATCTGGAATGCGTTGCGCTTCGGATGCGTTCTGGAGAATGTGACTCTTGATTCACATACTCGCATTCCCGACTACGACGACGACAGCAAAACGGAGAACACACGCGCCGCTTATCCCGTTGAGTTCATCGACAATGCAGTGATCCCGGGAGTTGGTGGGCATCCGAAGAACGTTGTATTTCTCACTGCGGATGCCTTCGGCGTTCTGCCGCCGATTTCCAAGCTTTCGCCCGAGCAGGCGATGTATCACTTTCTCTCCGGCTACACCGCGAAAGTGGCGGGGACCGAAGCTGGGGTAAAAGAACCGTCGGCCACGTTCTCTACTTGCTTCGGATCGCCGTTCCTTCCGCTTGCGCCGAAGGTTTATGCCGAGATGCTGGGCCGCCGCTTACGCGAACACAACGCGCAGTGCTGGCTCGTCAACACAGGATGGCAAGGTGGTCCTTACGGTGTAGGACGCCGCATGAGCATTCCGCATACGCGCGCGATGGTCGACGCAGCCGTGGAAGGTGAACTAATCCACCACGAATTCGAAGTCGAACCGACCTTTGGATTCACCATTCCGAAGAATTGCCACGGTGTTCCCCCGCAAGTGCTGAACCCGCGTAACGCTTGGCCCGACAAGCTGGCATACGATCGCGCAGCCGAAGACTTACGCAACCGTTTCGCCAAGAACTTCGAAAACTTCGACGCTCCACCTGAAGTGAGAGCCGCAGGCCCGAAGAAACAGGGATAACACACCTCTCGAACGCAGAACAAGAAACCGCCGCAGCGGGTTTTCTTCTTTAATTTCTGCTGAACTCACAATCGGGTCGCTTCTTCCTTAATTCTTTCCCATGCCTTTTCCACGTGCCGCGCTTGCGTATGCATCTGCCCGATAGAGAGCCGCAGCGTCAGTTTCCCGTTTAACTTGGTGTGTGTAAGGAACAAATCACCGCTGCAATTCAGTCGCTCCATGATCGCCTGATTCGCTGCTTCTCCAGCTTTATGCCGGAAACAGACCAGATTTAGCGGTACGGGCGCAGCTAACTCGAATCGATCATCCTTCCGCACCCATTCTGCGAACTCCTGCGCCAAACGTACATGCTCGCGCACGTTACGCTGGAGTCCTTCAACGCCGTAGTGCCGGATCACAAACCACAGCTTCAGCGAGCGAAATTTTCGCCCGAGTTGAATGTGCCAGTCGCGGTAGTCGATCACTGCCCCCGACTCAGTCGCCTGGTTTCGCAAATACTCCGGCAAGATGCTGAGGGTTTGAATCAGCGCCTTTCGGTCCGCAACCCAAAAGCAACTGCAATCGAAGTTCGCTCCCATCCATTTATGCGGATTGAAATTGTAGCTATCAGCGAGTTCGACTCCATTCTGCAGATGGCGAAACTCCGGGCTCACCATTGCTGTTCCAGACATTGCCGCATCGACGTGAAGCCACAGATCGTTGTTACGACAGATATCTCCAATATCCGCAATTGGATCCATCGCATTCGAAGAGGTCGTCCCTACCGTGGCGCACACAAATATCGGAGTGAATCCCGCGCGCCTGTCAGTCTCAATCTGCTTCTCCAGTGCACCGGGCTTCATCGCAAACTTTTCGTCGACTTCAATCAACCGCAGATTCTGTGTTCCGATTCCCGCAATCATCGCCGCTTTTTCCAGCGACGAGTGCGTCTGCGTTGAAGAATAAGCGATCAGCTTCCCATTGCAGCCCACCTTGTTGCTGACGTACGCCGTGGCTCGCTCGCGGGCCGCAAGCAGAGCGCACAGAACAGCACTCGACGCGGTGTCTTGAAGCACTCCTCCGCCTGAGCCCGTCGAAAGAAACTTTTCGGGCAATCCCAGCATTCCGACCAGCCAATCCATCACATGCGTTTCGAGTTCTGTGCATGCGGGACTGGTCGACCACAGCATGCCTTGAACTCCCAATCCGGATGCCAGAAGATCCCCGAGAATTCCCGGGCCCGATGCGTTGCATGGAAAGTACGCAAAGAAATTCGGAGACTGCCAGTGCGTCACGCCTGGCAGGATCAACTGCTCGACGTCTTTCAGCAGCGCCTCAAATTCCTCGCCTTTCGTGGGCGGATTTGCTGGAAGGGACGCACGAACCTCTCCCGGCTTCAGCCGCGACTGCACGGGAAAAGACTCAATACGAGATTGGTAGTCGGCGATCCAGTCCACCACTGCGTGCCCGTATCGGCGAAACTCCTCGGGCGTCATGTGCAACGACTTTTCTTCCGATACAAGAGTTTTCGGATTCATCTCAATTTCCCAAAGTAGACACGTGTCTTGTAATCAAATGTTACGATCCCATTCTCCACATGCTGCTGAAAAATACGTCGTAATTCCTTCAGCATTGGCTCATGCTTCGGATGATCAGGTCCCGGAGCGTACGACGACGATAGCAAGCGTCCCTCGAGTCCTGCATAGTCGAATTGCTGCCGCATCGCAAAGACTCGTTCCTGATACGGCAGCGGATCGAAGAATTCATTCACTGAGTCCGTGGTTCGCTCATGCCGGACGTCTTCATAGTCCGTGCCAAAAGTTAATAGCAGTTGCTCGTAATCGCGCAGAAATGGCGTCGTGTCAACTTCGCGCTCGTTCCACAACAGGACGAGCCAACCGCCTGGCTTGAGGATTCTCGCAAATTCACTCCGGGTTCGCTTGCGATCGAACCAATGAGCAGCCTGAGCGGAAGTCACGAAGTCAACGCTCCCATCCGGAAGCGTGGTCGCCTCCGCACTTCCATTCACACTCGTGAAGTTCGGAAATTCGCTGAGCAGTCGCTCTCCGGCCTGGCGCATGTCCACATTGGGCTCGACTGCGTACACGTGATTGCCATTTTCCAGCAGCATCCGTGTCCATATCCCAGTGCCAGAAGCGATATCGGCGACCGCATGACTCGACGTTAAGCCGCATTCACTCTTCAGTGCATCCAGAGCGCCCCGCGGATATCCGGGCCTGTAACGAATGTAATTCTCGACCCTATCGGAAAAGCGGCTAGTAGCATTCGAAGCAGGCATCATCACCCCAACAAAGATTTTCGTCTTGCCAAGAAACTCATTCTAACGGCAGGATAGAGGTGTTGTCCCTCCTTGCCGGCGCGCCACGTCTCCGTGCTGGAGTCACGCGCAAGCGAACAACAAAGAATTCGCGGCCGCAGCCAGAACAACGTTATGCGTGTAGTCATAAAAGTCGGCACCAGTCTCATTGCTCCCGGTGGGCAGATCGATATCCATCTGCTTCGCGGCATCGTCGATCAGCTGGACCTGTCGAAGAATGAATACCTGATCGTCACCTCGGGCGCGATCGCGGCTGGCATGTCAGGCCTTGCGCTCGAGAAGCGTCCCGGCGACGTTCCTCGCATGCAAGCCTGCGCCGCTGTCGGACAGAGCAAGCTGATGCATACCTACGAGCGCCTGTTTTTCGGCAAAAAAGTTGTGGCTCAATTGCTTCTTTCAAGCGATGACTTCACTTCCCCCGTTCGTTATCGCAATCTCCAGAATGCTTTGGCGCAATTGCTTTCGCTTGGAGTGGTCCCGATCGTCAATGAGAATGACAGCGTCTCGGTGCGTGAACTCGAAGGCGCCTTTGGGGATAACGACGAGCTCAGTTCCCTGCTCGCGACCGCGGTAAAAGCCGATTGGCTGCTTCTGCTCACGGATGTCGACGGATTCCTTGTTCCCAATGGACGCAAGAAACCACGGCTGCAGCGCGTCATTCGGAAGCTGACCCCTGCGCTGGAGGCTCAGTGCAACGGTAAGAGCTCGCTCGGCCGCGGCGGAATGGTCTCCAAGCTTCGAGCGGCCAAATTGGCCAGCGAAGCTGGAGTTCACGTGGCCATCGTGAATGGAAGGCATCCGCACGCGATCCCGATGGGAATAGCACGCAAGATCGGGACGTACTTTCCGCCACAGAGGGAAAGTTGAATGTCTACGATCGCGAGGGTCGCCAACTCAACGCACGAAAAGTTGCTGCGCGCTCGCTCCGCGTCGTCTCAGCTTGCTCTACTCTCGACCGCAGAAAAAAACACTATCTTGCTGGCGATTGCGGACACAATCGAGAGGAACGAGAGTGAAATCCTCAAGGCGAATCGCGAGGATGTCGAAGCGTCTGGTCTCGAGGGAGCCATGCGCGATCGCCTTCTGCTCACTCCGTCGCGCATCGAAGATATGGCTCGCGGCGTCCGCGAAGTCGCGGCACTCCCCGATCCGATTGGTGAGACGCTCGCCGAGTGGACCAAGCCGAACGGATTGCATATCCGCAAAGTCCGCGTGCCATTCGGTGTAATCGGGATCGTCTACGAATCGCGGCCCAATGTCACCGTCGACACCGCAGTTCTCGCTCTGAAGGCGGGCAACGCCATAGTTCTCCGAGGTGGCAAAGAAGCCGCGCGTAGCAACCAGTGCCTGGTCGACATCATGTGCGCTGTCCCTGGCGTGCCGCAAGGCGCGATCGAACTGCTCGACTCTTCAACGCGGCAATCTGTTCAGGATCTGATCAAAGCTCGCGGTCTGGTCGACGTGATCATTCCGCGTGGCGGCGCCGGGCTGATCACCTTCGTTACGGAGAATTCCGTTGTCCCCGTGATTGAGACCGGTGCGGGCAACTGCCACATCTTCGTCGACGCCTCAGCGGATCTCGACATGGCCGATCGCATCGTGATCAACGCCAAAACACAACGGCCGTCGGTCTGCAATGCTGCCGAGAAACTGCTGGTGCACGCATCCATTGCGGCCGAATACATTCCGCGCATCGCCAAAAAACTGACAGAGTCGGGCGTCGAATTACGAGGGGACGCAGAAGCCTGCTCTCTGGCTCACGACCTGCTGATTGCGCCTGCTTCTGAACAAGAATGGCACGAAGAGTACCTTCGCCTCTGCATGGCAATCGCGGTCGTGGCCGACCTGGACGAAGCCATCGCTCACATCAACCAGTTTTCGACCAAGCACTCCGATTCAATCGTTACGACTGATGAAGCCAACGCCCGCAAGTTCCTGCGCGGCGTCGATTCGGCTGCGGTCTACTGGAATGCGTCCACACGCTTCACCGATGGCGGCGAGTTCGGCTTCGGCGCCGAGATGGGCATCAGCACGCAGAAACTTCACTGCCGCGGCCCATTTGCCCTCACCGAACTGACCTCTTACAAGTACGAAATCATCGGAAGTGGACAGATAAGGTAGCTTGTCCCCGATCGCGGTCGCGCGATTCTCTATCGAAGGACTTGCTTTGACATCACCGCCACACGGGAACGCGCATGACATCGAAATGGTGGTCGTAGGTCCACACCTCTAATCCCAAACGCATTGCCAAAGCCGCAACGGTCGCGTCAAACAGGGTAATGCGTTGGTCTGCCAGGGCCCGCACCATGGCAATCGCGCGGCCATAATCCGCAGGTATCGGACTGACAAACTGTATGGCCTCTACTTCGTTCAGCCACTCAGTTGCCGCACTTCTGCCAAGCCTGAAAAGCAGCAGCGAATAGGATTCGAGTAAGGTTGGATAGGCGATCACGACTCTGCGCTGTTCGCGAGCCAGCTCTTTCAATTCCCGGAGGGCACGTTGATGATGGGCGTCGCCTTCATCGTTCGCGGCATACAGGGGGCCGGTATCCGCCAGCACCGCGCGGTTCATTTCTTCATACCAGACAGATAAAGGTCGTGGTTGTGGCTTACATCGCTGCGCCCGCTGTTCCCTTTCGGGGTGATTTTCAGTTGAGTGTGAGGGCGTAGAAATCCGCGTTCGTGCAGATACTCGCGCAGAGCTGCCTGCACCACCGCCGTCAGGGCGGGAGGGGCTTCCTGCGCTTTTACATATTCATCCACTGCCTTTGCCAGGTCGTCCGGAAGTGTCATCGTGGCGCGCTTCATGAAAGAATTATATCACCAATTGGTTATCTTGGTGAAGATGGTGACACAGGCGAAGCTTAGGCGAACTTTTGCAGGAGTGGTACGCTCCTGACGGGTCGCCCGAGAGCGTGTGCTACCTTACTATCTTCGACGCAAACTCATGAGACTCTTCTTCACGGGACTGCTCACATCTTCACTATTGCTCTCCGGTTCTTCCACGATTGCCGAAAAGAAGGCGACCTCGTCGGCCGATCCCTCTTCTGCCATCTTTGGATTTCGTAGCGCGTCAGCGGAGGCAGCCATCGAAAAGCAGTTCCTCGCCGTGCCCGATCCCAAGCTTGCCGAGGAACATCTGCGCACCTTGACGCAGGTTCCGCACATGGCCGGAACAGTGGAAGACAAAGCGACCGCCGACTACGTTGCCCAGAAGTTCCGCGAAGCAGGACTCGACACCGAGATTGTCGAATACAGAGTGTGGATGAACTACCCGCTGGAGATCAGCGTGGACATGACCGCGCCGGCGGGCGTCGCGATGCACGGACCTACGCGTGAGCATGTCAGCAGCGATCCTTATCAAGACGATGCGCGTGTGGTGATGCCATTCAACGGCATGTCGCCTTCAGGCGATGTTGAGGCTGACGTCGTGTATGCCAACTACGGGACACCAGATGACTTCGACAAACTGGCCAAGCTTGGCGTTGACGTGAAGGGCAAGATTGTTCTGGTGCGCTACGGCCAGAACTTCCGCGGAGTGAAGGTATTCGATGCCCAGGAGCACGGCGCTGCGGGCGTGATCATCTATTCCGATCCCGCAGACGACGGGTGGCGTCGCGGCGACAAATATCCGGATGGACCTTGGCGTCCTGACACCGGTGCGCAGCGCGGCTCTGTGGGATACATGTTCGAATTTCCCGGTGATCCGACCACTCCTGGCATAGCGTCTGTGCCCTCGCTGCCTGACTCGCAGCGTGTTTCGCCCGAGCAGTCGACACAACTGCCAAAGATTCCCTCGACGCCGATTTCCTATCAGGATGCATGGCCGATCATGCAACATCTTGGCGGACCCGACTCTCCACGCGATTGGCAGGGGTCGTTGCCATTCACTTATCACGTCGGTCCGGGACCGTCGAAGGTCAAGATACATCTCAAGCAGGACTATCAGTTCCGCACCCTGTGGGATGTGATCGGCCGGATCAAAGGCAGTGAACTTCCTGACCAGTGGGTCGTCGTGGGGAATCACCGCGATGCGTGGGTGTATGGCGCAGTCGATCCGAATAGCGGAACGGCTGCGATGCTGGAATCGGTCCATGGAGTCGGCGAGTTGCTCAAATCCGGATGGAAGCCGAAGCGCACGCTCATCTTTGGTAGTTGGGACGGCGAAGAAGAAGGCTTGATCGGCTCGACCGAATGGGTCGAGCAGCATGAGGCTGAACTGCGGAATTCTCCGGCGTACTTCAACGTCGATGTAGCCGTCTCGGGTCCGAAGTTTGGAGCGTCTTCTGTTCCCAGTCTCAAGCAGTTCATACGTGACATCGCGAAAGAAGTTCCCAGTCCGAAGGGTGGGACGGTATACGACGTTTGGCAGAAGGCGTCGCAACCAGAGACGCCTTCATCAACGCAATCGCCTACGGAGGCGATTGGCGACAGTCGTCGTACTCCCGCAGCACAGGTGAAGGGAGATGTTCCGGTCGGCGATCTGGGCAGCGGTTCCGACTATACGGCTTTTCTGCAGCATCTTGGCGTCCCATCGGCTGACATCAGTTCTAGCGGACCTTACGGCGTTTACCACTCGGTTTTTGACAACTTCAACTGGTTTAAGAAGTTTGGTGATTCCGATTTCGTCTACGAGCAGCAGATGGCGCGCGTCCTGGGACTGGAAGCAGTGCGCATGGCGGATGCCGACGTTTTGCCCTACGACTACGAGGAATACGGGAAAGAAGTCATTGCCTATCTCGACGCAGCACAGAAGCGCGCGGAAAACAAGTTCGGGGCGCATTCGATTGACTTCGCTGCAGTGGAAGCCGCGGCGCATCATTTCGAATCTGCGGGCGCAAAGATCCTGGCTAAGCAGAGGAATCCACCGCAGGATGCGTCGCGACTGAATCAGGTTTTGTTGAATGCGGAACGGGCGTTGATTGTGCAGCAGGGATTGCCGCATCGTGCGTGGTTTCGTCACGCGATCTACGCTCCGGGAGAATACACCGGTTACGCAGCGGTCGTGATCCCTGGTGTGAACGAGGCACTCGACAAGGGTGACAGCGACCGTGCGCGGCAGCAGTTGGCGACTCTCGCCGCAGCGCTCGAGCGGGCGGCCAAGACGCTCGAAGGGTACAAGTAAGCATGAATTCGGCGCACGTGCTGGGACAGTTCCTGCGCACGCTTCCTGCGTCGGCAGCGGCGACGTTTCTGGCGCTGTTCCCGATCGTCGATCCTTTCGGCGGAATTCCCGTCTTCTTTGCCATGACTTCGACGTGGACGGAGCGTGACCGCCATCGCACTGCGCTAAAAACCGGAGTCTGGGTATTCGTGATTCTGGTGACATTCTTATTCTTTGGACGGTTCGTCCTCTATTTCTTCGGCATCTCGCTACCTGTGCTGAAGATTGCAGGCGGGCTGATCGTCGCCAATGCTGCTTGGGGCATGGTGACCTCCAAGGCGCGCATTACTCCCGAAGAAAGCCACGAAGCGGCAGATAAGGAAGATATCTCGCTCACACCGCTCGCGATGCCGTTGATGTCTGGTCCGGGAGCAATTGGCGTGGTGATGGCGCTGGCAGCTCACGTCGACAACTCTGCGGCTTACGTTGGTATGGTCATTGGCATCGCGTCAGTGGCGTTGAGCGTGGTGCTTTTCTTCTGTCTGGGAGGACCGCTGGTTCGAAGGCTTGGTCCAAGCGCGGTGGGCGCGATTAACCGTATCTTTGGCTTCCTGATTCTGGCTATTGCCGTCCAACTGGTGTGGAACGGCATGGCAGACTTCAATAAGTGAAAGCTTTTCGGACTAGCCTTTCACGGAACTCTTGAGCCGTCTCCTGCGTAGCATTCAGTGGCGCATTGCGCCTGCGAGGTGTTCCATGTCGAAGCGGTCTGTGATTCAGTCGCTTTACAAGGTAGTCGTGATGTGCCTTTTGCTGTCTCCTCTTTGCGCGGCGAACGATTGGCGGTACGAGGAAACGCACAACGATTCCCGCGATTTCGTTTCCGGTGGTTACCTGCACGTTCGTTTCAGCGTGGGCGACATTCACATCAAGCGCGGAAATTCCAACCAGATCAAGCTGCAATACACGGTCAAGTCGCGCAGCGAACACAGTGTGAAAGAGGCGCATGTCGACTTCGACGTCCGTGGCAGCGATGCGACGATCGAGTTTCATTCGCCGATGAGCGGGAACACGAACTTCGATGTTCAGTTAGAGATTCCCCAAAACACGAACATCGACGTCCATCAGAAAGTTGGCGACATGACGGTCGACAACATCGACGGCGATAAAGATTTGAGCCTTGGCGTCGGGGACATTCGTATCGCCACAGAACCGCAGGGTTATCGCTCAGTGCGCGCAGACACTGGTGTTGGCGATGTGCACAGCGATGGATATGGCTCGACCAGCGGCTGGCTCGGGAAAACCTTGAAGTATCACGGCGATGGAAAATACGAACTCAGAGCACATGTGGGAGTCGGGGACATCAAACTTGGGGGCCAGTAGTTAATCGAAAGCCGGAACCAGAATTCTCAAATTCGCGAGTTAACGACGGAATCAAAGAGTCCCGTTTTTGGGACGACCTTCTCTTTGCAGGGTACCCCCTCCCCCTCCCTAATCTTTGGAATCATCGAGTTAGCGGCAAATCGCGAAGTAATCTATGGGGCACAATCACTTACGGGCAAAGTCTTGAGTGAGTGAGACTTAGCGCTCAAGATCAGATCAATTCACCGCCCAGACACCCGTCATGATCCGCATTTCTCTCGTCTGAGCACAAGGGCAGATGTCACATTCCATCGTCGAAAACTGTAGGAAAAGGCAGTTCCCCACTTTCGCTGACCGTAATCCCAAAATTGAAATCGGTACGGCGGGGGATACCACGCGAGACCAGTAATGCGGCTAGACCGATTCGTCTCAGGTGCTCCATTTTCGGAAGCTCTACGCCTGGAGTTCGCCAGCGTCCCTGTCATTACGGACGAAAACAAGATTCACTAGATACGCTGGTAGGCCGTATAGAACCTGCATATCACTCCGTAAGAGTCATCCTCTCAACCCCGATGGGGCGAGAGTGGGCCAGGATTGCTGTTCTCTTTCGATTCACCTTGCATCAAGTCGACAATCATGGCAAACAGGTGATTCCGAGTCTCAACTCGCACTCCCGCGCGAGTGATATAGCGAATAACAATATCGACGCCCGCTCCCGCCGGCCTGAGATTGACCGAGGGCATGGCGCTAAACTGTGGCGAGCCCTCTTCGTGCGTTACGCGCTTCCATTCCGCTTCCGCCATTTTCGCATCGGCTTCTGTTGTCCTCACTGCCGCTTCGTAGATCCCCTTGAGGAGTGGATGAATACTCATGCCGGGAGGAACGCTTACCTTAATCTCATCCCACATCCACTGTCCTACCGTTGAGAAGTTGAAATACTTACCGCGTATCGCATAGCCGTTCAAGAAAGAGACTCTTCTACCCGTAGGATGGCCATGGGCAGTCCAGTTTCCGGTCTCCAGCAGCCAGGTGCGGAACAATCCGAGCTGTACCACTTCACCCCCGACCCCATCAATCTCTACCCAGTCCCTAACCCTCACTCCGTTTGGTCCCATCAAAACAAACCAGCCGCAGAATGCGAGGATGAAATCCTGGAAGACGACGGTCAGCCCCGCGGTCACCAGACCGAGGATGGTTGGCATTTGTCGCGGTACCCCGAAAATGACGAGAAGAATTAGTAAGAGGCCGACCAGTTGCGTTCCCAGATTCAGAACAGTTTTCAACGTCTGCCTTTGGCGTGGATCGCGAACCATCTTCTCCATTGCCAGTTGCAGACCCCATCCCGCCAGGATCACGAAGATGCAGATCGCCACAATCGTGGCGACAGACTGCAAAATCAGATGAACTGCGATTTTTTGCTGTAACTCGACTTGCGCTCCCCAACGCCTGTAGAGATCTTCGAGCTGGCGCTGCGCTTCAAGCCGATCATGCAGGATGCTCAGGATGTTCTGTTGCGCGCTCAGCCGTTGCAGCCGGTCGATTCGTTCCGAAGGGGATTCGCCAGGGGCTTTGGCGGCGAGGGCAGACGCCTCGGCCTTCATCCTTTCTTCGTCACCAGTGAGCGCGGCCACGTCGGCGTTTGCCAACTGCTGCGCCTGCGCGATCAAGTCTTCTCGCTTACCCAGAGATCGCCACGTTGATAGCTGCTGAGCGAACGTCGTGTATTGTTCGGCAGAGGCGACAGCAGTCTGCCCTTCGTCGTTGGACGCATTTTCCCGGTACTGCTTGGTGGCGGCCTCACGCGCCGCCAGTTCCTGCTGAAGCTTGACTCTCTGATCTCCACTTTCACGTGCGAGATCTTCGTTCGAATCGGCCAGCTCGGATTGGTCGAGCGAAAGCTGTGCCTTCGCGATCTCCAGGTCGCTGGCGTTGGAAACGGCACCGGCTGTTGGCTTAGTACCGCCGGCACTCAACGACGCGATCCGAGCCTCATCGTTTTTGATGGTCTCCTGAAGCTCATTGACTCTTTGCTGCAGTGCCAATGCCTTGCCACTGAGAGTTGGCTTTACAAGGCTAGCCTGCCGCAATGACTGGGAGAACGCCTGGTCGACTTCGTGATCCGCAATGCGTTCAGCCTCGCGGGCGAGTTTCTTCTCCTCCGCTGACTGCGCCAAGGCCGCCAGAGCCGCTGCGGTTTGCCACGGACGCTGATCCACAATTCCCAGCGGCACATAGGCTCCCGTCCAGCTCCCCTTCCGGGCTTGCAAGAAGGGAAGATATGCCATCACCCCACGAGTCAGAAATGTACCCGCCACGGTGATGGCCAGCAAAATCACCATGACTAGAACAATCACCTTGCGACGGCGGTTCATATGCACACCTTTTCTCTCTCTCTTCTTTTAAACCCCAGACGGGTTCGGTCGCAACGGAGAACAGACGGCAGGTGAACCGCGAATCGCTTCGGGAGTGCTCTGAGACTGTGTTACATGACAAAAGCCGCGTAACGACTCGTCGTTACGCGGCATAGAACGGGATGATGAAGCTCTTCTCAGCTCTTATTGTTTTCCAGGGGCATGGCTGCAATTGATTCTTGTCTTGAATTCGCCAGTGACCTGAGTCTCTACGGACACGTCCTCAATCGTGGTCGGGAGACTTCCAACCGGGACGTTACTGTCCTTCAAGAACAGCACAATCACGCGTCTTCCCGAACCATCCTGTGACAGAGCCACGCCGTGGCCAACGACTCCCGGCAAATTCAACAGGTAGTCGTCGTAGCGGTCCTTAACCTGCGAGACGTGCTCCAGTTCTGGATCCGCCGGAGCTTCCATGGATGCCCCCGCAGCCGAACCCACGAACGAAACACCAAGCGCTGTGAGCACGGACTTGATCGGATTTCCGATGGTTGAAGTGGAACTGCCCGCGAACAGCAGTCCGACTGGATTTGGTTTCTTGCCAGTTGCCGGTTGAGTGACAATCAAGGATCCGGAATCACCACCACTGCTGAAGGTACTCGAATTGATTTGGAATTGCTTCACAAATTTCGCCGTGCTCGTACCAAGGCCGCACGGCCCGTATCCGGAGACGTTCACAGTGACGTTGACCGCGCCGATCGTGCCCTTTGTAAAGGCCGTGGTGCGGCCACTCTTTTCCACCTTGAGGCCAACCGAAGGATTAAGAGTGGTCGCACTCAACGTACCGATCTCCAGTATCCTTCCGGTGGTACTTACCTGCCCCGAGATGATCTTGGCAATCGCCGCGTCCACCGTGTTGTTTCCTCCGGTGAAATTCAGTTTGACGAACTTTGACAGGTGCGCCACGTTGATGGTGCCAGTCTTCGAGCAAACCGGCACGGTATCGACGTACCCCCGCTGCATAATCGTTTCTCCAGCCTTGCCTGCATTGGAGCGTGCCAGAACATGGTTATTGCTGAGAATGTACATGTTGCCGCTCGTGTCCTTTACCAAGGAACCCAACGTACCGGTACAACAGAAAGAAGCGTTGATGTCCTTCACATTGCTGCCGCTCGTGCCGAGCTTGATCGGGGGCGACTGCTGCGCCGTGTTGCCAGCAAAACCGAGAGTCGCGCCCCAGAAAAACAAAACGAGCCAGAGTGCGGTCCACTGACTGAAAGATTTCTTCATAACATCTCCTTCTCACTGATCGAATCGGATAGTTTCGACAACGCCTTGGGAGGTCTTCGAACCAACCCGAGCGCGCTGCCCCCAAAGAAGCGCATTCCCAAAGCACAATTTCAGGTGGGTGACTGGGACGGCCCCCTTTGCAGTCCGAAAAGGATGGGCGGGCCGAAAGCAGGTTGTCGACTGTCAATAGTGACAGTGACCGGAGAGACAAGAGGTATTCACCTTAAGCTTATGGCTAAGCGGTCGGTGAGCGCTATGCAGATATTTTCAGAAGTAATGGCAAGCGGCGAAATCTACCTGTTTCCCAACCCGTGCAACAAGGGTCAACTCGTCGTTTCCACATCGACGTGTAATCTCCCAGCATCTAATCGCGGGAAAGTTGATCCCAGTCACCAGGAATTAATCGTCTGCTGTCCTACCGGTGCCAGGTCCATCAGTCGGAGTGGCGGGGCGTCAGCACCGATTCTCTTGGTGCTGACTATCAGTGTTGTCCGTGTTTCAGCGTGGGGTCATATCCCTGTCGCCAGTTCCTGACAATACCGGAATTGCGGAGTTGTAGCCTTGAGGTTTCTTGGACCTTCCTACCGCCATTACCGGCGTGAATCCGGCGGAACTAAGTTGTTCGCGCGATAGTAGACGACAAGCTGGCCATAGTGTTCACCACTGTGCTCGATGGCAAAGGTCCAGATGGTGGAGTTATGAGCCATCCGGTTGCCAAAGAATTTCGTTGTATTGTCCAGCCCCGCATCGCCCTGCTGTTGAATCACTTTGGCTCCGTCGGCGACGGCCTCCTGTACGAACTTGACGACGTCGGCCTTTGTTTTGAAAGCGTCCCGCGTAGGATTGTCGCCCTCGCCGAAGTCCGGCCCAAGATTCGATCCCGAAATCCTGCGTATTAGCAGGAAATCCAGTGCCGCGGCGTGGAGAAGATTGAGGGCAAAGGTGCGCTCGTCCTTTTGCAACTTGAAATCGTATTTGTCCTCGGGAAAATCTTGCGCCATCGCGATGAGCTTGTTTCCGATGGCGTTCCACCGGTCTAACATCTCCTCCGTTCGAGAGCGCGCAGAACTTGGAGGTTGGTTCTGAGTTTGCGCCTGACCCGGAAGGCTCATTTCGAGAGCGAGGAGTGTGACTGGAAATAGCGCAAGCGCGAGTCGTTTCATTGTAGATTGCTCCTTATTTTGATCCGGATTCAGGGTTCCGATGTCGGTTAGACGCAGCACAGCTTCAAGAGTCTGCCCAATTCAGGGTCAAAAATTCGGGAATTCGACTCCTAGTCGTCCGAGAGATTGTTAAACGTTCCCGCGAGTGAATGTGATCCGGATCACAGACACAATCACCTGCTTCCCTCATAATCCTGCCCCACCTAGAGCCCTCTGAGGTACATGCGAATCGTTGTCACGCACTACTGTGGGCCTGATGCACCGTAGGTTGTCCACTCTACCTGTTGTCCGTGAAGCTGAGCCGCCGCCAAAATGTGCCGGTTACGACGGCGGAGGGAGTGCCCATATGCAACAGACGAAGGTCGTCGTCACGCGCTACGGCGGACCGGAGGTGATCACTGTTGCCGAACAAGAATGCCCTGTGCCAATGCCGGGCGAGGTCCGGGTGAAGGTGCTGGCCGCGGGTGTGAGCTTGCCGGACATACTGGCGCGCGAGGGCGTCCATCCGGAAACACCACGCGTGCCCTATACGCCGGGTTGGGACTTGGTCGGCGTTGTAGATCGGATCGGCGAAGGCGTCTCCGGTTTCGAGCCGGGCCAGACGGTTGCGGCCATGCCGATCAGCGGTTGTTACGCACAATATGTTTGCCTGCCGCAACGCAAGTTCATTCCGGTGCCTGCAGGTTTGGACTCCGCAGAAGCCGTCGCGGTCGTCTTGAACTACATCACTGCATACCAGATGCTGCATCGGTCGGCGAAAGTGAAGACGGGACAGCGCGTGTTGATTCACGGCGCCTCAGGCGGCGTCGGCACGGCGATCCTACAACTGGGGCGACTTGCCGGCGTGGAATTGTACGGCACTTGTTCGGCGCAGGCGGCGGAAATAGTTAAGGAGCTTGGCGCCACACCCATTGACTACCGCAATTCTGACTTCGTCCAGGAAATCCATCGCCTCACTGGTGACGGCGTGGATGTTGCTTTCGACGGCATCGGCGGGGACAATCTATGGCGCTCGCGCGAAACGCTGCGCACAGGGGGGCGCGTGGTCGTCTACGGATTCCAGGCCAAGCTGCACGGAGGGAGGATGGCTTCGGACGCGCCGAGCGGGCGACACCCGATTCGCGAATCCGCGATCTTGGGACAGTACATTCTCAAGAATTGGTTTCTGCCGGGCCGCAAGAGCATGGTGCCTTACAGCATCCAATGGCTCATGAGGCTGAAACCCGCGTGGTTCCGCCGCGACCTGCTCACACTGTTCGATCTTCTACAGCAGCGAAAGATTGAACCGCTGATCGCACAACGGTTGCCCCTTTCTCAAGCTCGGGAAGCACACGAACTACTTGGAAGGGGAGGCGTGATCGGTAAGATTGTGCTGACACCGAACGGGTGACCGAACCGATAGCGCTACATTTACGCTCCGAGAGTTAGACGGAACTCTGCAAGTCCCTCCGCGGACCCAATGGAATCGTCGCGCGATGAGTTCTTATGGGCTGGGGACGCCGAGGGATGCCGCTGAGAACGCGGAGTCCAACAAAATCATGTTACAGTCTTGAGAGGAATACATTTTTGGGTGGCCATCGGCTGAAAAGGCTGATATTGTTGCGCCCGCCAAGGGTTCGACGTCCCCGTCTCGAGGTCACCATGGCAGAGTCTAAAGTTGGGCGTGCTATTTCCGCAGAAGCTCCTTCCGGCAGTGATGCTCCCATAACGTTCGATCATGTTCTCAAGCGGGAGATTGAAAGGCTCGGTAAGTCACGTTCGAAGCGCAAAATCCCCTTCGAGGCGCATTCCGACAATCTCACGGGCCTGGCATTTTCTGGAGGGGGAATCCGGAGCGCGACGTTTAACCTGGGCGTTCTACAGGCTCTGGCCCAACGAGGTCTGCTACAGAAGTTCGACTATCTCTCTACGGTCTCGGGCGGAGGCTACATCGGCTCGTGGCTGGCCGCGTTCACCAAGCGGCGCACCGATCCGCCGGAGGGATCGACCTGTCCGGCGGGTACGTTTGCTGATGTGCAGGATGCGTTGAGTCCGCACAAGTACGAAACCGACCGCCGCAGTGAGCCTCCGGTGCTGCACTGGCTTCGCTTGTACAGCAACTATTTGACACCGCACACCGGAGTCGTTTCGGGAGACACATGGGCCATGCTCGGAACATGGCTTCGTAACGTGATCCTGAATCAGACGATTCTGGGGCTCATGTTCATCAGCATGTTTGTGCTTTGCCAGAGTGCACTGCTGCCGATGGTGAAGAATCCAGATGCGAACGGGTGGATACCGCTAATCGGCGGAATGGGCATGCTGTTTCTGGCCGCGATCTCGATGGCTGTGAACGTTGTGCAGGAGGTTCGGTCGAAGGCCATCTTCCAGACTTTCTTTCGACGGATCAAAGTTACCGCGACGGTGATGCTGCCATTTGTGATCGCTTGCGTTCTGCTGAATTGCGGGCTGTGGTTCATGTCGAACCAGATGGTGGAGGTACCGGTCTGGCAGTGGGCCCTGGGAGGTGCCACTTTTTATTTTGCGGTGTGGGGCATTGTGGCGATCATGGCTGCGGTACGGCGTCTGTTGCGCAGGCGCCGCGAGAAGCCAGTCAAGCGCATGGTCTCAATCAGGGCACTGCTGATCTGCTCACCGATCGCAGGCGCGATTGGTGCTTGCTTGCTTCGAGCCTATACGTTGCTGCTGAATCAGCCGCAAAACTGGGTCAGCGCGGAATGGGTGATTGTCGTTTTCGGAAGCGGCGTGGTCATGCTGACGGTGCTGTTGGTCGGCACATTGCATCTAGGACTGGTCGGACGGGGATCGATGGACTTGGTGCGGGAATGGTGGGCTCGACTCGGCGGATACTTGATGCTCATTACACTGGGATGGCTCTTGCTGGCAGGAACGTGCGCGTTTGCGCCGCTGGGGGTCCGCTGGTTGTTCTATGAGTTGAAGGGCTGGAAGTCGGTGACCGCCGGCGTGCTCTGGATTCTTCACAACTACTTCGGTCTGAAGGCCGCCACGAGTTCGAGGACGAGTGGGAAAGAAGCAGATGATCCGAATGCCCAGAAGAACTCGTCGTCAAATGGCGATGAGAGCGGATCGTGGCTCACAAGAACGCTGAAGTCGCCCGCTTTCTTGAACGCATTGGCAAAAGTTGCGCCGTATGTCTTCCTTGTCGGCCTTGTGCTGTTGCTGGCGACGGCAGTCCACATTGCGGTTGGACTGGTGTTCGATCCGAACGAGACGGCCCACCTCTGGCACTTTAACAATGCCGACTGGGCCATGCTCTACCAAGAATATTGGAGCGTACTCAAGAACTCGCCGGCACTCTGGTTGCTTGGTCTGGGAGTGGGCTTCTTTGTGGCTGGACTTGGGCTTTCCTGGCGCGTCGATGTGAACGAGTTCTCCTTACATCACTTTTATCGCAATCGACTGGTGCGGTGCTATCTGGGAGCCTCGAATGCGGACCGCAAAGCGGAGCCGTTCACCGGATTCGATCCCGGCGACGACTTGCCGATGTGCTCGTTCGATGGCAACTATCCGGGGCCGTATCCGATTCTGAATGCAGCATTGAACGTCACGGGCGGCGAGGAACTCGGATACGCCACGCGACGGGCGAAGTCGTTCGTTTTTACGCCGCTGTATTGCGGATACGAACTCGGCTCCTCGGGTGAAGGGGAGGAGCGATTCATATGTGATGACGGTTTTCTCCGCAGCTATTCGAGAACGGAACTGGGGCGCACCGAAAGCCGTTGGGGAAAACTCGGTTCTGAAGGAGGGGTTTCGTTGGGCACGGCCATGGCGATTTCTGGCGCGGCGGCAAGTCCGAACATGGGATACCACACGAGCCCTGCCACGGCTTTTTTCATGGCATTGTTTGATGTGCGTCTTGGGTGGTGGATGGGGAATTCGCGCTATCCGAAAAAGTGGAGGAGCCCGGGACCCGCGTTAGGGCTCGGCTATCTTTTCTCAGAAGTGTTCGCGAACAGCGATCAGCAACGCGGGTACGTGTATCTCTCCGACGGCGGGCACTTTGAAAATCTGGCTGTTTATGAGTTGATCCGGCGGCGATGCCGGTTGATTGTGGCGTGTGATGCGGACGCTGACGGAGCCTATCAATTTTCGGATCTGATGAGCCTGACCGAGAAGGCGAGAACGGATTTCGGTGCGCGGATCGAGATCAAGTTCCACGACATTCAGCCGCCAGTGGGAAGCCGGGAGTGTCCACAAACCTGCGTGGTGGGTACGATCTATTACGATCCGAAGGACTCCACGGATACAGGAACTCTAATCCTGGTGAAAGCGAGCATGCCGGAGCGCACAGCTCCGCCGTGCAGTTCTTCTGACAGAAAGCTGCCGGATGATGTATGGCGATACTTTGACCAACATGTAACGTTTCCTCACCAGAGCACGGCTGACCAGTGGTTTGATGAGTTGCAGTTTGAGAGTTATCGAGCGTTGGGGGAATATATCGGTTGCCAGGCGGCGGGAAGGGTTGGAGAAGCGCTGGACAAAGCTCTGGCACGGCCTAAGCCTGCTGAGCCCGAGAAAGTACCCGCAACGGCTGTAACCGTGTGAGTTGCTGTAAACCGCGAGGCCGCATGAGGCATCTATTCGTGGTCTGGAGGCTTCATGGCAAGCACCAAGCAGCGAAACGCGGCGCGACGAAATATCAAGAAAGCGGCAGCGACTGCGAAGAAGAAGAGGACCATCGCGCACTTGCCCAAGTCGGTTCGTACTGCTCTGGGGAAGCAGGCAGCAAAGGTGGCGCGGCAGAAACGTAAGCGCGCGGCTTGAAGGCTCACACTTTCCCAGGCGATTTATGCGGCTCGGTGTACCGATGGTCTAGGTTGGTCTGTGTGTTCGATTATCTGCTTTAGCTCGAGCGCATTCTTCGCGGCGAATCCCATCTGATCATTATCGAAGTAGAGGAAAGTGTGCTTAAGTTCCTTCGTCCATGCTGCGATTCTCTTTGCCCAGACTTCAAGAATTTTCTTGCTGTAGTCTTCCTGGTATTTGTTCGTTCCTGGACCGTGAAGACGGACGTAAGCGAAATCGGCTGTCGTCTGAATTGGCGATTGAAATCCAGCCAGTTCGTAAATGCAATACGCGGCATTGTGGCGGCGCAAGGCGTCGTATACCTCAGCGATGTTCCAGGTCGGATTGCGGAATTCGAAAACGTAGCGGTGATGTTTGGGCAGGCCAGACAGGAAGTTTTCCAACCGTTCGAGATTTAGCTTCCAACTCGGCGGAAGTTGGAAGAGGATCGGGCCCAAGCGGCGGTCAAGCTTTCTTACCACTTGCATAAACTTCTCAGTGGATCGTTCCGGATCGTTGAGCTTGCGATTGTGCGTGATGTAGCGGCTGGCTTTGACGGCGAAGCAAAAACCCGGCGGAGTCTCGCGGCACCACGTGTTGATAGCGGTGGCCGCGGGCAGTCGGTAAAAGCTGTTGTTGATCTCGACCGTATCGAAATGCTCGGTGTAAAAGCGTAGCATTCTGGAAGCCGGCATTTTGGGCGGGTAGAACGGACCAACCCAGTGCTTGTAATGCCAACCTGAGGTGCCGATGTGCACCTTACCGGATGCGCGCTCCTTTTGGGACATCGTTTTCATTGGATGGGAAATCGGCACGAGATGATGGCGGCGGAGTTTGGCGTCCGTGTTTTAATGGCTGTTTCGTTTTCATGTTCAGGGGCGAGGTGCGCGTATGAGAAGGATATCTTTCTCTCTGTCATTCATTCTGACGCTTTCTTTGGCGGCCGTTTTTTGTGCGGCGCAGGCAGCAAAGCCTGATCGGCAAGTCGCGGTCACGATTGATGACCTGCCCGCAGGGATGGCGGATCGACTGCCAGCGGCGGATATCACAGCGCTCACTACGAAACTACTGGGGACGCTGCGAGATCAGAAGATTCCTGTTGTTGGATTCGTCAACGAGAAAAAGCTGTACAAACCGGGCGAAGTCGACCAGCGCATCAAGGCCCTGCAGATGTGGATCGACTATGGATTCGAGCTGGGGAATCACACATTCAGTCATGCGTCGCTGAACCAGGTGGGATTGAAGGCGTGGGAAGATGACGTGATCCAGGGCGAGAACGTTACGAAGATCCTGCTCACGCAGCACAAGATGAAGCTGCGGTACTTCCGGCATCCGTATCTGGATACAGGCCGCGATTTGCAGACGCGGCGCCAGGCGGAGGCGTTTCTGGTCGAACGCGGATACCGGATCGCTCCGATCACGCTTGATGGTTGGGACTGGATGTTCGCCGGACTGTATGAAGATGCGAAAAAGCGGAACGATACAGCCCTGCAGGCACAGATCGTAAAAGAGTATCTGGCATATCACGACGCGGTGTTCGCTTTTCAGGAGCAACTGTCCACGAAGATCGTCGGATATGAACCGAAACAGATTCTGCTGCTGCACGCCAGCAATCTCGAGGCGGATCACATTGGCGAACTCATGGACGTGTTACGGAAGCGGGGATATCGCTTCATCACTCTGGAGGATGCGCTCAGCGATCCAGCGTATAGCCTGCCCGACACATATGTGGGCGAAGAGGGCACGGGATGGATCGATCACTGGGCGATTTCGCAGGGAAAGATTCCGCAGGGTGCGCCGAAGTTTCCGCAATGGGTGATGGACCGGACGAAAGAACTGCATCTCTCGACTGGGCAAGTTTCGGCTGAGCCTACTTACTAGCGGCTTCTTCGCGTGCACTCGCAAGCTGGGCTTGCAGGGTGGTGATCGCCTTTTTGACCTGGTCAGCCTGAGATGCTCTCGGTGCTTCGCTAAGATATGTTTGCAATTCTGCGATCGAATCTCCAATCTTCTTTTCCTGTTCGTAAGCATTAGCCGCGGCCAGATGCAGAAATGCATGGGCTCGAATCTGGCTGCTGTGTGCTCGATGGGCGGTGTCGATTGCCTGATCGAAATGTCGATCCATTACTTGCGCGTATGCCTGCAACTTGAGCTGGTTGACATCCGGTGGACCCAGGCTGGAGGCCTTGTCTAGCAAGGACTCGGCATCAGGAAAGTTTTTTTCGAGAAAGTCCACGCGTGCAAGGTTCACATAGGCCGCCGCCAAATGATCGTTGAGCGCAATTGCCTGTTGCAAAGCGCTACGTGCATCGGCGACGCTCCCCATGCGTGAGTAGGCCGCGCCCAAGTTGTTGTATGCCGCGGCGTAGTTCGGGTACATCGCGACCGCTTTTTGCAGTCGCTTCGTGGCATTAGGCCAGTCTTGCCGCGCGATAAGATGATTCGCTTTATTGAATTCCTTGGCTGCGGGAGTTGGTACGCTGAGATCGCTGACCGAGATGAAGGCGGCAGAACTCATGTCGCCCTCGGAATCGGCCTTCCGTCTGGCTTTCACTTCAACTTCCTGCACAATCACCGAACCGATTTCGACATCGCTTTCGTCGCCGTTCGCGACATCGCTGCCCGTTACAGTTACGCGATATCTTCCCGGCGGGACATCGAAGAATTCGGCGGTGCACTCTCCAGTCACAGAACCTTCGGCGAGAGGGACTCCGGAGTTTCCACTTAGCTGGACGCGCGTGGAAGTATTGCACGGAGCTTGATCAGGAAACACAATGCGTACGCGAACGCGGCCAACGGTTTGGACGGGACCGCGATCCATTTGCGCAGCAGCTACACCTACGAAAAGAAGAAACGGCAAGAGCATGCGACCCGCCATAGTGGCCTCCGGGATCGCTGCCGCGAAATCCGCGATTGGGAGAGCAGGCGCAAATCGCGCGGCAACATTGGCGAGTGAGACGGATCATTTCGGAAACAGATAGCGAGAAGAGGCCTGTTTTGACGGACTAATTACAAGTGCAGCGCAAAACAAAAGCTCACAGGGCAGTGAGCTTGTAATGTTTCTGTTGTGTCGAGATGTTTTGTAGCGCTACGTGCAGTTCGAGAGCATGCTAGCTTTTTCCGCCGGCAATCGACGGAACAAGTAGCACTTCATCACCTTCCTGGAAGGCGTACGTCGGGCCACCCAGGAAGCGAATGTCTTCCTCATTCACATAGATATTGAGGAAGCGGCGGATCTGGCCCTTATCGTCGCGAATGTGCGGCTTGAGGTCGGGAAATTTTTCGTCGAGCACGGAGAAGAGTTCTCCGAGGTTCGAAGCGGCACAGGTGATGGAGCCTACGCCGTCGGTGTGACGACGTAGTGCTGTGGGAATTTGAACAGTGATCGGCATGGTTATGCTCCGATTCCGGCGACTTCTTCGGTCGCGGCGACGACACCCGGGACTTCATCAACGTCGAGCGTCTGCTGCAGATAGGCTTCGAATTCGGCCAGCTTGGGAGCGATTGGCCGTTCCGTCTGATAAACGCCAGCCAGCACGTCGGTCGTCTTCAGGCCGTTGCCGGTGACGCAGAGGACGGTGGTTTCGTCGGGGAGAATGCGGTCCTGGCGATAAAGTTTGCCGGCGCATCCGACGGTGACACCACCTGCCGTTTCGGTGAAGATGCCTTCGGTCTCAGCGAGGAGGCGAATCGAATCGACAACTTCGGGATCGCTGACGTCTTCGCTCCATCCGCCGCTGCCTTTGATGGTCTTGATCGCGTAGTGACCGTCAGCGGGATTGCCGATCGCGAGCGAACGCGCGATGGTCGTGGGCTTTTGCGGCTCGATCTCAGAACTGCCGGTCTTTACGGCTGTGGAGATCGGGGAGCAACCTGTCGCCTGTGCGCCGAAGAACTTCACTTCTTTCGGCTCGACCAGGCCCAGCTTGATCAGCTCGTCGAATGCCTTCTTGATCTTGGTGATAAGTGATCCGCCGGCCATCGGACAAACGATGTTGTCGGGTAGGCGCCAGCCGAGTTGCTCGGCGATTTCGAATCCGACTGTTTTCGAACCTTCAGCGTAATAGGGACGCAGGTTGACGTTGACGAATCCCCAGCGATGCTCGTCGGCAATCTGCGAACAGAGGCGGTTCACCTGGTCGTAGTTGCCGGCGATGCGGACGACCTTCGCGCCGAAGACGTTGGTGCCGAGAATTTTTGCGGGCTCGAGATCGGAAGGAATAAAGATCCAAGCTTTCAGTCCTTCGCGCGCGGCGTGCGCGGCGACGGCGTTCGCGAGATTGCCGGTCGACGAGCACGAGACTGTGTCGAATCCGAATTCGCGCGCGTTGGCCAAAGCTACAGCCACGACACGATCTTTGAAACTCAAGGTCGGCAGACAAACGGCGTCATTCTTGATGTAGAGATTTCCCGCAGCAGTGGCGGTTCCACTCAACCGTTTACCCAAGTGTGGAGCTTTAAACAGTGGAGTAAAACCGACCGGCAGCCGCGGTTCATAGCCCTGGGGGAGGGGTAAAAGCTCCGAGTAGCGCCACATGTTCGGCTGCCGCTGCGAGATGCGCTCACGGCTGACGGACGGTTTCAGAGCGTCGTAGTCGTAAGCGACTTCCAGAGGGGAGAAACACTCGTCGCAGATGGAGCGGGGCTGGTTTCCCCAAGTCCGTCCGCATTCGCGGCACCGCAGTTCGTAGTGAGACATGTGCTACTCGCTTTCCACAAAGTTTCAAAGTTTCAGAGGTTTCAAAGTTTCAAAGTTCGTGCGCAGCCAGTGCCACCTTTGAAACCGTGAAACTTTGCCACCTTGAAACTTGCTCTTACGCGAATAGCTGAGGACGAGCCGGAAAAAGCGGCCATAAAAGCAAATGGCCTCTTTTTCCAGGAAAAGGAAAAGAGGCAATCGGATGCAGATACAGCTCGCAGCCGAATCTCATGTTCCCTGTTTCCAGGAGAGAGTTGGCACCAGCATCCCGGGATATATGATCTCGGATCGGTTGCCGTGGCGTCTTAGGGCTCGTCCCTCAGCCACTCTGCATGAAATTCAGGTCTGCCCCCAAGGGGGCAAACTTGTTCCGAATATGTTACAAAACACCGCAGTGGGCGTCAAGAGATATTGTCAGGTGCCGCCGCCACCCGTTTCAAAGCTTTCACCGCCGAGTGCGCTGAGAAATTCCGCAGAGTTCACGGAGCAACTAACTGATAGGGGAGTAGCCTACGCTAGGCGCTCCTGCGCTTCTCGGTTACACTTGTGCTCCGACCATGAGCAAACTCATCGCCGTCTTGTTGTTTTGTCAACTTCTCTCAGCCCAGTCCCAGCAGCAACAAAGTCCATCGCCTTACCGGAGTGCACCGCAGACGACGCCTGCACAGCAGGAGAACTTCCCGCCGGAACTGCTCAACGAACTCGAATCCATCAAGCTCTCTGCGCTTGCCGACGATTACGCCTATCAGCAAGTCGCGTATCTTACCGACAATATTGGTGCGCGACCGAGTGGATCGCCGCAGGCCAAAGCAGCGGTCGATTACGTGGCCGGAGAACTTCGCAAACTCGGTCTTGACGTCCAGCTCGAGGAAGTCAGGGTTCCGCACTGGGTCCGCGGCGCTGAGACCGCCGAACTCACTGAGTACGCCGGACTGGTCCCGGGCACTGTTCAGAAAGTTGTTCTCACCGCCCTTGGCGGCAGCACCTCAACACCAGGTGATGGCCTCAATGCCGATGTAGTCGTGGTGAATAACTTCGACGAACTCCGCGCGCTTGGACGCGATAAGGTCGCGGGTACGATCGTCCTGTTCAATGAACCTTTCGACAAGCAAAAAGCCGCCGCGGGACTCTCTTTCGTCGCCTACGGAGAGGCGGTTCGCTATCGAGGCACGGGGCCGAAAGCCGCTGCCGACCTCGGCGCAGTCGCTGCTCTGGTCCGCTCGGTCGGCAATGCCGATTACAGGCTTCCTCACACCGGATATAGCGCGCCTGCAGGCATTCCAGCCGGCGCGGTCACAGCCGAAGATGCCGATCTCATCGCGCGTCTTTCGACACAAGGGAAAGTGCGAATGCACCTCACGCTCACTCCGCAGAAGCTTCCCGACACGACCGGCTATAACGTCATCGGCGATCTCAAAGGCAGCGAGCATCCCGAGCAAATCGTTGTTGTCTCCGGACATCTCGATTCATGGGATCTCGGGACTGGTGCGATCGATGACGCTGCCGGAGTCGGCGTCTCCATGGGAGCTGCTGAAGTGCTGCACAAACTCGGCCTTCGTCCCAAGCGCACGCTGCGCGTCATCGCATGGATGGACGAAGAGAGCGGCGGAGCTGGCAGCCGGGCGTATACCACAGACCATACGAATGAATTCCCACGTCACGTAGCCTCGATCGAATGCGATTCCGGCGCGTCGCATCCGCTCGGCTTCGACGCGCGCATCAGCACGACTGCCGCTGAACTTCTCCGTCCCGCGCTCAATATCCTGCAGAGCTTCGGAGCGAACGCGCTCCAACCCACGAATTATCCACCTGGAGCCGATATCTCGGCGATGTCCGAAGCGGGGGTGCCGGCGCTCGGCATCTTGCAAGACGGAAGGACTTACTTCAACTATCACCACACCGCTGCCGACACGCTGGACAAAATCGTCCCACTGGAATTACGCGAGACCGCCGCCGCAATGGCGGTCATGGGCTACGCCTTGGCCAGTATGAAGAATCCTTTGCCGAGATGAGACCCTCATGGTCTCGGGCCTTGTCCGCCATCCCTGTTCGTTCGTCAGATCATAGAACAGTTCAGGATGGCTGTTGCCTTCAAATGCCAAGGACTGCGGATGCTGCCGGGTCTATACACGCCCGCAAGTAGTACAAAAATATGACTTCTGCCAAGTTCGCCCTCTCTCGAAACCATTCAACCGGTTGACGCATCATATTTTCCGGTTCTATCATTGCCGTTTGGCCTTTATGGCCAAAGACGCCCTCTAAGAGGGCGTCTTAAATCTTTCATACGCAGTTTTGGTCTAGGTAAATTATGGACAAGAAGAAGCTCGAAGCCTTCAAAAAACGTCTTGAAACCCGTCAGCAGGAATTGCGGCGTACGGTAACCCGCAATCAAGTTGACGGCCGCACGGCAGATGAAGATACGGCCGCGGCCGACATCGCGGACCGCGCCGCGAGTTCCTACAATAAGGAATTCCTGTTCAGCCAGAGCAACAACGAGCGCCAACTGTTGCAGATGGTAGACGGTGCACTGGCCCGCATCCGCGAAGGCAGCTTCGGCGAGTGCATCAGTTGCGGCAAAGAGATCAATGCCAAGCGCCTTGAGGCCGTTCCGTGGACCCGTCACTGCATCGAATGCCAGGAGAAGCTCGAAAAAGGCCAACTCGAAGAGGCTTCGCGCTAGCAAATTCCGGCAGCAAAGTGAAACGCCGCCGTCATCCGGCGGCGTTTGGAGTTTAGGCTTGCAGCGGTGTCGTGACGGCGCCCCTGGAGTGTCTGCCGAGGAAGCCGACCCACTAGAAATTATGTCGCATGTCCCGGCGCGGGAATGTCGTCTCAGTTCAACTTAATATCGGCAACGCCCGAATCCTCTTCTTCGTCGCCCCATAAATCGCGCTGCACAAGGCCGGTGCTACCGGGGGAACTGACGGTTCTCCAATTCCGGTCGGTGCCTCCACGCTCGGCACCGCATACACCTCGACGACCGGTGTCTCCTCCATTCGTAGCGGAGCGTAATCGTCGAAATTGCCCTGCATAACGCGCCCCTTCTCGATCGTGATCTTTGCCCGCAACGCATTCGCGAGACCGTACACGATCCCGCCCTGAATCTGCTGCTCGAGAATGCTCGGGTTCACGATCTGGCCACAATCCACCGCTGCAACCACGCGATGCACGCGGGGCTGATCGTTCTCCATGCTGATTTCAACCACCTCCGCCATGTACGACTGGAAGCATCCGAAGCATGCCAGACCTCGATACCGTCCCGCGGGAAGAGGCTTGCCCCATCCAGCTCTGTCGGCCACAAGCTGCAATACTCCGCGCATACGAGATGTCTTCCACATCGTCGTGAAGTACGGCAGATCCTGATCCTTCTCCAGCAAGTGCAGCCGGAACTGCACTGGATCCTTCCCTGCTGCGACCGCGAGTTCGTCGATGAAGGTTTCAAGCGCAAACGCGGTTTGCAGAGCATAGACCGAGCGCATCCAGCCTAGCGGCACCGGCGTTTCCGTCATCACATATTCGATCGAGTAATTCGGAATGCCATAAACCGGACCAGCCTCGTCCGGGAGATCAGGATCCACTCCGTTCGGCACGGGCTGTCCCTTCTGCCCGCTGATCGATGGAGCGATCAGTCGATGTGTCAGCGCGACCGGATAACCCGATCCATCCAGCGTCGCAGCAAGTTGGTGAATGCTCGCCGGGCGGTAGGTCGAGAACCGCATATCATCCTCGCGCGTCCAGACCACCTTTACTGGCGAATTGATGGCCTTCGATACCAGCGCCGCCTCAACTGCATAATCGTGCTCGAGCCTCCGCCCGAATCCTCCGCCCATCAGTGTGACGTTTACCTTCACCTGATCTGAATCGAGCCCGACGGCCGTCGCCACTGAGTCCCGGCAATCTTGTGGCACTTGCGTCGGCGCCCATAACTCGCACTTCGATCCCTGATAGCTCGCGGTGCAATTTCCGGGTTCCATCGCGGCGTGCGCCATGAAGGGCAGCGTGTATTCAGCTGAAATTTTGCGTCCTGAAACCTTCGCCGGATCGCCGGCGGAATATATGTTCACGCCCTTTTTCGACGCCGCCTGTTTCATCGATGCAAGAATCGCCGCAGTATTGAGATCTTTATTCGGCCCTTCATCCCACGTGACATTTAGGACACGACGCCCCTCCATCGCGCCCCAAGCGCTGGCGGCCACAACCGCCACGGCCGAATCGCTGATTTTGCCGACGTAACTCACACCAGCAATCTTCTTCGAATCCTTGTCATCGAAGCTTGTAACCTTCCCGCCGATTACCGGGCACCGCGACAACACCGCGTATTTCATCCCCGGCATGCGGAAGTCGATCCCAAATACCGCCTCGCCCTTCACCTTTGCCGGCGAGTCCACCCGCGCCAGCCGCTGTCCAACAATCTTGTAGTCCTTGCTCTGCTTGAGAGTCACATCGCTCGGGATCGGCAGCGTCGAAGCTTTCGCGACCAGATCGCCATAACTTAAACTGCGATTCGAAGCCGCATGCTTGATGTGCCCGTTCTCCGCCGCGCACGTCGACCGCGGAACGCCCCAGGTCAACGCAGCCGCCGAGATCAGCATTTCGCGCGCCGTCGCTCCTGCCTTCCGCATCGGATCCCACGTTGTTCGGATGCTCGCACTGCCCCCGGTCGTCTGATCGCCGAAGAGAGTGCTCGCGCCCGCCTGCTCAATCTCAATCTGTTTCCAGTCGGCTTCCAATTCTTCGGCCAAGATCATCGGCAGCGCCGTCCGCACGCCTTGTCCCATCTCCGATCGAGCGACAACAACCGTGACCTTGTTGTCCGGGGTAATTCGCAGATACGCATTGGGCGAAAACGACTCTTTCTCGGCAGCGCCCTTGTGTGGCAGGTAGAAGCCAATCACCAGTCCGGCGGCGCCGGCGATGCCGGCGCCTACAAATTCGCGGCGGGAAAGTGGGCTCATCGCGCACCTCCGCTAGCCGCGCGGTGAATCGCCTTGCGGATTCGCTCATACGTCCCGCAGCGGCACAAGTTCCCGTTCATCGCCTGGGTGATCTGATCGTCGCTGGGATTCGGCGTCTTCGCCAGCAGCGCCGCCGCCGACATGATCTGCCCTGTCTGGCAGTATCCGCATTGCGGGACTTCTTCCGCGATCCACGCCTGCTGCAAAACGTGCAGCCCATTTGCGCTGAGCCCCTCGATCGTGGTGATGCTCTTGCCCGTAACTTGCGACACAGGGGTTGAACACGACCGGATTGCACTCCCGTCAACGTGCACTGTGCAGGCGCCGCACAAGCCGGCGCCGCAGCCAAACTTGGTTCCGGTGAGTTCGAGTGTGTCGCGCAGGACCCAGAGAAGAGGTGTTTCCGGTAAGACAGAGACTTTCTTTTCACTTCCGTTAACACGAAGTGTGAGGTCGGCCATGTTTGTCCAGGGTTGTGGTTTGAAAGCTGCCCACTATGGTACTCAACCCGCGGGAAAAGGGGAATGCCGTAGGAGTCTTTGTGTACCCCCGGACGCATTCGTCCGGGGCGAGCGCAGCGAGTGCTCACTGCGTACCTTGGAACGGTGCTAGCCGGGAACTTGGATCGCGAAGGTCGAAAAGAGGGCTTTCTAAACCAAGGCTAGCGGATATGCCATAGTTTTTCTTTCGCCCCTTGCGGGACTGGGTGATTTCAAAAACAGGACACCCACGGCTCGCGCCGTGGGCTGTATTCTTCCGCCGCCTCGCGGCTGGAGTACGGATCGTTCCACCGGGTGCATGAGTTTTGCAGTCGCCTCGGCCCTGGCTAGTCAAGTCCTTCGCCCGTAATCACAATACGACGGAAAGCGACCCGTTTACCGAAAATACCTATCGTTCTCCAACCCGTGCCGCGATTTCTGTACCAATCCTCTCCACGAACTCCCGGAATGCCGGAAACTCATACAACCGCATCCCAATCTCAGGTTGCTGGAAATCCTCGGCATGCGCGCTCGACTCGCCGTCGCGGACCGCATCCCGCACCTTCAGCGCCGTCGCGACATCGAAGCTCTCCGACACAATCACGCTATTGTTCGCCCACTGTTCCACGAGTACCGGGCCTTCCTCGGTCAGAAACTGCGCACTCGCTACCGGACATTTTTCGCCGCTGCAAGTAGTTGGTGTCTGAATGGTTGCCGTCTGATACCGCCTCCCAACCGTTGTTGCGTAAAAGCGAGCAAACCGTGCCGCTGCCTGGGATGTCTTCCATCGCGAAACATAGACTGTCGCCAGATCGGCCGTGCTCGGAGCCGCATCAGCCGCATCCTTCTTCCGCCGGTATGCCACGTAAGCTCCGCCTTCCCATGCCGAGGAGACGTCGTCGGCGCTTCGCCGCTCACCGTACTGTTTTAGATAGGCACGTACGTCAAGCTGCCCGACTCCCCCAGAGTCGAACACCTCATATTGCTCACCGACCAGGTTCTTCAAATCCGGCACGGTCGTCGGTGGAAGCTTCTCGCTATTGATATACGACTCTGGCTGCAAAATCTCGTGCGAGTTCTTCGGAGGCCGCACAAACGCCCCCGTAAATGCCATCTTCTTCCCACCCTTCTGCAACAGTTCACCTTCAAAGATCAATCCTTCGTTGTAGGCAAACGATCCCGCCTCGCGGAGAATCATCGGAGCATCATGCAACATCTGCGAGTCCTGCACGGCCTTCACCGCCGGTTCCTCCATTTGATAGATCAATCCCGGCGTGTCCGTCAGATTCCTTCCTAGAGGAGCGAGGACATAATCGACATACACGACCATCGCCTGTCCCTCGACTACCGCCTTGCGCGCGATGGCGCTGTCATCGTTCTCGCTCTCGTCATCCTTTTTGTTGGTGGTACCTTCCGGCTTCGACGCAGCTTTCATCCATTTGGCCAGATCGTAATTCTGATCCTGCAGAGCATGCGTGAGTTCGTGCGCCAGGATGGGCTCCTGCCGGTCGGCGGGAACCCAGTTCAGCAGCGAAATCGTTTTCGTCTCGTCGTCGTAATACCCGGCGATCTGCTGTCCGGTGGATTTAACAAGAAATTCGCGCAGATTGAATTCGCGCGGCAGGAACCCGAGCTTCTTCATGGTCAACTCGGCCACTTGAAAGTGCTTGGTGTATTCCTCACGTGCCATGCGGCCGCTCGCGTATTTTTCGACGTCGGCCTTGCCCACCATCCGCCGCTTGACCGGGAAGTGCTTTGGCAATCCGGAATCTTCCGAGGCGAAGGCAAAGATCTGGTCGACCGAATCGAACAGTTTCTTCGCGTCGGCATCGGTCATGCGGACTTCGTCCGAAACATCTTTTCGCAGCTTCCGGGCCACGTCGCCCAGGCTCTGCGACGAATCATCCTGGCCAAACGCCAATGCACGCAGCATCGCGAACAGGCACACCCCGACATATGGACGCAAGCTTCGAAAGCTCATCCTTGAACCCCGTTTGAAGACAGGAATCGGTCTCTTAAATTGTCCTAGAAGGCAGGAAACTGCTCACGTCAAAACGCCAACCAGCGCCTTACGATGGTAATGAAGGGTAGAGAAGATTGTAATTAATTGAAAACCGAGGAGTTACTAAGTGGCTATCCACCTTCGCGATTTTCGAAGGGTGGGAATCCCGAAGGTCTAAAGTTGAAAACGCTTAGTCTACTTCAACTGCGCGAGCTTCTGTGTCGCCAGCTGGCCGGCCTCGTTTCCCGGATTTTCTTTCTTGATCTGCTCATAGATACGCTTGGCATCGAGGGGCTGGTTTGAATTCTGATACAACTCCGCCAGCTGCAACTGCGCCGTGACTTTGCTCACTGAAGTCGTCGGCTTGTTGATCAACTCTTGATACAAGGCCGCTGCGTCCTTGGTGCGCTTTGCATTTCCGTACAGGGACGCCAAAGCATCTTTCGCCAGGGAGGCCACTTCGCGGTTTCCGGCGGCGGCAACTTCTTTGAAATCCTTTTCCGCAGTGGTGTTATCACCCAGAGAGACCGCTGTCACGCCGAGAAAATAGTGTGCCATGTCCGCTGTCCGGGTGTGGGGATACTTATCCACGATTGCCTGGAATTGCTTCTTCGCTGCCTCCGCGCGCTCCTTCGTCGAAGTGAAGGTCGGGAAGTCCGGTTGCTCAGGCTGGCCAACCGGACGAAGCGGCGTCTGCATCGTACGCACCGCGATCGTTAGGTCGAAGCTGGCTTTCTCGTCTTGGGCGTTCAGGTAATACCAGCCACCAATCACAATTGCTGCGAGAACAACCACCGCAACGATGGAAATGATTAAGGTTTGACGATGCTCGACCGTCCAATCGGCGGTTTTCTCGGCAGCGCCGATGGTCACACGGCTAAATGCATCCTGTTTCAGTTGATGGCGGGTTTCTGCGCGCACAAACTTCCCTTCTAGTATGAACGATCGGTGGACAAACTAAAAGTTTATCAGTACCAAAATACCCCGTCAAAAGGCGTCCCTGTTGCCTTGAGTCAAGCTCAGGGACTCACATGGGTGCCGACTTCGGAAATCAGGCCAACGATCAGCCGGCCTTCTTTTCCATGTCATCATCATCAGCTCGCCCGAACCCAGGGAGGTACCGGCCGAAGTTCAATTCGAAGTCGCTCCGAACGCCGTAACCGAGATTGCGGACCTTGGCACGGCGCGTCTGCGCGCCGGGCATGGCCAGGAGTGGGAAGAACAGGTCGTTGCTCGACTTGAGTTCGGCGGCGGCGGGAGTCCCGAATCGATTGATTTGGGCCTTGGCCGCGGCTAGCGTTTCACGATCGAACGAGGCCAGACGCCGGATGAGCGTCTCGACAAACGAGTCGAGGGCGTTATCGTCCAGTGTGCGGTTTACCCAGCCATACCGCTCGGCGATGTCGGCATCGAAATCGTCGCCGCTGAGCACGATCTCAAGTGCGCGCGAGCGGCCGACCAGGCGCGGGAGCCATTCCAGCGCCCCGCCGCCGGGGACCAGTCCAACGCCGATCTCGGGTTGGCCGAACAGGGCGTTTTGCCGGCTGGCGAAGCGCATGTCGCAGGCCAGCACGAACTCGTTACCGATGCCGCGCGTGCGTCCCCGAATCTTGGCGATGCTGACCACTGGGGAGGACGAGAGACGAAGCACAAAGTCGCGCCAAAGGCCCAGTGCCTCTGGCCGTTCCGCTGCCTTGGCTACGTCGAGATGAGCGACGAAAAAATCGGGATTCGCCGACTCGAACATCACAACCTTCACGGTCGGATCCGCCTCGAGGTCGGTCATCAGCGCTCCCAATTCAACGATCGTTGAGGGAACAAACATGTTGATCGGCGGGTTGCTGAAGGTGATTGTCCACCGGCCCGGATCGGTGCAGTCGGTGTTGAACTGCGAAAAGTCAGGCATGCATCTCCTCCGCTCTTGTGAAAACAACTACCGCAGTGATCTGAAGCCCGTGAAAACATCTTCTCGCGCAACGGACTTAGTAACTACGCGGACGTCCGCAAGGGCGTAAATCCGCGTCTCATCCGGGCCGAGCGTTTAACCGTAAGTGAGGTCGGTGCTCTGTCCGACTTCGATGATGTAACCGTCAGGATCGCGGATGTAGCAGCGGATCTCCCCATACTTGGGGATCGGTTCCGTGATGAACTCGGCTCCTCGACTTTTCCATAGTTCATGGCACGCGTGAATATCCGCAACGCGGAAATTCATAAAGCTGTTGATGTGATTCGGATCGGGGACGCTGAGCGTTACCGTCGGCTTGTCCGGGGTGGGCCCACCCCCAACGTTCAGAATCATCCAGAGATTCGCAAGCTGAAGGTACGCGGGTGCGTTGCCGTCACCCAGGCTCAGAATGCGAGCGCCGAACACCTTTTCGTAGTAGCGAGCCGATCGCTCGATGTCAGCTACGGTCAGAAAATGCGCGATGCTGATCCCCTCTCGTGGGGGCATCTCATAGCTCTTTTGAGCGACTTGTACGCTGCTCATGAATCATTCCTTTCCGATACTGTGCTCATCCGCCAGTTGTCGGGTGCCCCACTCATCGCACAGTCTGCGATGAGTGGGGTATCAGTTTTCACAACCTGACTACACTCCGGCTCAAGCTGCAACGGCATGAAGAGATTTGCGCAGTGATCGGAAGCCCGCGCGAACCTCTTCTGAAAAGAGCTTCGGCTGTTCCCAGGCCGCAAAGTGCCCGCCCTTGGGAAGTTTGTTGAAGTGAATGAGCTTGGGAAAGGCTCGGTCCGCCCAGCTACGCGGCATCGGATAGAGTTCGTCGGGGAAGACGCTCACAGCCACTGGGATGGAGACGCCCTTCACGTTGAAGTACCCTCCTTTGCCCCAATACTCCCATTAGAGACGAGCGCCGGAAAGCGCCGTGTTGGTCAGCCAGGCGATCGTGATGTTGTCGAGGATATCGTCGCGAGTGAGGCCCTCGGATGCGCCCTGAAAAACACGCGAGATCAGCTCATAGCTGCGGGCGTCGTGATCAAGGAAATAAGCTGCAAGGCCTACGGGAGAGTCCGCGATTCCGTACAAGGTTTGCGGCCGGAGTCCCATCTGGTACCCGTACGCGATGCCCTTTTGATATTCGTGTTGCAACTCCTCGTAGGCGACCTTCTCTTCGTCCGAAAGACCCGATGGCGCCGGCTTCCCGGAAAAAGCCGCCTGGTCAATCTCGGCTGGAAAGATGCCAGGCATGTTGGTGTGAATGCCGAGCAATTCCGGAGCCGCCTGCACGCCCATGGATTCAGTGATGACTGCGCCCCAATCGCCACCTTGTGCCACAAATTTCGTGTACCCAAGACGCTTCATCAACGTGACCCAGGCGCGCGCGATGTGGGCGGGATCCCAGCCCGCCGTTGTCGGCTTGCCCGAGAAGCCGTAGCCCGGCATCGATGGAACCACCACGTCGAAGGCGTCTGATGCGCTTCCACCGTGCGCCGTGGGATTGGTGAGGGGATCGATAATCTTCATCTGCTCAATGATCGAGCCCGGCCACCCGTGCGTGACAATCAGCGGCAACGCATTTTCATGCTTCGAACGGACGTGAATGAAATGAATGTCCAGCCCATCGATCTCGGTGATGAACTGCGGAAGAGTGTTGAGTTTTGCCTCGATCTTGCGCCAGTCGTACTTCGTGGCCCAGTAGTGCGCTAGCGCCTGCATGGTCGCCAGCTGTACTCCTTGGGATGCATCTGGAACTGTTTCTCGTTCCGGCCACCTGGTCGCGTTGATGCGCGTGCGCAATTCGGTAAGTTCCCCTTCCGGAACATTCACATGAAACGGACGAATCATGTTCTTGTCAGCTACCTGTTTACTGCCCTGTTCTATGAGAGTTTGGGGGGGCATTGATGTCCTCCTTTCGAGGGATTTGTGGATTTGCGTTGCTCAATGAATAACGAGCGTAGTTGTCCGTGGAACGCGGGCCCGACTGGAGTTCGTTTGCCCCACGCTCGAAAGAGCGTGTGGGAAGGACATTTTGCTTCTGGTTTCGGTTTGCTAGTGGTTGGAAGCTTTATTAGCGGAGCGGCTAGGTGACATCATGCCCTTGCGGCCGGTCTGAGTCAAGAAGAAGTCCCGGAAAACCGACGGCAGTTCTCAGCTGGATTAACGCAAGTTTGCACCCCGAGTCTTAAGACTGGGCCTCTTCGTTCTCGGCCTCGAGCGGCTGACCATCCACTCTGGGACCATTTTCGCGTCGTCAATTCCCCTCCAAATCACTGTCCGCTTTTGGACGACCTCAGCACTGATTGGACAATTCGCTCGCCAACCCTTTCTTCAACTCCCGCAAAACAATAGCGATGGCTTGACCAAAGATTGGAAATGCAGGTGCTCTGATTCTCAATCGGGCTAAGGGCTAACTCCGCCTTCATGGGAATGAAAACGTCTCTCACAACGGAGGCTGGTGACGACAAATGATCGCTTCCTTGACTCAAGATCTTCACTACGCGTTCCGGCAGTTGCGCAAGAATCCGGGATTCGCTGCCGTCGCTGTGCTCACCCTCGCTCTAGGAAGCGGGGCCACCACCGTCATCTTCACGGTTGTTAGCGGCGTCTTGTTGAAGCCTCTGCAATATTCGCATCCTGAAAGCCTCGTTGCTCTCCATGTTCGAGCCGAGAATCATGGAGACACGTGGGGATTTTCCTATCCCGATTTCCTCGATTGCAGGCGGGAGTGTCGCTCGTTCGAAGGAGTTACTGCATGGACTTACGGCGGTGGAACCGTCAGCGCTCCGGGCGAGCCTGAGTACGTCGATGGACGCCTGATTTCTTCCGACCTGTTTTCCGTGCTACGAGTTCCGCTCGTGACCGGACGCTCGTTCGTGGCGACGGATGACCAGGTCGGTGCCGCGCCAGTGGCCATTATCAGCACGCGCCTCTGGCAGCGCCGTTATGGATCGAACCCGAAAGCAGTGGGGATGTCCCTCGCCTATGACGGCAAAGCCTACACCGTGGTTGGAGTCGCGCCGCCTGGATTGCAATTGGATGGAGATGCCGACGTCTTTACCCCGCTCGGTCAGGCCACTGAGCCTCGGATGCACTGGCGTGGAGCACACTTCCTTCACGTCAACGCGCGCCTGAGTCCTGGCGTAACTCTCAACGACTCGCAAGCCGAATTGGCTGTGATGAGCGCGCGACTGGCAAAGCAATATGCGGACTCAAACCGGGGCATCACTTTCGTGCCACACTCGCTGCAGAGCGAACTGGTCCGGGACGTGAGACCTACTCTCTGGCTGCTGCTGATTGCGGTGAGCCTTGTCCTGCTGATTGCCTGCGTCAATGTCGCGAGCCTCTTGTTAACGCGTGTCATCTCGCGCGGCCACGAGTTTGCGTTGCGGCTGGCTTTAGGCGCGCCCGGTGGACGCCTCTTACGCCAGTGTTTGATCGAAAGCAGCGTGCTCGGCATTTGTGGCGGCTCACTCGGGCTCTTGCTGGCGATCCTCGGCACGGGTCCGTTCTTACGTTTCTGGCCTGACCGGTTGCCACGCGCCGACGAGGTACATGTGGATTGGCGCGTACTGCTCTTTGCCCTCGCAAGTTCGATCCTTACTGCCCTAATCTTCGGATTGATCCCCGCATTGCGAGCGAACCGGAGTGCAATCGAAGAAGCGCTTCGATCTCGCTCGCGCAGCATCGCAGGAAGCGCTCGCCGGCCGTTGAATGGCTTCGTTGTATCCCAAATCGCACTGGCCCTGGTGCTCCTCAGTGCGGCCGGAGTCATGGGCCGCACGCTGATGCGCTTCGCCTCGCTTGATCCGGGAATCGACATCCGGAACACGCTTACGGCACGCGTCGCTCTATCCCCTTCAGTTCTTTCAAATCCAGTCCAGGCACGAGCTGCATGGCAGGCATTGACGGACAACATGAAGGGTGCTCCTGCTGTTCAATCGGTCGCGCTCACCGATATCGTTCCGATGCGCGAAGGAGAGAACGTCTTGGATTACAGGGCCACGGCGGCCCCGCTACCGCCCAGTCAGGAATCAGAGGCGCTGGCTTCGGCCGCCACTCCAGACTATTTGCAGGTCATGGGGCTGCCGCTACGTCGTGGCCGCTTCTTCAATGACAATGATCGGCTCGGCAACCCGCCTGTTGTTGTAATCGATGAGAACATGGCGCGTCATGCCTTCGGCGGAGGAGACCCCGTCGGCAAGGTTCTCTGGATTCCGGGATTGGGTGAGCGTCCCGTTCAGGTGGTCGGCGTGGTGGGTCACGTCCGTCACTGGGGACTCGCCGAGGACGATCTCTCGCGGGTTCAGGATCAGTGTTATTACCCGCTTGCCCAAGTCCCTGATAACTTGGTTCGCTTCTTTTCTTCGGTTCTTTCCGTCGTGGTCCGCACGAACGTTCCTCCACTGAATACGGTCGACATGCTGCAAAAACAGGCGCGTGGCGGCAGCGCTGATCAGACCCTTTACGAAGTACGGACGATGGAGCAATTGGTAGCCGCTTCGCTCGCGCGACAACGATTTCTGCTTCTTCTGTTCGCGATTTTCGCCGGACTCGCTCTTCTGCTCGCTTGCATCGGCATCTACAGCGTGATTGCCTACCTGACAAGCCAGCGCGTACCTGAGTTTGGCGTCAGGATCGCGCTCGGCGCTCTCTCATCAGACATCATCAGACTCGTTCTTCGTGAGAGCCTGGCAATGATCATGCTCGGAATCGGAATTGGCCTGCTCGCTTCTTTCGGTAGCGTGCGTGTTCTCGAGCGTTTAGTACCAGGTGTGCAACCGGCGCAGGGCCTTATCCTGGCAGTCGTGCTGCCCGCCCTGATTCTGGTTGCTCTTTTCGCCTGCTATATCCCGGCCCGACGCGCAGGCCAGGTCGATCCCGTAGTGTCGTTGCGCTACGAGTAAGGCTTCAGCTTTAGGTCATGCAAGCCGCCACAACGTGACAGGGTGATAACCGCGGCGCCTAAAGGCGCTATCCTTGGGCACATTTTGACGGCACGATTAAAGTCGTGCCCTGATACATAGCCAGTTTTCAGCCGTAATCCGGTTACGCCCGTAACGGAATCTGGCTCGAACATCCGTGGTACTGTCGGCTCGAGGAACTCCCATTAATCAATGATGGATGTAAGCCACCGCCTGCCGTCGGCGTATTCCGCGCCGCAGGGCGCAGAGGCCGCGCATGGAGGCCGGGCCAGGAGGTATATCGACTTCCTGTGGCGCGCCGATCCGCTTGCCGACGCAGCCATGCAGGAATTCGCCAGCATGCCCGAGGGTGAATGGCGCGCGCTGCTCGACTTGGCACTAATGAAAGGAATTGAGAACGTCCCTTCTGCTCCTGAACCCTTGCGTGCCTTGTTCCAGCAGTTGGAGCATGTCCCGTTCTGGGTTGATCGCGAACGCTGCAATCTCGGTGGTGCTACATTCTTGCGCTGCCGTCTCGGTTTCGCCGTTTTGGCGATGCTTTCCTTGCCTCTTATCTACAGTTGGCCCGCGGGGAACAAGGCGCTGGCTCTCTCCGGCCAACTCATGCATCGCGCATCGCAGAGGCTGAAAGATACGACTCGCTACGTGTTCGCGGTGTGCCAGCCAGATGGTCTGTCTCGTTTCTCCGAGGGCTTCGCGATGACCGTGCGTGTCCGACTGATTCACGCGCAAGTGCGGCGATTGCTCTTTCAATCTGGGCAGTGGCACGACGACGCATGGGGAGCGCCCATCAACCAATGCCACATGGCAGGAACGAACCTGATGTTTTCTGTCGGAGTGCTCGACGGCTTGTCTCGCCTCGGCTATCGCTTCGAACAGGTGGAGCGGGAAGCGCTCGTTCATCTGTGGCGCTACGCTGGCTACCTCCTCGGCGTGAATTCGGAACTGTTGATTGCCGACGAATTCGAAGGGAACCGGCTGTTGGACCTGATGTTTTCCTTTGAGCCCGTACCCGATGATGACTCCCGCGCGCTCGTGGACGCGCTCATGCAGACCTCTTACGACTACGTGCGTAGCTTTAAGGCAGGGCGTTGTTGCAGCGTGAATCTCTGTTATGGAATGTCGCAGGCGTTGATCGGGGACGAGCACGCCGCAGCCCTGGGATACCCGAAGACAAACTGGCGATGGCTGGTGCCAGCGGTTCGTCCCGCTACATGGATGGTCGAAACCGCGCGGATCTATAGCAGTCGCGTCCAGGAACTGGCAACTGTGGCCGGCCCGAAGGCCTTTCGTCATCTCTTAAGCGAACGCGGACTAAAGGGGCGGACTGGCGATTTCGTGATACCTCGAAAGCTGGCGGTTCGCAGCGGTACGCAGCCTGAGACACAAGCCCAAAGCGCAGCCGCGGCCCAAAATGCGATCCGGGAGCCCTCGAAATGAACGATCCAACCCGTGTGGTCTGCCTCGGCGGTGGATGGGTAGCGATCTACCTTGCACGCGCACTGCGTCCGGCAGTCAAAAGAGGCGATGTCAAGTTAACCGTGATCAGCCGGGACAACTATTCGACGGTCCACGGGCTGATCGCCGAAATGCTGACCTGCAAAATACAGCCGCAGCAGATCAATTCATCTGTGCGCGAAATGATCGCACCGGCGCAGCTTCACAATGCCGAAATCCAATCGGTGGATCTCGCCAATCGTTGCGTCCACACGCGCCGACTGCTCGACGGACGCGCCTGCACCGTGCCCTACGATCATCTGGTGGTGGGTGTGGGATCGGTGGAAGACTTCTCGCGTTACGCCGGAATCGGCGAGCATACGTTCCCACTGAAAACCTTCGCTGATTGCTACCGGCTTCGCAACCATTTAGTCAGCGTGCTGGAGACAGCATCGATCGAAACCGATCCGGCTGAACGGCGGCGCCTGCTCACCTTCGTGATCGCCGGGGGCAACTACGCAGGAGTCGAAGTGGCCTGCGACCTGGTCGATTATTTTCGTTTCCTCACGCGGCAGAGATATCCGGAGTTGAAGTCTCAGGAGTTCCGCGTCGTGTTGGTAGAGTCGGGCCCGCAAATCTTGCCCGAGCTAGGAAAGCGTCATCCCTATCTGGTCAGCTACGCGGAAAAGCGCGTCGAGAGACTACGCATTGAGATGCGCCTCAACACCCGTCTGCATGCGGCCACGGCAGAAGAAGCGGTGCTCACATCGGGAGAGCGCATTCCGACCCGCAGTATCATCACCTGCACCGGGATGAAGTGTTCGCCGCTGCTCGAGCAGCTCCCCTGCGAACGGGACTCGCGCGGACGCCTGGTAACCGACGAATTCTGCCGGGTTCCTGCGCTAACCAACGTCTGGGCTGGAGGCGACTGCGCTGCGGTTCCTCATCCCGATGGCGGCACCTGCCCTCCTCTGGCACATTACGCACAAAAAGCCGGAACGAATATCGGCGCAAACATCTTGCGGGAAGCGGCGGCCAAGCCGCTGAAACCATACTCGTTCAACGGGCTCGGCGAAGCCTGCACGCTCGGCCATCGTTCGGCCATCGCGCATATGAAGGGCATTCCTGCGTGCGGCTATCTGGCATGGATTATCTGGCGCTTCATCGTACTTACCATGTTCGTGCCGAGTTGGACTCGCCGGGTACGCCTGATGTTCGATTGGTGGCTCACGCTGATCCTGGGCCGCGACATCGTGAATCCGCGGGTGGAAGAGCGCGGGGCGATCTCTCACGTTCTCTACGAGCCTGGACAAATCATTGTCGGTGCCGGCGAGACCCGTCGCTATCACTATCTTGTCGAGTCGGGACAGTTAGACGTAGTAGCGAGTAACCCGGATGGCGAGGTGGTCTTGTCGACGCTGAAGGCCGGCGACTACTTCGGTGATGACTGTCGCCCAGTCTCTGCATGCTGCGTTCGCGCTCGTACGCGAGTGAGACTCCTCGCAATTGCCAGCGAAGCTGCCGCCGCTCTGAGTTCCGTCCGGCCCGATCTGGCGACGATCTTGAAGGAGCGCAAGAGCGCGGCCGCGGAAGCACAACACGTCTGAAAATGTTTGTCGAGCCGATGAAAGCGACTCTGTTTGAAGTCCTGCTGCACCGCCGGTCGCGGCGAGTAGGACTCGGCATGACCATCCCCACGGGCCCATTCCAATACACGAGCCCCCATAAACCAGTTCCTCTTACCGAAGCTGAAGAGGCCGCATTGGTCTTCGCAGCGTGCGGCATCAGTGGTTACGCGCTGGCTGATCTCTCGTATGGTGCTGGACAGGGCGGCAGCATGCTGGTGGGAAGACTTGGCCGCACGATCGCGAGCCCTGACGCGGTCAATGCAGTGTCGGTGCTGGTCACGAATGATCGCGGCACGTGGCTTATCAAGCGGCCGCAGGACTTCGCTCCCGCCGAATTCGTCGAATTGGTCAACCTGGCAAGAAAAGGGGTGCTCACGGATCTTTATAAACGAGTCCGGATTCAGCTTTCGGACCGCCGCACTGCACCACCCCTGGATCCGGGTTACAACTTCTCCATTAACCGCTGGTCGCTCTACGCACCGGGTACCACGTACTTCTTGCCGATCATCGAAACGACCGCGCTAACAATTAACGCGCTGCTCGAATTATTCAGTGAAGATATGGGAGTCTTTCTGCGCGATGAGCGCGCTTGGTTTCGTCCCGCCGGAATTGGCCGATTTGCCCGCAGCAAGGGCGGTCATTTGCATGACAGTCCCGATGACCTTCGCAGCGCGACCATTCAAATGGCCGAAACGGCTCTGCTCGAGTCGATGGCTACCGAACATGGAATGGTGCTGCAGAACCTCGCGCTGATGGCCGAAGCCCTTGGATTGGGCGGGTTCCCCAATTTCGCGCGACACGAGTACAGCTGGTTCCAGGCCGCCGGATTTCGGATGGGATCCATGAGGGCCAGCCGTTACGCCGGGACGGATCGTCTCCTCTCTGCAGTCGCGAGCTTATTCATCAAGGATCCCGTGATTCCGTATCCTCTCGGACTCGAACGTGACAACAAAGTTCTGCTCCAGCCTTTCTGTCCGCCTTATTACAAATCCATGGAGGAGGCGGTTCGAGCCTTTGTAGAAACCAAGTTTGGAAGCAAAGGCAGCTACCGCGGAGGAGCCTCAGAGAGCACGTGGCGCGATCCGGAGTCGTGTGCAGCCAAGATTCCTGCACCGAGCGGCACTGCCGTCGACGCCACAATCGCCTATTGCAACTACGTTTACAAACGCTACGGGCGCTTTCCCGCCTACACCGCCGCGTTTCGAACCGTCATCGGGTTTCAGGCCTGTCACGTGGATGTTGATTTCTACGACCGGTTCTACTCGGCCGAAAGCATTCCCAACACCGTGAGAACCTGCACTACTCGTGCTCTCAGTCACCCATAGGAACGTAGACGGATTGGCGCCGACATGCTAGATAAATAGCGACGTTGTCGAACGCTGCAGATCATGTCAGCCGCGAGGCGGCGAAACAAAGCAACCCACGGCTAAGCCGTAGGTCGAAATCGATAAGAAAACACAAGCCTTGGACGGGAGACCGAAGCGCTTACGTACCCGGCATCTTAATCCTAATCAGCAAATGAACTGTATTTCGCGGTATGAATCCTTTGCTCGCAATTACCTTGGAGCCTAGTAAGTAACTGTCGCTGCATGTGTTGAGCTGTGGCGATTTGAGAGAGCAATCTCCTTCGTTTGACGTAAGGAACGACGGCGTTCGGATCGTAACTGGCTAAGTTGCGCTGATAGTCTGTGGCTGGTATCAACGATGAGTTTGGCCGCTCGGGTCTCCTTCCGCGTAGCCCATTGATCAATCTCTTCCGAATCCGCGATTACTGGACTGCAAGCACTATCATAAGGTCGACGTACCGGTAGACCTAATCTCTCCCACCGTTGCGCTGTCCTAACATTAAGGCGTAAATGCTCGGCGATTTCCTTCCAGCCACTTAGTAACTGCATGCGTCAATCTCCCGTTGCTCGACTTTCGCGCGTTCTAGCCATGCGGTCGAGAATTTTGTCGTTCTTTGACGCTTTCCCCATACCCACGAACTTGCTAGATTGCCCAATTATATACAGCAGTGGTGCCTCTTCTCTCTCACACGACCAACAACTAACCGCTGCTGGCCGAACGCGACTTCCGGGTTCAATCGGACCATTCGCCAGGCAGGCGGACAGGACCTTAACTTCTTGAACCGGGAGTCGCGTGCGTATTCTACCGTGAATTGAATGAACATCTTACCTGGCAAATGGAAGAGGAATACGAGTGTACATCCGATTGGAAATGTGATCCGCAATCTTCTTACTAAGGAGGAAGCCCGCATCCTGCGAGTCATCCATCCGATGAGCCTTGCGGCAGAAGATGCTACAGAAAGTGACGTAATCGCCTATGTTGTTGCCGTGCCCAAAGGTCAGTTGGCGGCGCCCACGAAAGAATCTGGCTCCATTCCAACGTTGAGCCAGTGTAGTGGAAGTACAGGGCCTTTTCTTGGTGCCCTCGTCCTCCCTCGGTTTTGTGTCGAGTGAAGGTCAGGAACCCCCATTTCTCTCGTACTGATTTAGCGGGAGAAATGGGGTTTTTGGGTCGAAGATTCTTCGCGACTAACTCAAAGATGAAGTGCAACCGGCGCTGATCCACGACGATTGGCAGTGTCTAGTTTCGCTGTCCATTTTGAATCCTGCGCCGCTTATGGCTTTGCCTGCCACACCTGTCCGTGATGGTAAGCCAGGTTTCCGACATGGCCTGCCCGTGCCGCAGCCACTCCCGTTTCCACTGGCGCGTTCGGCTCTTTGCGGCTTTTCACACACTCAAAGAAATTCTCCACATGGTCGATTGTGCCGTCGCGATAGCTGTGGGCAGAGAGAACCGGATTCTGTCCTTCGCCTTCCTCGATATGCTCGCGATAGATCGCGAAACCAGCGCGATTAACTTTTAGCGTCGCCTCGGTGCCACGGAACTCGAGGCCTCCATCGTCGATGGAAGAACTCATCATGCCTTCGTAAACCACGTCGAATCCCGGATAGCGAAATGCCGCTTGAATCGTGTCGGGGCATTCCCATTGATCGAAGATGTACTTGTCGCCGATCATGCACGCGGTCTTCGGCTGGTCGGCTTTCATGGCCCAGTGCACCACGTCGATCCAATGTGTGAATAGATCGGTCATGGCGCCACCGCCAAAGTTCCAGAACCAGCGCCAGCGATAGAACTTCTCGTCGGTGAACGTCTGATCGGGAGCGGTACCGAGCCAGGCCTTCCAATCGAGCGCTTGTTGGTCGAGCGGCTTGGGCAGCCAGCTGCGCTGGTAGTTCTGCCACCAGTAGGTGCGCACCTGCACGACGCGGCCGATGCTGCCCGCCTGAATCATATTCACGGCATCGCGGAAGTGCGTCCAACTGCGCTGCTGCATGCCGCATTGCAGAATCTGCTTGCTCGACCGCACTGCCTTCGTCAGCGTGTCGCCTTCATGCACCTCATGCGTGACCGGCTTCTCGAGATAGACGTCTTTCCCTGCTTTGACCGCGTCAACCGCCATCGTTACGTGCCAATGATCTGGCGACGCGATGATCACAGCGTCCACCTCTTTGTTGTCGAGCACCTCACGATAGTCGAGATGGGTCGTCGCCACGCCATTCGAACGCTGCTTGACCGCTTCGCGATAGGGTCCGTAGACGTCGGAGACCGCGACGATCTGGTAAGGCCCGGCTTTGTCGGCGGCATCGAGCAAACCTTTCATGCGATGTCCGGCACCGATTACGCCGATGCGAAGCGTGTCGTTCGCGCCAAAGACGCGGGTTGAGGCGAGCGCGGTCATTCCGGTAGCAATGATGAAGTTGCGGCGGGTGATCATTGAGCGAACCTCCCTGAGCGGGATGATGGTATCAAGTTTCGCCGCAACCGCAAGCCTCACGGAATCCCTACCGAGTACGACGCGAACGTGGTGTATCCTCTTGGACATTATGCGCAACTCAATTTCGGTGTTTCTCACGTTTGTGGTTGTGATTGTGGTGAGTTCCTGCGCTTTTTCTCAGCAACAGCCTCCGGCCGGTGCAAAGCCGGAAGATACAGAAGTGTGGCAACCGGAGCCGAAGGTCGTAACTCCCGGTGCGGAATGCGGAGCGCCTCCGTCTGACGCAGTTATCTTGTTTGATGGCAAGAATCTAGACGAATGGGTATCCGCGCAGGATCGCTCCGCACCAGCCAAATGGACTGTGGCCGACGGCGTAATGACCGTGAACAAAGGCACTGGGAATATCGAGACCAGGCGCACGTTCAAAAACTATCAGTTCCACATGGAGTGGAGAGTCCCCGAGAACATCGCAGGATCAGGACAACTCCGCGGCAATAGCGGGCTGTTCTTGGCATCCACCGGACCGGGCGATGCCGGATACGAGTTGCAGGTGCTGGATTCGTACAACAACAAGACGTACGTGAACGGGATGGCGGGAAGCCTCTACAAGCAGGCAACTCCATTGGCGAATCCCACTCGCAAGCCTGGGGAATGGCAGGTCTACGATGTCGTGTGGACCGCCCCAACATTCAACGACGACGGATCGCTGAAGACTCCTGCCTACGCGACCGCCTTCTTTAATGGTGTGCTGGTGGAGAATCACTTCGAACTGAAAGGCGAGACGCGCTACATCGGGCAGCCGTTTTACAAGAAGTTCGATAGGGCGCCAATCAAGCTCCAGGCACACGGGGACAAGAGCGAGCCGTTAAGCTTCCGAAACATTTGGGTAAGAGAGTTGCCGTAGTGCAAGCTCGCGAATTCGAACCGGGGACGCCGCATTCCAAGAGAGCGAAGGGAGTGCAACGACCGACGGCTTTACATAACTACACGCTCACGTTTTGTGCGGGTTCGCGTCTTAACATGTTGTCCCAATATTCTGCTACTCTGCGCATTCCGTTCCGGGAGGAAATAACTAAAGATGCGATCGAATCGTTTGACAGTGGTGATTGCTGTCGTTTTCTGCTTTGCCTTTTCGTTGTCGGCGGCAGACAAGAAGAAAGACGCCAAGGCCGATGATGCGGCGAAGCCTTCCTATGAAATGCCGCAACCTGCAGTAGAAAATCTGGACCTGACGATGTACCAACGAATTCGCGAAGAGGGTCTGGAGCACTCGCACATCATGGAGTATGCCTCGGGACTCATCGACGGGATCGGCCCGCGGCTGACGGGATCTCCAAACCTGAAGAAGGCGAACGAATGGACTCGCGACCAGTTCACCGCGATGGGATGCACGAACGCACACTTGGAAGATTGGGGCGAGTTCGGTCTGGGATGGCGGCAGTTGAATACCTGGGTGCGCATGTCCGCGCCCGATACCGCGGTATTCATCGCGCAGGCTCTGCCCTGGTCGCCTTCAAGTCATGGCGCAGTCAGCGGGCAAGCAGTATGGATCGATGCGAAAGATGAGAAGGATCTGGAAAAGTACAAAGGGAAGCTCGCGGGAAAGATTATCTTCTTCGGCGAGATGCGCGAGGTAAAGCCGGTCGACAAGCCCCTGTTTGAGCGCAGAGACGATGCCAATCTGAAGACCACGGTGGAGTATCCGGTGCACGTTGGACCGCATGAAGATTTCTTCGCCAGCTTCATCAAACGTCTTGAATTCCGCGAGAAGGCAGGAAAGTTCTTTGCCGACGAGCATGCCGCCGGCATCGTGGTCCCTAGCCGCGATGGCCGCAACAACGGCGGGTCGGGCGGAACGATTTTCGATGATGGCGGAAGCGGCATGGGATGGTTCACCTACAAGCGTGAGCACGCCGAGCCTCTGCCGATCGTCGTCATGGCGATCGAGAATTACGGGCGCGTTCATCGGCTACTAAAGGCGAATGTTCCTGTGACCGTCGAGATTGACGTTGAGACCGAATTCACCGGCGATCACGAGCATGGGTTCGACACGATTGCGGAGATTCCGGGCACCGATCCGAAGCTGAAGGATGAGTTGGTCATGGTTGGCGGGCACCTCGATTCGTGGGCCTCAGGCACGGGTGCTACCGATAACGGTGCGGGCACCGTGGTTGCGATGGAAGTGATGCGCATTTTGAACGCGCTGAAAGTGCAGCCGCGGCGGACCATCCGTGTTGGCTTGTGGACGGGCGAAGAGCAAGGCGAATTCGGATCGTACGGCTATGTGCGCCAGCACTTCGGATATGTGCCGCTCTCGGAAGCGCCGGATCAAGTGAAGCTGCCGGAATTTCTCCGGAAGCCCGCCGGGCCAGCGGTGATCAAGCCCGACCAGGCGAAGATCTCCGGCTACTTTAATGTCGACAACGGCTCAGGAAAGATTCGCGGAGTGTACTTGCAGCAGAATTCTGGGATTGCTTCGATCTTCCAACAGTGGATCGCACCCCTAGCCGACCTTGGCGTAACGACGATCTCAACACGCGATACGGGGGGCACGGATCACGAGGCATTTGATTCTGTCGGAATCCCGGGATTCCAATTCATCCAAGACATGCTCGATTACGGATCACGCACGCATCACTCCAACATGGACGTCTACGAGCGGCTGCAGCCGGACGATCTAGCACAGGCAGCGACGGTAGAAGCAATCTTTGTCTACAACGCTGCGATGCGAGATCAGATGCTGCCCCGCAAGGCGATGCCGCACCCGGAGTTAAAGGAACAGAAAGACGCTCCGCTGAAGAATGTGATGCCCGGAGCGGAGAAATCTGGCGACTAGGAAATACACTTCAGAAAATCTCGAGAACAGGGTTTCCACCCTTCGCGCCTTTCGAAGGGTGGAAAACCCAGACATTTGAATCCTCCTACCCGCTGGAAATAGCCTCCCATTTCGGGTAATTTTCTTCCATCCACTATGTCCTTTTGGACGAGACGACGCATTCTCAAGGCAGGTGTCCAGGCTGCGATGGGCGGGGCCGTGGCAGCTGGATCTTCCACCAGTGCTTTCGCGCAGATGGGCCCACCTTCGCCGCTAGGGGACCCGCGTGTGCGATGTGTAGCGACCACTGAGGCGGACGCATGGCAGAGCAAAACTGTTTTCAAACCGATCTTCAGCTGGGACACGCTGAACCTCAACATCGATCCGGCGCGGGCACTTTCCGGATCGCGGCCAATCGAGGGATTCGGAGCCTGCTTCAACGAGCTGGGTTGGACCTCGTTGCAGATGCTCAGCGAAGCCGATCGCGAGAGTGTGCTGCACGAACTGTTTGATCCTGCGGCAGGCGGTCGCTTCGCTTATTGCCGTACGCCTATTGGAGCGAACGATTTTGCCACCGAAGCATACAGCTACGACGAAACGGACGGCGATTTTGCTCTAAGAGACTTCAGCATCGCCCACGACGAGAAGACGCTGGTACCGTTCATTCAAGCGGCGATGCGGTATCAACCAAAGTTGCGATTGTGGGCGTCACCATGGTCCCCGCCAAGCTGGATGAAACGCAATCACTTCTATGCCGAGGCGAAAGCGTATCCGGGGATGAAGGAAAATGGGATTCGTCCCGATCAGGTCGGCCACGAGGGCGAAGACATGTTTCTCCAGGAGCCGCGCTACTTCGAGGCCTACGCGAGGTATTTCGGACGGTATATTGACGCCTATCGCGCCAAGGGAATTCCGGTAGGCATGGTAATGCCGCAGAACGAATTCAATTCCGCACAGAATTTTCCGAGTTGCACCTGGACGCCGGAGGGACTGGCGAGGTTTCTGCACTATCTCGGTCCGGAGATGCAGAACCGCGGCGTCGACATATTTTTCGGTACGCTAGAGCGTGGGAATCCGAAGATGCTCGAAACCGTGATGGCCGACGAAAATGTGGCGCGCTTTATCAAAGGTGTCGGCACGCAATGGGCCGGGAAGAATGCGCTGCCTGCAATTCACGAGGAGTTCCCGTCGCTGATTATCTTTCAGTCCGAGCAGGAGTGCGGCAACGGCACCAATACTTGGAGTTATACCGGATATTGCTGGCAATTGATGAAGCATTACCTGCGCAACGGCGCGTCGGCCTACATGTACTGGAACATCTCGACGGCGAACGGGGGGATGAGCACCTGGGGTTGGGCGCAGAATTCACTGGTCAGCGTCGATTCGACCGCCAAGGGTTTTCACTATAACCACGACTATTATCTGCTGAAGCATCTGACGCACTTTGTCGATCTGGGCGCACGGGCTTTGATGACAACAGGGACGTGCGACGACACGCTGGCATTTTTGAATCCCGACAAATCCGTCGTGCTGCTGATGCGAAATGAGTTGCCCCACCCGCAGCGGGTTGAAGTTCGCGTGAGAGATCAGAGCGCCATGGTCGAGTTGCCTGCGGATTCCATCGGTACCGTGACGATGGAAGGCTCGTGGGCATCGTAAGAAGTCGAGGTTTGTTTTCCCCAATCTCCTCAGACAAGATACTGGCTGCTCCACCTTTCGCGATTTGCGAAGGGAACCTGTTCCCCGAATTCCAGATGCCAAGGAATGGAGCGAGTACTGTTCTCCTTGCCTGAGCGATTTAGCTTTTGGCAGCCGTACACTGCGCCCGGGTTTCACCGGGCCGCAGGGGCGGACGAATGCGTCCGCCCCTCCATTTGCTTGTCAAAACCTTTCTGGAGTAGCCTCGTCTAAAGCTGCAACCTTCTCTCTGGGAGTTCCTTTATGTCTGCCTATCGTTTGACCATCAACGATCGTGCGCACGCTGTGGACGTCTCTCCTGACACCCCGCTCCTTTGGGTTCTACGCGACTCGCTCAGCATGACCGGCACCAAGTATGGGTGCGGCATGGGCCTGTGCGGCGCCTGTACGGTACATCTCGACGGCGAGGCCGTACGCGCTTGTCAGACTGCAGTCTCCTCGGTCGATTCGAGGAAGATCACGACGATCGAGGGATTGTCGTCAGATAACTCGCATCCGGTGCAGCGAGCCTGGATCGCAGAGCAGGTTCCACAATGCGGATATTGCCAGCCCGGACAGATTATGTCGGCGGCCGCGCTGCTCGGGAAAACGCCGCAACCCACCGACCAGCAGATCGACGAGGCGATGATGGGCAACCTGTGCCGGTGCGGCATGTATGGGCGGATACGGCGCGCGATTCATCGTGCCGCGGGACAAGGAGCATAGCCATGACCATCAGCCGGCGCAAATTCGTAAAGAGTGGAGCAGTTGCCGGAGCGGGACTGCTCATCGGCGTACGTTTCTCTGGAAATTTACTGCAGGCACAAGAGTCGGAAAAAGCCAAAAAGAAAAAAGCGCCGAATCCGTTCGATGCGTACATCCATGTGACTCCCGACGGAAAAATCTCGTTGATCGTTGCTAAGTCGGAGATGGGACAGGGCATCAAGACCGGGCTGGCAATGATCCTGGCAGAAGAGGCCGAGGTCGATTTCAACTCCGTCAGCGTCGTGCAGGCCGAAACGCGTCCGGACATTTACGAGCACATGGGCACGGGCGGCAGCGGAAGCACGATGGAAAACTTTATGCCGCTACGGCGCGCGGGCGCGACGGTGCGTGAACTCATGATCACTGCCGCATCGCAGAAGTGGAACGTTCCGAAAAAGCAGTGCGAGGCGAAAAAAGGAACGGTGGTCCACGAGGAGTCCGGACGAAAGGCGACATACGGCGAGCTCATCGAGGCCGCGCAGAAACTGCCGGTGCCGGATCCAGAGAAGGTTGAGCTGAAAGATGAAGCCGACTTCGAATTGATCGGTCATGCCACGCCGCGCGTGGATATTCCCTCGAAGGTCAACGGCAGTGCGGGATTCGGGCTCGACGTGCGCGTGCCCGACATGCTGTTTGCGATGGTGGCACGCTGCCCCACGTTCGGAGGCAAAGCAACGAGGTTCGATGCGGCGAAAGCGAAAGCTGTCCCCGGCGTACGAGATGTGTTTGAGATTCCGGCGTTAGGCGCCGACATGTTCACCGCAGGCGGTGTTGTGGTGGTGGCCAATTCCACCTGGTCCGCCATGAAGGGACGCGTTGCGCTCGACATTACTTGGGACCACGGCAAAGCGGCGGTGGAAGCGAGTCCCACCCTGCGCGAAGACTTGCGTGCTGCGGCTGCCAAGCGAGGCAAGAGTATTCGCAACGATGGCGACGTCGACAAGGTGTTCGCGAATGGTGCAAAGAAGGTCGAAGCGATTTACGAAATGCCTTTCCTGGCACACGCGACGATGGAGCCGATGAACATCACCGTGCACGCGAGGTCGGGAGAGGCCGAGGTCTGGGCTCCCACGCAGTCACCGGATTGGGTGCAGCGGACAGTGGCGAAACTTCTGTCGATCGAGCCGAAGAAGGTCATCGTGCACACCACGCTGATGGGCGGCGGCTTCGGACGGCGATATATGGCGGACTATCCGGCGGAGGCTGCACAAATCGCGAAAGTCGTCGGCAAGCCGGTGCAGTTGGTCTGGTCGCGCGAAGACGATATGACGCACGACTTCTACCGTCCTGCGGCATGCCACCAGATGCGTGGTGCATTAGATGCTTCAGGGCGTCCGCTGGCATGGTCGCATACGATCGCATCAACGTCGATCGGTGCGTGGTGGAATCCGCCCGGCAAGAATACCCCTGAGGATTCCGAAGTGGGCGGTGCGAAACAGATGCCTTATGCGATTCCGAACATGCGGCTCGAGTATAGCCCTGTCGCGAGTTCCGTACCGCCACTCTGGTGGCGCTCTGTGGAACACTCGTTTAACGGATTTGCCGTGGAGAGTTTCATCGACGAACTGGCAGCGGGTGCGGGCAAAGATCCCGTGGAATTCCGCAGGTCTCTGCTGGTAAAAAGCGCAAACTGGAAGCCGCGCTTTGAGGACGATGTTGACCCGGCGCGCCTGCGAGGCGTTCTGGAGTTGGTAGCCGAGAAATCTGGCTGGGGCAAACCGCTGCCCAAGGGGAAGGGGCGCGGCATTGCCTCTTATGCATCGTTCGGCAGCTATTTCGCTGAGGTCGCTGAAGTCACAGTTAGTGGGAACGATTTCAAAATTGATCGGATTGTGGCCGCAGTGGATTGCGGCCAGATTGTGAACCCGGAATCGGTACGGTCGCAGGCCGAAGGCGCGATTATCTACGGCCTGAGCGCAGCGCTAAAGAACGCGATCACCATCAAGAACGGCGCGGTCGAGCAGACGAACTTCGATGGATATGATCCGATTCGGATTAATGAAGCTCCTCCGATCGAAGTCCATCTGACGAAGAGCAAAGAAGACCCCGGTGGAATGGGAGAGCCGGCACTGCCCCCGGCAGCTCCGGCAGTCGCGAACGCATTCTATGCGGCCTGTGGCCAGCGCTTGCGAAGAATGCCATTTCAGCTAAAAACGGTGTAGCTCTCCAAAGAACCGCGTTGACTTGTGCATCAGAACCGACTCTATCCATAACGATGGTCTCCCAGCCTTCGAAACCGCGAAGTCTGGGGCGGACGGCTGTCTTGGTGCCTGCTAAACGTCCGTCTCGCGTAGCAAACAAAGTCGCCTAAAACCGCCGAGCCGGAGATTCCTGAGAATGTATGCTGTAGGGCTCGATTTCCCGGAGGTGGATTTTGTTTTCTGCACGCATCTTCGTCGTTCTTGTTCTTTTCGCATCAATCATTGCTCCTGGTCCGGCCTCGCAGGCGCAAGGCACGGCTGCGTCTGCCGTTTCTGCAGCGCGACTCGGGCATTTGCGGCGTGGGATCAATCTGAGCGAGTGGTTTGCGCAGGTCTACGATCCGAAGGGATATACGAAAGAACATTTTGAGAACTGGACTACTGCCGCGGATATCGCGCTGATTAAGTCTGCCGGGTTCGATCATGTGCGGTTGAGTGTCAATCCTTGGCCGATGATGGAAGCGGGGCACCGGCAGAACGGGACCGCAGAATACTTCGGCTATCTCGACACGGCGGTGAAGATGATTCTGGATGCGGGGCTCGCGGTTGAACTGGATATGCACCCGGACTCGGATTTTAAGGCGCGGCTCAATGACGATGAATTCGTCGAGCAGTTCGCCGAATTCTGGCGGATGGTGGCGAAACACTATGCGGCGCCAACATGGGATGCGGAGCGAGTGTTTTTTGAAATCCTGAATGAGCCGGAGATGAAGGACGCCTACCGCTGGTATGGAGTGGAAGCAAAGCTGGCGGCGGCGATTCGGCAAGCGGCTCCGGCGAATACGATTTTGGCTCCCGGCGCGAAGTGGGATGACAACTACGACATGGTCATGCTCGAGCCGTTGCGCGATCCGAATGTGATCTATGTTTTCCACTTTTATGAGCCGCACATCTTTACGCATCAGGGGGCGACATGGGGAGCGTATTACTGGCATTGGCTGAAGCATCTGCACTACCCATCGGATCCGACAAATGCGACAGAGGTAGCCGCGACCGTGCCCGAGGCACAGCATCGGCTGGATGTGATCCGGTATGGACAGGATCACTGGGACGCGGTGCGGATTGAGGCGGAGATCAATCAGGCGGGGGAGTGGGCTTCGCGGAATGGCGTGCCGCTGGTGTGCAACGAGTTTGGAGCTTTCCGGTATGGAGTCGATCCGCAGGATCGTGTTGCGTGGATCAGAGACACGCGAACAGCGCTGGAGAAGCACAACATCAGTTGGGCGATGTGGGATTATTCCGGCGGATTCTCCGTAGTCATAAAGAAGGACGGGAAGAACGTACTAGATCCGGAGACCGTGCGGGCTTTGGGGTTGAAGATGCCGTGACCCGGGTGGAAGAGCGGCGCTTTCAGCGCCGCGTAAAAGGACCTAAGATGAAGGGCCTCAACTCCAGGAGGACTACCAGCCTTCGAACACCTCCACCTCGAAGACAGGAGCAGCGGCGTTCGTGATGCGTACACGAAATCCCCACTTCTCGCGCAAAATGAGCGCTAGAAATGGGGCACCCATCATTTTCTGCATCTGAGGATGTGAGGGTTCCAGAAAATGTGGGAGCATTTCGTGGTTTGCGGTGTCTAAGCAGGTGGGTTCTCTCCGCTTTCCTGGGCTCTCGCGCAGTCGTCCGCTCCATTTCGCTTCCGAGGTGGTCTCCATGCTCGAAGCCGTCCAACTCAGCAAAAGATACTCATCGATTCCAGCGGTTCAGGATTTGTCGTTCACTCTGCGTCCGGGAGAAGTGCTCGGCTGCCTTGGACCGAACGGATCGGGCAAGAGCACGACTGTGAAGATGCTCACAGGATTGCTGGAGCCAACTCGCGGACGCGTACGTTTCGACGGCCGAAACATTCAGGACAATCTCGCGGAATATCGAACTCATCTGGGATACGTGCCGGAAGAGGCGCATCTGTATCCGTACCTGACGGGGTGGGAATATCTGGAGATGATCGGGACGCTGCGCGGAGTACCGCGTCCACTGTTGGAGTCGAAGATCAATGCAATGCTGGATCTATTCTCGCTGCGCCCTGCGCGTCACGCGGCGATGGGGACGTTTTCGAAAGGGATGCGGCAACGCATCCTGCTGATCGCATCGCTGATGCACGACCCGGAAATATTTATTTTTGACGAGCCCCTGTCGGGCCTCGATGTGACATCCGCGCTGATCTTCAAGAATCTGGTGCAGGCGCTGGGGCGCTCCGGCAAGATGGTGTTTTATTGCTCGCATGTATTGGAGGTGGTGGAGAAGGTTTGTACCGACGTCCTGATTCTTCGCCAAGGGACGGTCATCGCGCATGACTCGGTGGCGAACATCGGAAAAATCCTGGGTGCTTCGCTGGAGAATACGTTCTTGCACCTCGTGGATGATGTAGACACGGTACGCGTGGCCGGGGACATCGTCGATGTGATGAGGGCGGCATGAGTTTCCATCGGCAATGGGAGAATCGTCGCGAACAGCCCTTCTGGCGGCTAGTCGAGTTGTTTGTGGAACGCATCTTCCGCGGAGGCGGAGACACAGACGCCGAAGGACTCGACCTTGGAGTTGGCCTCGTGCTCACTCTGCTGGCGATGCCGGGCGGGTTTGTGTCAGTACTCTTGTTCGACAAATACGGCTCGCTGCTGCAGTGGCTGCGTGGGCAATTGCATGTGGATACGCTGCTGATCGCGTTTTCGGATGAATATTTCTTTGTTGTGCTGTCAATGACCGTGACCGGAGCAATCGCCGTATGGCGATGGGATGCAATCTTCCCGGACCGCCGCGACTATATGAACCTGGCGCACCTGCCGATCTCGTCGCGAACAATTTTTCTGGCGAATCTGTTGGCCGTTATGTTCCTCGTCGGGCTTGTGGCGGTCGACGTAAATGGCGCGTCGTGCGTGCTGTTTCCGATGGTCGTGTCATTCTCACAGGGGACGCTTCCGTTTTTCTTGAAATTCGCGGCGGTACACGCGGCGGGAGTCCTGCTGGCCAGCGTGTTTTCTTTTCTCGCGGTGTTCTCGGTGCTGGGTTTACTGATGGCGATGTTGCCACCGCGGGCGTTGAGGCGAGTTTCAGGCTTCGCGCGGGCAATTGTGGTCGTTTATCTCGTGAGCCTGTTGTGTACGAGTTGGGCAGTTCCGGAGATGTTGCGGAGAGTAAGCGGCCCGGCTCCGGTGTGGGCGTTTTTCTTGCCGTCCACCTGGTTTGTGAGCGCCTGCCAGTTTCTGAGAGACCGGGCAAATCCGGCAATGGTTGAGCTCGCGCGACTGTGCTTGCCCGGGCTTGCGGGCGTCACCGTGGTGGCTTTCTGTACGTATGCAATCGGGTATCGCAGGCACTTCGTGCGCATTGCGGAGATCGCAGAGGGCGTGACGGTCGAACATCATCCGCGATCATGGGGCTTCGGGCTGATGGACAAGTATCTGCTGCCCAGTCCATTTTTGCGAGGCTGCTTTCGGTTTGTCGGCAAAACGCTGGTGCGCAGCGAGGCACACCGACTGGTGCTCACAGGAGTTGCTGGACTGGCGTTGGTACTGGCGTCACAGGCGATGATGAATGCGTTTCAGGGAGCAGCATCGTTAAAGGCAGCAGCTTTGAGCCCGGAGGCGCTGTCGATCCCGTTCATCGTTACTTTCTTGCTGCTGATTGGAATGCGGATTGTTTTTGAGATTCCAGTGGAGATCCGGGCGAACTGGATCTTCCAGTTGATGCTCGACTCGGACCGGCAGGAATGCGAGCCGTTAGCGCGGACAGTAATGTTGACCGCAGTGTTGCCGTGGCTATTGGCGTTGACGTTCGGTATCTACTGTTATCTCGCGGGTGTCGTCGTGGCATCGCTTCACACCTTGCTGGTGCTGATCTGGAGCATATTGCTGACTAACGTCCTTCTGATTCGATTCCACAAGCTTCCATTTACCTGCAGCCTGCCGGTGTTCAAGCAGCACTCGATCGTGATCCTGATCTCTCTTTGCTTCGGATTTCTCATTTATGCCGGATCGACCGCAGAGTTTGAGGCATCGGCCCTTTCCGAGCCGGTAAGGATGCTGGGCCTGTTGCCCGTGGCGTTGATTGGCTGGTTCATCCCGCGCTATTTGGGACAGAATACGATTGAGTTGGAGAGAAAACTGATCTTTGAGGAAACGGCGGTGAGAACAGTGGAGGCGCTGCGGTTGAGTGAGTAGGAGTGGTTAGAAAGCACCAAGCCATTTGATGGGGAATTGCGCAGCCATCGCGTTGGCCAGCTTCTCATCCGCAGTGATCAATTCCTTTTTGGTTTGGGACGCAAGTGCGACGTAGAGCGAGTCATACACAGAACGACCAAAGTTAAAGGCAATGGACGTTGCGGTCGGCAAAAGCTCGGGGGAGGCAATTGTCGGGATCTTCCTTTGCAGCAGGAGCAGAATCGCCAACTCTGCGTCCGTGCGTGGCAAGCGGCTTTGTCGAACCGCTTTCCAGACAATGTTCCCGCACTCGGGCCAGAAGATGTCTGGCACAAGCAGATTGACCTCGGCCGCTTCGTAGGCATCGAGCAACCGGAACGCTTCTGCTCGAAGGAGTTCACCCTTGGCGGGTAGCATCCACTTGGCCGCGACGCTCGCGTCCAGAACAAACGATTTCAACGCTCGCGGTCCTCTCGAAGCATTTCCTCAGTCGAAGGAAACGGACCAGCAGAGGTTGGCTCTCGACCAGACAGTTCACGCAACTTACGGGCAAATTCCCGTCGCTGACGAATCTCGTCGGCGGTGATCACGTTCTGCTCGAGAAGTTCGATGACCTCGGCCGCGATCGACTTCCGTTTTTTCCGCGCTTGCTCTCGAAGTGCTTTATAGATCGCATCGGGGACATTCTCCACATAAAGCGTCGCCATAGGGAACTCCTATGAATATTCTAGCATCTCCCTAGGGACTAGAGGAGCCCGCTTTTCTTGACATGGCGGGTCTGTGGCCTATATCCTAAGTCTTGCTCCTTGCGGTACTTACGCCTGTTGGCGTGCTCCCGCGGGCCGGGTCAGCGAGATAGCCGCGGAGGTTTCGCCATGTTCCTCGACATCAAAGAATTGGAACTTCAGCCGCTGGAATTTGGGGAGGAGTTTCAGCCCGGTGTGATCGATCTGGGAGCCGAGGCTCGGCAGCGCGGACCTCTGAAGGCCTCAGGTCGCGCTGAGGTGGTGGAGGAGCATCACAGCAAGCACCAGGTCATTAAGGACCTACGGCTACGCGGAAATCTGTCGGCGCAACTGGAGTTGCAATGCGCGCGCTGTCTGGAACCCGTGCCGCAGGATATTAAGCGGGAGTTTGAGTTGCTGTATCGTCCGCTGGGCGCAGATGCCGGACGCGACGAGCTCTCAGTGACCGATGCAGAAGCTGAGATCGGCTATTATCAAGGCGACGGCTTGCTGTTAGAAGATGTGCTACGCGAGCAGGTCTTGCTGGCGTTGCCGTTAAAAGTCACGTGCCGCGAGGAATGCAAGGGATTGTGTCCGCAATGCGGCAAGAATTTGAATCAGGAACAGTGTTCGTGCTCGACCGAGGTGGAAGATCCGCGGTGGGCGGCGCTGAAGGACGTACGCAGCCGGTTGGAACACTGAAATCCAGCCATTAGCACTTGGCAATTAGCATTTGGCCCGTTAAGGACGATGCTAAGCATCGACTGGCCAAATGCTAATTGCTAAATGCTAATTGCGATGTTGGGGCGGACTTGCCCCTAAAAAAGGAAATTTCACCATGCCTAATCCGAAACGCAGACATTCACAGAAGCGGACGTCGACGCGACGTGCGCACGATGCTTTGAAGGGCCATAGCCTTTCCGAGTGTCCCAACTGCCACGAGAAGAAAATGCCCCACCGCGCTTGCCCGAAGTGCGGGTACTATAAGGGGCGCGAAGTCCTGGACGTTGAAGAAGCCAGCTAGCCAAACACACCATGCCTAGCGTCATCGCGCTGGATGCGATGGGGTCGGACCGGGCGCCCAAGCCGGAAGTCGAGGGCGCCATACAGGCCGCACGCCAATTTGGCGTGCGCGTGCTATTGGTCGGGCCGGAGTCGATCGTAAAGCCCGAGCTAGAGCGGCATCACGGGGCAGCACGGCTGCCGATCGAGGTCGTTCACGCCAGCGAATACATCACCATGGAAGACAAGGTGGAGGCGGTCCGCGCCAAGCGGGACAACTCCATGCGTGTCGGCTTGCGCCTGGTGCGCGAGGGTAAGGCAAACGGCTTCGTCACAGCCGGCAATACTGGCGCGGCGATGGCCACGGCGAAGATTGTGCTGGGAGCGGTGCCGGGAGTCGATCGTCCCGCACTCGCCGCGGTGTTTCCTACGGCGCCAGGAAATCCGGCGATGTTGCTGGATGTAGGCGCCAACGTCGATTGCAGCCCAAAGAATCTCGAGCAGTTCGCGGTGATGGGCGACGTATACTTCCGGGCTATGTTCGGGAAGCGGCCGGGCACACCCGGACCCCGCGTGGGATTGCTCTCGATCGGCGAAGAAGAAACCAAGGGCAACGATCTGACCCGCGATGCATTCCAGTTGCTGAAGCAGCTTCCGCTGAATTTCGTCGGGAATGTGGAAGGACGCGATCTTTATAACGGACAAGTCGATGTCATCGTTGCTGACGGATTCGTTGGGAACGTCGCTCTGAAAATTTCCGAAGGTGTGGCGAACCTGGTGCGCACGGCGCTCAAGGAATCGCTGAAGGCGACGATTACCCGCCAGGTGGGAGCGCTACTGTCGCGCAGTGCGTTCACTGATTTCAAGAAAAGGCTTGATCATACAGAATACGGCGGCGCGCCACTGCTCGGGGTGAAGGGTGTTTGCATCATCACACATGGATCATCGAACGCGAACGCCATGAAGAATGCGGTCCGCGTAGCGGCAGAGTTCTCGCGCAGTGGAGTGAATGATTCGATCGAGCGCGTGTTGGCAACGCTGCATCCGCCAAAGGCAGAAGCGGCCGTTAAAGGTTGAAGTGTGTGCCTGAGAACCGAGTTTTGCCGATAACGATGGAATAAGTACCACGAGAATGCAGCCGCGTAGCGGCGGAAGAATACAGCCCACGGCGCAAGCCGTGGGTACTTGGTGGGACAAGACCAAGCCCCGAAGGGGCGAAAGACAAGCGACGAAAAGGCGACACAGGTTCAAGCACTCTCCGAACCTCCGGTCCTTTTTGCTCTGTACGGCACGCCTGCAAGGCGAGCCCTTTCAAAGCCGGCTCTTTCGCGTTGTTGAAGTTGCGCATCCAACATTCGATTTCATAGGAATTCTTCCCAATGACAGATAGCAAGATCGCATTGATTTTTCCCGGCCAAGGGTCCCAAGTCGTTGGCATGGGCAAAGAGTTGGCCGGAAAGTATCCGGTCGCTCGCCAGACGTTTGAAGAAGCCGACGAGGCGCTAGGCTACAAGCTGTCACACATTTGTTTCGAGGGGCCTGAGGACCAGCTTCGGCTCACCGAGATCACGCAACCGGCGATTCTGACAACCTCGATCGCAGCACTCCGCGTTGTGGAAACGCAGATGCCCAAACCGTGTTACGTCGCGGGCCACAGCCTTGGCGAATACTCCGCGCATGTAGCTTCAGGGACATTCAGCTTTGCGGATGCCGTGCGCACCGTTCGCAATCGTGGGAAGTACATGCAGGAAGCGGTGCCGGTCGGCGTGGGCGCCATGGCGGCGATTCTTGGCATGGGTCTGGAGAAAGTTATTGGCGTTTGTCAGGATGCAGCGCAGGGCGAAGTATGCTCTCCGGCGAACATCAACTCGCCGGAGCAGATCGTGATTTCAGGGAATACATTGGCGGTCGAGCGAGCAACCAAGTTGGCCGACGAGCGCGGCGCGAAACGGGCGAAGTTGCTGCCAGTGAGCGCTCCCTTCCATTGCTCCCTGATGAAGCCGGCACAGGATCGGCTCGAAGTCGACCTGAAAAAGCTTGAGAGACACAAGCCAGTTTATCCGGTGGCGTGTAACGTGGATGCGGAATTAGTACAGGACGATTTGCGCGCGCTGGAGACACTCGTGCGTCAGGTGACCGGATCGGTAAAGTGGGAACAGTGCTTGCGCCTGTTGATCGCCGAGGGAGTGGAAACATTTATTGAAGTTGGTCCATCGAAGGTTCTAACCGGCCTGATGCGGCAAATTGACCGATCGAAGACGAGCCTGAATGTCGGCGATGAGGCGTCATTAGCGAAGACGGTGGAGAGTTTGTCGCAGGCCGCTTGAGGCTGGATTCGAAAAAGAGATCATGCGCTAAGATCGTTGTCCCAACCCAGCGTCCGGCGTTTCTCGCTATCGACGAAGGCGAGTTCCGGTTTTCCGCTTCTGTCCAAACTTTAGAGATGGTTTGGTAGATAGTGCGGCTCGTCTTCTGTGCCACCCAGAACTCTGTGTCATGCAGAGCGGAGCCGGAGTGCAGCGAAGCGGAACTCCGGCGGAGTCGAAGCATCCCTACCTTAGAGCGGCTGCCGCGGGAAGGATTCCTCGTCGTTGCTCGACATCTCAGCTGCGCATAGGCGCTTGGACTACTGCAATTTCTCAAAGCCCTTAGAATGACCCGATGAAGCGAATCTGCGTCTTCTGCGGCTCGAGCGCGGGAAGCCGTCCCGAATATCGCGCCTGCGCCGAGCAATTGGGAGCAGAATTAGTACGCCGAAACATCGCCCTTGTCTATGGCGGCGGCAATGTCGGGCTGATGGGCGCCATTGCTGATTCGGTTTTGCAGGCTGGAGGCAAGGCCATCGGTGTGATCCCCGAGCATCTGATGGCGCACGAGGTCGGACACAAACACCTCACCAAACTCCACATTGTCCCCTCGATGCACGAGCGCAAGGCGCTAATGGCCGATATTTCGGACGCCTTCATCGCGCTCCCCGGCGGATTCGGCACCCTCGAGGAATTCTTCGAGGTCTTAACCTGGAGTCAACTCGGCTTGCACCGGAAACCGTGTGGCATCGTGAATGTGCTGGACTACTTCACTCCCCTGCTTGAAATGCTGGATCATGCCGTCGAGGAGCGTTTTCTCAAGGCTCAGAATCGAGCGCTGGTCCTAGCGCGCCAGACACCGACCGAGTTGCTGCAGGCCTTTGAAGAGTGGCGCCCGGTGCACGTGGAAAAGTGGCTGGACCGGGAAACGCGCTAAGGAATCCTCTGCGTCCTCCGCGTACTCTGCGGTGAAGTCTTCCGGCGTTTGACCCGCCGAAAATCCGCGTGTTACGGTAATCAGTCCGACTTGCATATCACATCTTCTGGCAGGCCAGCCACTGCTCGCTGATTGAGGTTGATTTTGTCTTCGGTTGAGGCTCCCGCTATCCGCAAAACCGCGTTGAATGCCGTCCATCGCCAGATGGGCGCGAAGATGGTCGAGTTCAACGGCTGGGATATGCCCGTTGAATACCCAGCGTCGATCGGTTGCGGCATCATCAACGAACACATGGCGGTCCGTACCGGCGTTGGCATCTTCGATGTCAGCCATATGGGCGATATTCGCCTCGCTGGGCCTCAGGCACTCGCGGCAGTCCAGCACATCTCGATGAACGATGCCTCGAAGCTTGCGATCGGACAGGCACAATACTCCGCGCTGCTCTATCCGCAGGGAACGTTCGTCGACGATGTGATCGTCCAGCGGTTAGGCGAGGACGAATACCTACTCGTCATCAACGCCGGCACGCGCGAAAAGGACTTCAACTGGGTCCGTGACAACACTCGCGGGTTTGATTGCGAAGTCCAGAATCTGTCGGACGACTTCACGCAGATCGCGATCCAGGGACCGAAGGCCGTCAATCTGCTGCAAAAACTGACAGACGCAGACCTGAGCAAGGTTAAGTTCTACTGGGTCACGCGCGGCAAGCTCTGCGGCCTGCCCCACATCCTGATAGGACGCACCGGCTATACCGCCGAAGATGGTTTTGAGATCTACGTTCCCGCCGATGAGACGACGAGCGCTCGCGTGTGGAATGAAATTCTCACCGCGGGCAAGGAATTCGGGGTTGTCCCCTGCGGGCTTGGAGCACGCAACACCCTGAGACTCGAAGGCAAGCTTCCCCTCTACGGACACGAAATTTCCGATACGATTAATGTCTGGGAAGCGGGACTGGATCGCTTCTGCAAGATGGAGAAGTCCGAATTCATCGGCCGGGCAGCGCTGGAAATGGCGAAAGCTGGCGGCGTGAAGCGCACGTTGGTCGGACTGGAGATGATCGAGCGCGGCATCGCCCGCGATGGATATAAGGTGCAAGACGATTCCGGACGCGAGATTGGCTACGTCACCAGCGGATCGCCAGCGCCGTTCCTGAAGAAGAACATCGCGTTGGCCTATGTGCCAGTCGAGCATGCGGCGCTCGGCACGAAAGTAAAAGTGGAAATTAGAGGTCAAGGCGTAGGAGCGGCGATTGTCCCGACGCCGTTCTACAAGCGTCCGAAGAAGTGATTTGAGCAAGTAAAATTCAGGATTGTCATCCTGAGCGAAGCGAAGGACCTATGCAGTTTGCCTGCGGTACCCGTGCGGCATCGATTCTTCACTGAACTCGAGATTAGCTAGAAGCCAGCAGCCAGGAGCCAGAAGCATTATGCCCTATCCCACAGATCGCAAGTACACCAAAGAGCACGAGTGGATCCAGGTCAATGGCAACTCGGCTACCGTCGGAATCACCGACCACGCACAACAGTCGCTGGGCGACATCGTCTTCGTCGAAACGCCCAAAGTCGGCGCCGAACTTACGGCCGGCAAGACTTTTGGCACGGTCGAGTCAGTCAAGGCCGTTTCTGACCTGTTCGCTCCGGCCACCGGCACCGTGACCGAAGTGAATGCCGATCTGGCCACATCGCCTGAAAAGGTGAATAAAGATGCTCATGGCTCATGGATGCTGAAAATGACGCTAAAGAATCCAAGCGAGCTCAACAATTTGCTCTCCGCCGCCGACTACGAAAAGTTCGTGGCCGAAGAGGCAGGACATTGAAAATCTAACCCTTAGACCTCGGACCGCAGACATTAGATAGACGCATCAGGGGCAGCGGTCTAAGGTCCGAAGTCGAAAGTTTGAGCAGTTCGAACGTTTCATCGATGAAACTTGCTGCGAACTCAAACGTCGCTAGCTGTCCAAAAATCCAACTGACCCTGATCTACATCTAATTAACTTCTATGCGATATCTGCCCAAATCTCCTGCCGACCGCGAGGCCATGCTGAAGGCGATCGGAGCACGTTCAATTGACGACTTGTTTGCCCCGATCCCGGCCGAGTACCGTCTGAACCGCGATCTCAAGATCCCACGGCAAATGGCGGAGTCGGAAATCGTCGATTTCTTCCGCCAACGCTCCCGCGAGAATGGCGACGGTTATACCAGCTTTCTCGGTGCTGGAGCGTATTTTCACTACCGGCCAGTCATCATCGACTCGCTGATCTCGCGCGGAGAATTCCTCACCGCATACACTCCGTATCAAGCCGAGATCTCGCAAGGCACACTGCAATCGATCTTCGAGTTCCAGACGATGATCTGCGAACTGACCGGGATGGAAGTCGCCAATGCTTCGATGTACGACGGTTCGACGGCTGCCGCCGAAGCCGCGATGATGTCCGTACGCCTAACGGGCCGTCGCTCGGTCGTGGTCGCGCGCAACCTGCACCCCGAATACCGCGAAGTGCTCGCCACCTACGCCACGCACCAGGGCATGCCACTTTCAACGGTTGGGTTCGGCGACAACGGCCGCATCAATCTCAAAGAACTCGAGCAATCGATTACACCTGAGACCGCGTGCGTGCTGATCCAGTCTCCAAACTTCTTCGGAACCATTGAAGACGTTGAGGCAGTTGGCGAAATCGCGCACAAGCACGGAGCGATGCTGGTCGTCTCGATCGCTGAAGCCGTTTCGCTGGGGATTGTCGAGCCTCCGCGCCAGGCCGACATCATTGCCATGGAAGCTCAGTCTTTCGGCGTACCTCTCGGTTTCGGAGGCCCATACTGCGGCGTCATCGCCACACGGGAAAAATACGTCCGCCAGATGCCCGGACGGCTCGTCGGACAGACCGTCGACAAGCAAGGCAAGCGCGGATTCGTCCTCACCCTGGCCACCCGCGAGCAGCACATCCGCCGGGAAAAAGCGACGTCGAATATCTGCACCAATCAGGCCTTGGTCGCGTTAATGGTCAACATCTTTATGACTGCCTACGGCAAAGTCGGCCTGAAGGAACTCGCGAAGCAGAACCTGGCAAAGACTGCTTATGCCGCGAACCAGTTCTCAAAGCATGGCAGAGTGCTCTTCACCAACTCGCCGCGATTTAATGAATTCGTGGTGCAAACCAGCGAGGATCCCTATGCGATCAACGGTCGCCTCCTCGGACACAAGGTCGTCGGAGGCTTGCCGCTGAAGAAGTTTTATCCCGAACTCGGCAATGCCGCGCTCTGGTGCTGCACCGAGTTGACGACGCGAAGTGTGATCGACACGGCAGCCGGACTGATTGCGGAAAGCGAGCGCTCCGTGCGCTCTGCGAAAGAAGAAGTAGAGGAGGTGGCGCGATGAAGCAGCCAACACCCAAAGCCACGCGTCACGTCAACCAAAACGAGGGACTCATCTTCGAGAAGTCCTCGCCCGGCAAAGCCGCCTGGAAGCTGCCTCCGCTTGATGTTCCGGAAGTGGACACCGCTAAGCTACTCGGCTCAGCCGAAAGAAAAGATCTCGGCCACATGCCCGAAGTGAGCGAGATCGAAATCATCCGCCACTTCACTCGTATGTCGACGTGGAACTACGCCATCGATCTCGGCATGTACCCGCTCGGGTCATGCACGATGAAATACAACCCGCGCGTCAATGAAGCTGTCGCCCGAGTCGAAGGCATTGCCAACGGACATCCTTATCAGCCTGAGAAAATTTCTCAGGGTGCGCTGCAAATCATCAAGACACTCAGCGAATGCCTTATCGAGATCACCGGCATGGACGCAATCACTCTCCAGCCGGCTGCGGGCGCTCACGGGGAAATGACCGGCCTGCTCATGGTGCGTGCCTATCACGAGTCCAAAGGCAACGCGCGCAAGAAAATCTTGATCCCGGATTCTGCGCATGGCACGAATCCCGCCACGGCGGCTATGGTGGGCTACGGGGTCGAAAATCTGAAATCCGATTCCCGCGGCATGGTCGACATAGCCTCGCTTGAAGCGCAGATGAATGAAGATGTCGCCGCGCTGATGCTGACGAACCCGAACACGCTCGGTGTCTTTGAGCAGCAGATCCACAAGATCGCTGACATTCTCCACGCCAAGGGTGGCCTTCTCTATATGGATGGCGCCAACATGAACGCGCTCGTGGGCAAAGTCCGCCCTGGAGATTTTGGCGTCGATGTCATGCACCTCAATCTGCACAAGACGTTCTCCACCCCGCACGGCGGAGGAGGTCCGGGTTCCGGTCCAGTTGCGATCAAGAAAGCTCTCGAGCCATTCCTGCCGAAGCCGGTGGTCATTACGCATGCTGATGGCACCCTCGGCTTCGACTACAACCGCCCCCATTCGGTCGGACGCGTGCGAGCGTTTTACGGGAACTTCGGGATGTTCGTCCGCGCCCTAGCCTATATTCAGGCGAACGGCCCCGACGGCCTCCGCCAGACCACCGAAGACGCCGTCCTCAACGCCAACTACATCCGCAAAGGACTCGAAGGCACTTACGATCTCCCATACGACACGCCCAGCATGCACGAGGTCGTCTTCAGCGACAAGCTGCAGGCGAAAAAAGGCGTACGCACGATGGATATCGCCAAGCGGCTCATCGACTACGGATTCCATCCCTACACCACGGCCTTCCCGCTGATCGTTCCGGGCGCACTGATGATCGAGCCGACAGAAAGCGAATCAGTCGAAGAGATGGATCTCTTCGTCGACGCTATGAAGTCGATCGCGAAGGAAGTGGAAGAAGACACACAGACAGTGCTGGATGCCCCGCACACCACGCGGGTGTCGCGCCTCGACGAAACGACCGCGGCACGGAAGCCGATCCTTCGCTGGAAACCGGCGTGATTGCAAATTTCAGATTGTAGAGTTTAGAGCAATCTGGAAATACTGTAACCTTACTTCTGATGCACCCAAAGCAATGTCATGCTGAGCGGAGCCGGAGTGCAGCGAAGCGGAGCTCCGGCGGAGTCGAAGCATCCCTACCCTAGAACAACTGCCGCCGGCAGCGACTGCCGTTCCCTCTCAGTCCTGGTCAGTTTCTATTCCCGCTAGCTTTTTCTGGAAGTCACCGCGAAAAACGCGGCTACCTCCTGCTCCACATTCTTGCTCCCGCAATGCGGGCACTTCGGATTTTGTTTGTCGTGTTCGTTTAAGGTAAGAACCGTTTCGAACGTCTTATGGCAGTCCAGGCAGACATAATCGTAGACGGGCATGAAGAAACCTCCCGTGGTGGTCCCGTTACCCAAATTGTACGCCCGGTTGCAACCGCCGCACACACCTCCAGCCCAGAAGCCTGCTGCTCCATCGAAGGATTTTTGCCACTTTCTTCACGCGCTCGCTGCGCTCGCGGGACGGACCAATGCGTCCGTCCCTACACAAGCCTTGCGGTGTCCATATATGCTAGAGGATTATGACTCTGCTCGACGCCCAGCATTACGATCCGACAAAAGCACGCCGCCGCAAAATGGCGATTATCGCGGCCATCGTCGCGCTCCTCATCGCGGCCTTAGTCGTCTGGCGGTTCCCCTACTGGCGCGCGGAGTCGATCGTTGGCAATTTCTTCAAGGCTCTCCAGAAGCAGGACTACAACACGGCTTACGCCATCTGGATGAACGATCCCAACTGGGCGAAACATCCGGGTCAATACGCGAAGTACCCGTTTAACCAGTTTTATGAGGATTGGGGTCCCGGGGGGCAATGGGGACTTATCAAGACGCAGAAGGTTTATGGGGTAAGCACGTGTCCTGGCCCGGGCAGCGGATTGGTCGTCGACGCCGTTGTGAATGACCGCGCTGAGCATGCACAGGTGTGGGTCGAACGTTCCGACCACACGCTAAGCTTCCCACCGTGCGAACTGCTTTTTCACTGAATCAGTTTCACCAGCAAGCAAACAAGAAAGATAAACAGTGTGGTGGGACAGGAACTCAATCCCGCCGCTTTGTCATTCCGACCCCGAGCGAAGTCGAAGGGGAGGAATCTGCTGTTTGCCGGCAGCATATCCGCCGCAACGCGACAGCAGATTCCTCGACGGCTTCGCCGTCTCCGAATGACAAACAGTGTGGTGGGCCGCGAAAGACGCTTCGCGATCTGAGCTATCGTCCGAACTGGACCGTGACGCGCGAGCCTGCGGCAACGTGTGTTCCGGCTACAGGGGATTGCTGGCGGGCTACACCGCTGCCAACAGCTTCGAGTTCCAGGCCGGAGTCCTGAGCGGTTTCGATTGCGCCGCGGAACGTCTTTCCTACGAACGAGGGCACTTCGATGCCACCTTGTTCGACATCGAGAACAACCGTGCCGCTCGTAGGGAGTTTGGTTTGCGGAGCCGGTTCCGGACTCTTGGTTTGAGTTGGTTGTGCAACCGGTGCTTCTGGTTCACGCATTGCCGCTTGGACTACGTTTCCGCCGCTCCGGGCATTCGCTGGCGCGGGTACTCGCGCCGCACTTGACGCTTGCGGCGTTTCTGACGGTCCGATGTTTACTTCAGCCGTTTCCAGTGGTTCGCCCGGATGATCCGGAGTATCGTCCGCCAGGTCGTTCTCCTTGATCTTGGACTGCGCGAGTAAGAGTTGATGTTTCGGGCCTAGCGGCAGGTCGTGGGGAACGTGCAAGTACTCCAGCACCTGCTGCGTGATGCGCCGGAAGACCGGGGCCGAGACTTGTCCACCTTGGTGAAGTCCGATGGGAGAATCAAGAATAACTGCGACTACGATTTGTGGATTGTTTAATGGAGCAAAACCCGCGAACGTAGCATTGTACTTTGTCTTCGAGTACGCTCCAGTTGCGGGGTCGATTTTTTGTCCCGTTCCCGTCTTTCCGCCAGCAGTGTAACCATCGAGAAAGGCTCGCCTCGCGGTACCTTCCAGAATGACCTTTTGCATCATGGAGCGCATCTCGGCCGCGGTATACGGAGAAACCACGCGGCGGCCTTCCCCGGGATGAAAGGCGACTGTCTGCACGCCTCCTTGCGGGGGCGCGGTTCCGGCGACGATGCGCGGCGCGACATAAGTCCCATCATTCGCAAGAGTGGAAATCACCGCTGCAAGCTGGATTGGTGAGACACCAACTTCCTGGCCGATCGAGATCGCTGCGATCGAGACCTTCGACCAACGGCTGGGAGGCTTGGTAATACCGCGCGTCTCGCCGGGCAGCTCGATGCCCGTCTGCTGTCCGAGTCCGAAGGCACGAATGTACTTGTAATAGCGTTCTTCACCGAGACGCAGGGCGACTTTGATCGTACCTACGTTGCTCGACTCCGCCAGCACCCCCCATACCGGCAGTAGCCCATGCGGCTTCGAATCGCGAATCCGCATGCCGTTGTAGACAATCGCACCCTTCTGACAGTCGACGACTTCATCCGGATTCGTGACCTTTTCTTCGAGCGCCGCGGAAAGTGTCACCACTTTGAAAGCAGAGCCGGGTTCGTAGACATAGCTGACGGCGCGGTTGGTGAGAGCAGCCGGTGTGACCTGCTTGCGGATATTCGGATTGAAGGTGGGGCGATTTGCGAGCGCAAGAATCTCACCAGTGTGCGGGTTCTCAACGATGACGGTGCCGGCAATAGCCTGTGTGTCGTGGATGGCTTGTTCGAGTTCTTTTTCAGCGATGTACTGGATGTTCTTATCGATCGTCAAGACAACGTTCTCACCGGGCATGGGCTGTGTCTCGACATCAGAGAACCATTGCTTGCGGGCGTCGACCGAAATGAACATTTTGCCGGGACGTCCGCTGAGCTGTTCATCGTACTCATGCTCGATACCGCTTTGGCCGGAATCGTCCATGCCGACTGAGCCGAGGACTTGTGCCGCCAGATCCCGAGCAGGATAGAAACGCTTAGGCTCCTTCTGGAAATGAATGCCTTGCAGGTGGAGGGAGTTGATGCGCTCAATGGTTTCGTCGGCGGCTTTGCGAGCCACCCAGCAGAAGGTTTTGCGGGCGCGACAATCGGCGAGGACGACGTTGTAGTCTTCTCCAGTAATTCGGGTGATCAGTGCGACCGCAGTCGGGAGATCTTTGACTTCAGTCGGAACGGCAAAAGCCGAGTCGACCATGACCGACATGGCAAGTTCGTGGCCGTCGCGGTCGTAGATGACACCGCGCTTAGCGGTTAGTGGGATGGCGCGCTGCTGTTGACGTCCGGCCTGCTTGACGAATTTTCCGTAGCTGAAGACTTGCAGATAGACAAGCCGGCCGCAGATGGCGACGCACCAGAACAGCATGACGGCACCGAGAAGGTAGAGGCGAGGCTTCTTGACGATGCTGGAGTCAGCTGTAGACATGGAAATCTGTCATCCTGAGTGGAGCGTGCCGCTGAGCGAAGCGAATCGGCATGCGGAGTCGAAGGATCCCTACCGTTAGTACAAAGCAAGGGGAAACAACCGAGCTTCGCTCGGCGAACAGCCGACGGCGACTGTCCCCGCATGAAACCCCTACATAAAACCCCAGCGGACGAATGCGTCCGCCCTTACCAAATTTATTGCGCTACTACCAGCACCGGGGCGTTGCTGGCCATGACGGGGCCTTGCGCATCGGTGGTGTTGCCTTCCATGCGGATGACTTGTCCGGGCTCCGGAGGAACGAGGCCCATGCGGCGCGCAAGGAGATCGATCCTCTCGGGATCTCGCAGTGAAGCATCTTCGAGGCGCAGGGCACGATTCATCTCAGTCATCCCGGCGAGTTCGCGCTTGGCAGATTCAATCTGGTATCCGTACTCGATGGCCTTGAAGTGCTGCCAGGCATAGGTAAAGACGAGCAGGAACAGGACCGCCAACGCGGTGCCGAACTGCTTCATCTCGCGGTTGCGTCGAGGGTCTTCGACCTTCACCAGACGTGAGTTGTCAATCGCCTTGGCGAAGTAGATTTCGGGCGTGCCCGCCCAGAAAGAACGCCGCTCTGCCGCCGGAACCACACCAGTTACCGCACACCGAATTGTTGCCGCCGCTGCCGCCATTTATGCCGCTCCCTGGTAAGCCTGCTCACCATCTGCGATTGGAATCTGCATGGTGAAAATTTCGTGTAGTTCCTCGGTCATGCGCTTCTGGTCAGCCAAAACGCCAATGCGGTCAACCGTCAACATCAAGTCCCGAATTAGTGTGCCCGTGTACATGTGGTGCAACCTCAAGTTTGGATTCCTACCACGGAACCCAGAAAAACAGCCTTCAGCTATCAGCCGTCAGCTCTCAACGGGTCTTTGCCCGTTTGGTCACCTGATCTCTAAGCCCGGCACTGCTTTTTACGGCTCATGCCGGGGCTCCGGCAGGTTTTCCGGAGCTAAACTCTTTCCGCTGCCCTCAGCTTCGCGCTGCGGGCCCGCGGGTTGCGATCGCTTTCCTCTTCCGATGCCGTTACCGGCTTCTTCGTCAAAATTCGGTAGACCATGTCTTTCCCGTGCGCCGCGCCTTCGCGGAAGGCATCCTTCACGATGCGGTCTTCCAGCGAGTGAAAACTGATGATCACCACTCGTCCGCCGGGCTTCAGGATCTGAGGCGCGGCAGCAAGCAGCGCCTTCAGATCGTCCAGTTCGCGGTTTACGAAGATTCGAAGAGCTTGAAAGGTGCGCGTCGCGGGATGAATTCTGTCGCCCCGATTCATTGGCCGGGCCGCGGCTGATATCACATCCGCAAGTTGTGCGGTAGTATGTATCGGCCGCGACCGGCAAATGGCTCTGGCGATTCTCCGCGACCTCCTTTCCTCTCCGAATTCGTAAATCACATCGGCAAGCTGTCGCTCGTCGAGGTGGTTTACCACTTGTTCGGCGGTACGCTCGCTATGCGGGTCCATCCGCATATCCAGCGGTCCTTCCGCCTGAAAACTAAATCCGCGTGCTGCGTCGTCGAGTTGCAAGCTGCTGACGCCGATGTCGGCCAGGATGCCGTCTACACTGGCTGCATCCTGCCCTTTCGCAATTTCTGCGAAAGAGCGATTCAGCAGCGTGATCTCCGGCCAATCGGCTTTCGGCTCTCGGCTTTCGGCTCTCGGAGCTGATTCATCCCGAAAGCCGAAAGCCGAAAGCCGAACAGCGGCAATCTTCAGCGCTGCCGGATCCTTATCGAGCCCAATCAAATGTCCCGGTGCGCCGAGGCGTTTTGCGATTTCGTAACTGTGCCCGCCAAGGCCCACCGTGGCGTCGATATACGTCCCGCCACGCCGCACGTTTAAAAAGTCGATCGCTTCTTTTAAAAGAACCGGAACATGGCTCCGTTCCCTTCCACCACCATGTCCAACCCCCTGAGGGGTGTCTGTTGATCCCTCGCCCACTAGATGCCCAGTTCGTCGAGCGTCTTCTCATCTTCAGGCGTGAACTTTTCTTCTTCGATCTCTTTCTTGAACAGCTCCAGGTTCCTGACGACGAGAAATGTCAAATTCCCTAGAACCGCTACCTCTCCCTTGATTTGTCCTGATTCCCGCAACAACTGGGGCAGCAACAAGCGGCCTTGCCCATCCATTTCGACCTGCTGCCCGTAATAATTCGCTCGATCCAAGAACTTTTTCTTCGTGGGATTGAAATTCGAGAGCGAAGCCAGCTTCTGCTCGATTCGTTCCCACTCCTCGAAGGGATATACTTGAGCAACCTTCCCATCGAGACTTGTGATGTAAAATTGCTGCCCGTATTTCTCGTCGATCACCCGCTTGAACTCGGCCGGGATTTTCAGACGGCCTTTCTCGTCGACCCGGGTTGGATGATTGCCGCGAAACATGGCGCATTAAGGAGGAGAAAGCAGCGAAAAGTTCGGTCAAAACCGGGCGATCTGGGCTGTTTACCGTACTGTTGGGTCGGATTCCCACCGGCTCCACGTTTTCAGCTCCTCGCTCCCACCAAGCTACCGGACTCACCACTTTCTACCACTTTGTACCACATCTTAGCTGTAAGTCGTTTATTGTCAAGCAGAAACTTGCAGGTGTACGTCCCACTTAGGCACTGCCCTGAGAAACCGCCAAGAGTTGTGGTTAACCAATTCGAGGACCACAATAGGTTGGGTTAGCGTCCCTGGTTCTTTCGCCATTCTTTCGCTTCGATTTTTCTTGACCTCCGCGGCTGGCGCGGAATTTCTTGTGGAAATTTGCAGCTTCGGCCCTAGTGATCCCAATAGACCTTGCTGCTGCAATTGTCCTGATTGAAGAAAAACCAATCAGGAAAGGCGAGGGCCGAGATATGAAGAGGATTCAATACGCGTTATTCGCTGCTGTTTTTCTAACCCCCTTAGCGCTAGGCCAAGACAACTCATCTCCGCCGCCTCTCTATCCCACGCCGGGGAATCCGGCGGAAACCCAGTCACAGCAGAATGTCGCGAATCAGCAAAATTCCCAGACTCCGGTGTTCCGGGTAAACGTGTATGCACGCAGCGCGAAAGCGGTCAATTACCGGCATCGCGGTGGATCGACCACCCTAGACATAAAAGGTACGAGCATCGAGCCCGAGATCACGGGAAGGGCGAAGGTCGATGGCAAGGCCGGGCGTCTTGCGATCGATGTTGAACTGAACCACATGCAGCGGCCGACCAAGTTCGGCCCACAGTACCTGACTTATGTTTTGTGGGCGGTGACGCCGGAAGGACGAGCCGTAAACCTGGGTGAGGTCCTGCCTAGCGGCGATGGAAAAGACAAGCTCAGCGTTACAACGGATCTTCAGGCATTTGGCTTGTTCGTGACGGCAGAGCCTTATTTTGCGGTGATACACCCCAGTGAAGTGGTGGTGGCGGAAAACCAGGTTCTCCCGGGGACAAAAGGATTCGAAGAACCGATCGATGCGAAGTTCGATGTGCTCGAGGGCAAGGAGTACACGATTGACGTTCCTGTTGAGCAATTGCCATCGACACAGGCCCAGCCCAATGTCCCGCTAGACCTTTTGGAATCGCGCAATGCAGTTGCGATCGCGAAAGCTGCCGGAGCAGAACAATATGCCAACGACAGCCTGATGAAGGCAGAGGACATGCTGCAGCGAGCCGAAGACTATTACCAGCGCAAGCAAGGCCGCACGCCGATCGGAACCGCGGCGCGCGGTGCAACGCAGATGGCGGAGGATGCCCGCGTGCTTACTTTGCGCAAGAAAGAACAAGAGCGAGAGGAATCGGCTCGGCGGGCTGCTGCGGATGCACAGGCAAAGGCGCAAGCCGATGCTGACGCTGCGAAACGAGACGCGGAACAGGCGCAGGCACAGGCTAACGAAGACGCTCGTCGACGGGCCGATGCGGAACAGGCCCGCGCGCAGGCAGAACAACAACAGGCCGCGCTTCAGGCGCAGCAGCAACAAGCCGCCGCTCAAGCCGCGGCTGCGCAGGAACAGGCAGAAGATGCGCAACGCAAAATGCAGGAGGCGCAGAACCAGTTAGCACAGGCGGAGATCCAAACCCAGCAAGCAGAGCAGGCAAAAGATGAAGCGGTCCGGCAGAAAGAAGAGATGCGCGCGCGGCTTGTGGCCCAGCTCAACCAGGTGTTGCAGACTCGCGATTCGGCTCGAGGGCTGATCGTCAGCATGCCCGATGTACTGTTTGACTTTAACAAGTACACGCTCAAACCTGAGGCTCGAGAGAAGTTAGCCAAGATCTCGGGAATTGTGCTGGCCTATCCCGATCTGACCCTCAACATCGAAGGTCACACGGACAGCATCGGAAGCGATGAATACAATCAGCAGCTTTCAGAGAAACGTGCGGATTCCGTACGTGGGTATCTGATCTCTCAGGGAGTCAAGCCAGATAATGTATCGGCGACTGGACTCGGCAAGGCAAATCCGGTAGCCGACAACGGCACCTCCCAAGGGCGGCAACTGAACCGGCGCGTGGAGATGGTGGTTTCGGGCGACGTGATCGGTTCGCAGGTTGGCACGCCGACATCGATCACGCCAGAACCGGGATCGGGCCCATCGATGCAGTGAAAGATGAGTTTTGTTGGAGGGACCTGTTGAGATCCCTCCAACAGTTCTCTGGACTCGGAATTGCGAAAACGCCCTAACGGTTCTCAATGCCCGCCTGCTGCCGTACTTCATCAGAAATATTTGCACCTGTGACGAGCAAGACGACTCGGCCAGAGACCGGGTTGGCGAGGTAAGCGGCTGTAGCAGCAGCGCCGGCGGGCTCGGCTAATACATTTTCTTTGTTATACAAATGCTTCACAGCGTCAAGCATCTGTTGCTCGCTGACCAGAACTACATCGTCCACTACTTCGCGAATCGCTGCGACATTGGAGGCTTCGGGAGTGCGCGTGGCCAATCCGTCGGCACAAGTGTCGCAGGTTTCCGTCGCAATGGGCTTACCAGCACGCCAAGACAGCACGTAAGACGGAGCCTTTTCGGCCTGGACTCCGATCACACGAGTTTGCGACGACAGTTGCTTGATCGCAGAACCTACACCACGGATCAGCGCTGTATCCCCCATTGGCACGAAGACAGTAGAAATGTTCGTGAGTTGTTCGGTGAGTTCTAGTCCGATAGTGCCTGGCCCTGCAGGTAGATCGGGATCAGTGGCGTCATTCAGAAAGTAGATTCCGGAGCGGCGAGAATATTCGTTTGCAGCAACAAATGCACCGGCCAGATCGATACTTCCCTTGCAAACGACGCTGGCACCGAGATCTTCGATCTTTTTGCGCTTTACCGGGTTCGCATTTTCAGGCAGGAAAATGGTCGCGCGAATGTCGAGAGTGCGGGCTGCAAACGCGGTCGCCGCTCCATGATTTCCGGTGCTCGATGCAGTGACCTCTTCAATCTTTTTCCGCTCTAAGTTCTTCGCCAAGGCGTACAGCGCGCCGCGGGGCTTGAAGGATCCGGTTGGCAGCGCGATTTCCAACTTGAGGTGAACTTCTACGGTGGAATTGCTCAGGCTTCGAGCTTTCACTGATGGGGTGGCTGGGAAATACTTTGCGAGCACGGCGCGAGCTTCACCGATCGCCGGAACTCCAGGGAGAGCAGACATATTCTGTTCGAGGAAGACTCGTATGAAGGAATCTTTGCTTCCCGACAAGTTTACTTTATGCCGAAGAAGATGGTGCTACACTCGTGCCGTTTTTCATTGCGGTGGAGGCGTCCATGTTGAACGAACACGACACTACCTCAGGGCAAAAATCTGATGATTGCGAATCGAGGATGGCTGGACTCAGGCAAAAGATTAGCGATTCAGAGTGCCAACTACAGAGACTGCAACATGAGCTATCCGACGTTGTTGAGAAGTGCTTCGAACAAGAGATTATTCGGCTGAAGAAGCAGTCTTGGATCGTAACTGGTGTTTTGACGTTTGCCATTAGCCTTTCGGCGGGTCTCACTGTGTTCTTGCTCGTGAGTGAGAGACTGGGCAGCGGCGAGTTGCGCAATTGCCTGGCCTGTCTCATCGCAAGCGTACTCGGCAGTTCGACTTCCGCCTTCATTTCATCGCTGGACCGGCGCGCCCACGGATGGCAGATCCGTCAGGTGAAGATCCCTCCGGGTTCTGGAGAGAGATTCAATGAAAAGATGGTGCCCTTTTTTGTGGCCCGTCCGTTTCTGGGTCTTCTGACCGGTCTTCTCGTATTCTCAGCCAGTCGAACCGAGTTCCTTTTGAGGCACGAATCCTGTCCAAGCCAGCCCACGTCGCTCCATGAACTCGTCTTCTATTCCTTGCTCGCGGGACTGTTCGCGAAAACCTTGATCGAAAAACTGAAAGCTCTGTTCGATAAGCTGTTCGGTGGATAACGTGTTGGCAGCCGCCTACTTTACCGGCTCAACAAAGACTGCGGTGCCGTATGCGAGCACCTCGGTTACGCCCTGCATGACCTCAGTGGCGTCGTAGCGGGCGCCGACAACGGCGTTCGCGCCCAATTCGGCGGCGTGCTGCAGCATGAGATCAAAGGCTTCCTGGCGGGTTTTCTCGCAGAGATTGGTGAGAAGAGTGATGTTGCCGCCGACGAGGGTCTGCAAGCCTGCACCAATGGTTCCGAAGATGGAGCGTGAGCGAACGACGATCCCTCGCACGACGCCAAGAGTGCGAGTGACGCGGAAGCCATCGAGTTCGAACTGGGTGGTAACCATGTTGTGGGATACCATCCTGCCTGCACTGTAGCCAGTGACCATGAGAGTCCTCTTTTGCCGGCGTGGGGCGGAATCTTACGCCAGACAGCAGAATATACGCGCTTCGAACAGGAATTAGCAGTGCTTCACTGGCTGCCGTAATAATTTCAGCCCTAGAGAAACGCCTGGACTACCGAGATCCCGACGGTTCGCAGAGACCGCCGAGAGAACCCTTTGATTATTAAACCTGGGGTTACTCCAACTGCGCCGTTATAAAGAATTCCTGTGTGGAATTGTCGTATTCGATGCGGAGCACGTTGGGTTTGCAGCAAACCTGGCAGTCTTCCACATAGGATTGGCGGCGTCCGGCGGACTCGTCGACCGTGGTGACATTCCACTCTCCGCAAGAGTCGCACTGGAAGCCGGATTCCATACCTGACAAAAGCTTACCTCAGCGAACCTCTGAGATCGGCGTCATCCCGAAGGCCCCCGCTTTCACCAGCGGGCCGACGGATCTCCCACGAGACGGAGCCATCGCTGAGATCCCATGCTCCGCCCGTAAAGCGGCTGCGCCCGGGATGACGCCCTACGACGCCCTATAATGTGCGATTGTAGTTTCTGCCAACCCGGAGGCTTGATGATCTCGAGACGAAAATTTCTTGAGGCTGGCGGCGTGAGTGCGGGAGCGGTACTGGCTTCGCAGTCTCTGCTTGCCGTCAACTCTGCCGACTCTTCCCTGCCTGCTTCGATCGGGCGGCTGAAGTCACGGAAGAACGAAGCCTCGCCGATCAACATCGAAGAACGCCATGAACGGCAGGAGTTCGCCCGAAAGCTGATGAGCGAGAACTCGCTCGACGCGATCGTTCTGATGGCCGGCACTTCCCTGCAGTACTTCACTGGGATCCGCTGGTGGGGCGGAGAGCGCTTGTTTGCGCTCGTGCTCCCTGTGAAAGGCAACTCATTTTATGTTTGCCCAGCATTCGAAGAGGGACGCGCGCGCGAACAGATCGCAAACTCTCCCGATGGCAAGCAGCCCGATGTTCGCGTTTGGCAGGAGAACGAGAGCCCGTATCAGCGGGTAGCAGATGGACTGCGAGAACGCGGAATTGGTACCGGAAAAATCGGGATCGAGGAAACGATCAAATTTGTATTTAGCGACGGTATTGCCAAGGCCGCGCCACAAGCGACCATTACGAGTGCGACTCCAGTAACTGCAGGCTGCCGCATGATCAAGAGCGCACACGAAATCGCTTTGATGCGGTTGGCATCGCAGGTCACATTGGCCGCTTATGAGGCTACTTACCTCGCTGTGAAAGACGGAATGACGCAGCCTCAGGTCGAAGATCTCGTGCGGCAGGCGCACGAGAAGCTTGGATTTCAGGGATACGCCGATGTGCAAGTGGGTGAGTTTTCGGCGTTTCCTCACGGATCGGTTACGCCGCAGGTGGTGCACGAAGGAACGATTGTACTGATGGACGGCGGATGTGTGGTTGAAGGATACCAGTCGGACATCACACGCACTTATGTTTTGGGGAAGGCGTCGGACAAGATGAACCAGGTGTTCGACATTGTGCACCGTGCGCAATCGGCAGCTCTGGCCGCAGCTCGCCCCGGAGTCGAGTGCGGTTCGATCGACGCGGCCGCGCGCAAAGTGGTCATCGATGCCGGGTATGGGCCTGACTACAAATACTTCACGCATCGACTCGGACACGGCTTAGGAATGGACGGCCATGAGCGGCCTTATCTCGTGCGCGGGAATCCGGAGAAGTTGCAGGCGAATATCACGACCAGCAATGAACCGGGGATCTACATTCGCGGCGAGTTCGGTGTTCGTCTGGAAGACGATATGCACATTACTGAAAACGGCGCGGAACTATTCACCCCGCAAAGTCCGTCGCTGGAAAATCCCTTCGGCTCTCGGACGTAGAGGCCATCAATTACTAATGGCACTAAGGCACGCAGGAAATCCTCTGTGTCCCCTGTGTCCCCTGTGGTTTCTGGGTTCTCTAGATTCGCGATGACAAATGAATCTCCAAGAACAAAGGCCCGGCAATGATGCCGGGCCAGAGGTTTGAGAAGCAAGTAGCTACCAAGTGAGCTTGCTCAGGTACGAATAGCTCTGGGTGATGCTGGCGATGGGTTGCTTCGGGTGATCGTGTTCGACAATGTAGTGCTTGATGCCGGCCTTGTCGGACTGCGCGAAAATGCGTTTCCAGTCGATAGTACCGCTGCCGACTTCGGTCAGATCGACAGTATCGCCAAAATTCTGCGCACCGCCGGTCGTCACCTTGGGCTTCGTCTTGAGATCTTTCACGTGGACCAGCGGGAAACGTCCGGGATACTCGTTGAAATATTTCACCGGATCGGCACCGGCAGCAGTGGTCCAGCAAAGATCCATTTCCATCTTCACCAGGTTGGGATCGCAGAGCTTTAGCAGTTCGTCGTAAGGCATCTTGCCGTCCGTCGGGAGGAATTCGAACCAATGGTTGTGATAGCCAAACTGCATTCCGGCGGCCTTGGCCTGCTCGCCCGCCTTATTGAACTTTTCGGAGGCCTGCTTCCAGATGTCGGGATTTTTGCGAAGCTCCTCGGGAATCCACGGGCAAATGATGTACTCCAGACCGATCGCTTTTGAAAAATCGATAACCGACGGGAACTTGTCGTCGAGCTCGTCGTATTGCACGTGCGTAGAAGGCGCCTTCAAACCGTTCTTTTCGAGGACCGCGCGTACCTGGTCCGCGGTCCGTCCGAAGTATCCGGCAAACTCGACTTCCTTGTAGCCGACCTGAGCAACCTTCGCGATGGTGCCCTCGAAATCATCTTTCATCAGATCGCGGACGGTATAAAGCTGCACGCCAACCTTCTTGATTTTGTGTTCGCCGGCGGCCCAGCTAAAACGAGGGGTGAACAGGCTTGCGGCAGTGGCGGTGCCAGCTATTTTCAGAAAATTACGGCGGTTCATGGCATGAAAACTCATAATCGGGTTTCCTCCAGTGGGTCCGTTGGGGCGGAAATTAGTTCGCGAGAATTATACGCGTACCCGCAAGAAAATCGTTGTTGTGCGTTTTCCCAGAATGGGACCAGGGCCAAAGATGCGGCGTTTGGGCGCCGCATTTGCAGGAGCTAGATCGATCTAGGAATTGCCGGTGTACCATTCCGCTTTGTCATCCTGATGGCGCCGTTTTTTGGCGCCGAAGGACCTATGCAACTCTGCCCGTACTCCTCATCCGTAGTAAATTGAACAACCAGACCTGGACAGAAAGCATCCACATTCGGAGGTCGAATTATGAGAACCAAGTCGACAACTCGGGTACTGTGCCTCCTTGTCCTGATCACTTTGACTGTTGCGGCACAAAATGCCCAGCGCGGCCAGCCGAACGGAAAATCTGAGGAGAGAATCACCCGCGAAGTTCGTCATGAACTGCTGATGCTTCCTTACTTCGGCGTCTTCGATAACATCGCGTACAAAGTGAATGGGTACGACGTGACATTGGTCGGTCAGGTGGTTCGCCCTTCGCTCAAGAGCGACGCCGAGAATGTCGTAAAGCGAATTGAAGGGATCGAGAAAGTTGACAACCAGATAGAGGTCCTTCCCCCTTCGAGTATTGACGACCGATTGCGAATCCAGCTCTTTCGTTCGATTTACCGCTATCCGCCGTTGCAGAAGTATGAACTCGGAGTGCAGAAGCCCATCCGCATCATCGTCAAGAATGGCCGAGTCAACCTCGAGGGCGTGGTAGATAACGAGACAGACAAGAATCTGGCTGGCGTGCGTGCCAACACCGTCCCCGGAATCTTTTCGGTTGCCAATAACCTGCAAGTCGCGGAGCCGAAATAGTTGAGCCTCGATTGAAGTGCATTCGGCAGGAGCATCGGATCCAGAAGGTCCTAGGTCATTTCACTTTGATGTAATCCACCGCTTGTCATCCTGATGGCCTGCGCTTTTTGCAGGCCGGAGGACCTATGCAGTCTCCCGCCTCCTGCGGATATGGAAAGGAGGGAGACAGGTTCGGCGAACCGCGAACTACGGTGATGTGGAACCAATTCGCCGCCGTTCGAAAATTCGCTCAAGCAATCACACTGACCCCATTACCTTGCTCCGGACTGGGAGCTGGAGTTTTGGCAGGCACGGCAGGCGACGGAGACGGCACTTCATGACGGTTCACGTTCATCGGAACGAAGGTCTGGTGCAGACACAGAAGAGCCCGGCGCGCACCGGTCAAGTCTCCGGCATCCAGAGCGGCGCCTATATCTTCGAAATTCTTTTCGCGGTTCGCAGCACCGAATGGACCTCCATCGGCAAACGGCCCGGACTGCCCCAGCGATTGCAGTGTCTGGTAATCCCGGCGAGCGGCAGTGAGATCGCCGGATTGAAGGTCTTTCTTCAGTTGCCGGAGGTCGGACCGGCGCTGATCAAGAAAGCTGTGCAAATCGCGATTGATCGAGTTTGAGACAAATGTGGTCGACATAATATTTCCCTCCTGTCAGAGAGGATTGCAATACCAGGACCACATCGACGTAGTCTCAGCGCTGCTTTAGAAAGACAGCCATTGATCCTTACTTAGCAGCGTGACTCACGGTCCACCGCAGTGGATGCCTTGAATCTCCTCATCGTGAGAGATTCAGGATTAAACCGTTTTCATGATTCGATGCTAGTACGTCCGCGCAACTTCGCAAGATCCAATCCGCGCCTGCTTCCTGCAAGAATGAAGATTGCACGGTGGTGGTGAATGCGATCACTCTGGCACCCGCAGCCTTAGCTGCTTTTACTCCGGCGGGAACATCCTCGAGAACCACGCATTCCGTAGCCGGAAATCCGAGCACCGCGGCTCCCTTCAGGTATGGCTCCGGGTGTGGCTTGCCGTTCGTGATGTCATTCGAAGAGATGAACTTCCTGGGAAGCAGCAGGCCTGCAGCTTCGATTCTTACTTCCGCCAGCTTACGGGTACAGGAGGTAACGATGGTCCAGCGATCCAGCGGCAGACTGGCAAGCAGCCCCAGCGCACCGGGCAGCGGAACTACCCCCTCAAGATCTTGGATCTCGCGGCGTTCGACCTCGCGGTTCTCCGCTTCGTGATCAGCATTAGGCATGTATTCACGGACCGTCGTCAGGCTGGGACGGCCATGAGCACGGGGCACGACTTCTTCCGGATCAAAACCATGTTCGAGAGCCCAGCGATGCCAGACCCGGGCCACGGCGGGAGTTGAGTTAATCAGCACACCATCAAGATCGAAAAGAAGTGCCGCACATCGGACTTGGGTCATCGTCAATAGACTAACAGTGAGTTGAAGGACCTGGATCCGTAACGGATTGGAGAGCACGGTGCACGTCAAAATCTCTTCCGCTGTGCACCCCTGTGCCCCCTGTGGTGATCCTCGAGCACTAATAGATGAACTTCAGCGAGAACTGAATCTGCCGCGAAGTCCCCGCAGTCCTGCTGATGATCCCAAACCCGCTTCCATTCACGATGTTCGAGGGCAGGCCGAAGTTGACGATATTGAAGATGTTGAAGAACTCCGCGCGAAACTCCACCGTCCCCATCTCCGCATTCCCGCGGTGTCCAATCGGTGTGTCTTTGATAATAGCGACATCGAAGTCGTGATACGCCGGTCCGCGAAACGTGTTACGGCCCAGCGTGCCGAATCTGCCCTGATTCGGCCCCGTACCTTCGGGAACATTAATCGGAATATCGAAGAATGAGCGGTTCCCGGCTGCTCCCATCCCGAAGTAATCGCCGCGCACCGTACGGCTGGTTGACAGTTGCGGCATGGAAACCAGATCAGGACGATCTCCTCCGCCGAGCCCCGCTCCCGTCTGTTGCACTCCAGAGAACACAGTGAACGGCGACCCGGTGGTCAGCGTTGTGATGTTCAGCAACTGCCAGCCTCTGGTGAAGGTTCGCCCAAGCGGACGCAAGAACGAAACTCGATCGAACGGCAGTATTTGAATCGCACTTGCTGCGAACACATGTGTCACGTCGAATGTCGAGGGACCCTTCTCCAATGACGGATCCCATGGATTCTGCGGCGCCGTCTGCAGGATCGTTCCCGAACTCCCCAGCAATCCGCCCAGCACGGCGCTGGTGTCGTCCAACGCCTTCGAGTACGTATAGCTCGCCTGCAGCCCCAACCCATATTTCGGGGAATTTTTCGTCAGGCTTGTCTGCAAAGCGTGATAGCTCGAGTGCGAGCCGTTGGTCATGATGATTTCCGGGCCAAAACCTCCGGTTGCGTGACAAGGCTTGTCGAACTGTGTGAAAGGTGCAAATCCCTGGCACGCGCCACCATAGCCGTTGGGATTGTAGACGCGTGCCAGGTGAATTCCGGCAGTCGCTACATACGACGCATTGAATTTGAAGTCTCCAAAATCGTGATCAACCCCCGCCGTCCAGCTTCCGACATAACCATTCCCAAAGTTCTTCGCGATGCCGGTGACGTTCAGTAACTGGACATTCCCCGGCGCGAGTGCATTGAGATCATTCTGAAAACGCGTGTAGTCAAACACTGTATTCGCCGGCACATCCTCGGAACGCCCGGTCGCGAAGATAGCGTGGCCCTGACTGTCGTACGCGGTCGGCAAGTTCAGCGGAACGAATGTGTTATGAAAGGCAATCGGTTCGTTCGGCTGCGCATAGATCGACGGCGCAAAAACATAAGGAATCGCCGCCGTCAGAAAATTATCCTGCCAAAGATTCGGAATCAGCGTCGTGACTGCCCCACCCGCGTGCAACACCGTGTGCCGGCCTAATGCGTAGTCGAGACCCAGCCGCGGCCCCCAGCCATTCCAATCCTGATCGTAAGGAGGCTGCGGATTGATCAACAGTTCCTGATGCGCATTTCGATCCCCATATCCCACCGGCTTGCCGTTCGCGTCAGTAAAAACCGGCAGCGACGTTCGCTTTGTCGCCTCGTGAATCCGGCTGTTCACCTCGTAGCGCAACCCGTAGTTCACCGTGAGTTTCGAGGTCGCCTTCCACGTGTCCTCGAAATA